>NC_021985.1:5747161-6062881 GCF_000444875.1 Streptomyces collinus Tu 365 | reverse complement strand
TCGTTGTCCGAGGGCAGCAGGCCGATGAACGTGAGGCCTTCCTTGACCTGCTTGACGACGATCGGGTCATGCTTGGGCGCGGTCTGTTCGTCGGCCAGCCAGCCGCCCGGGTCGTGGAACACCACGACGTCCCCGCGCTGGGGCTTGGAGCCGAACCACGGGGTGAACTTGTCGACCAGGACGCGGTCGCCGATCCGGATCGTCTGCTCCATCGAGCCCGACGGGATCACGAACGCCTGGACGAGGAAGGTCTTGAGGACCAGCGCTATCAGGACGGCGACACCGACCAGAAGGGGGATCTCCCGAACAGCCGAACGCCTGCGCTTGCGCTTCACCTTGCGCTGGAGCCTGCGCCGCTCGGCGCGGCTGCGGCCGGGGCCGGGGCCGGGGCCGGCCGCGGCAGAGGTCCGGCGCGTCCCGGTGGGCAGCAGGTTGTCGGCCGGCGTGCTGGACACCCCACGTGGCCTGCCGCGGTTACCCATGCGCACCCTCCGCGGCGGGCACGCGCGCGTACGCGGACGGGCGGTGCAGCCGGGTCAGCCGGTCGTACGGCCAGACGATCCAGTCGGCCCGGCCGATGACGTCGCCGACGGGCACCATGCCGCCGCCGGGTGAGCCGAGGTGGTCGCGGGAGTCGCGGGAGTCACCGCGGTGGTCCCCGAGGAGGAACAGACGGCCCGCGGGCACGACGACGTCGAAGGGGACGGCGGACGGGGTGTCCCCGGGATGGAGGAACGCCGTCTCGTCGACCGGTCGGCCGTTCACCTCGATCCTTCCCTTCGTGTCGCAGCACACCACATGGTCTCCCCCCACCCCGACAACGCGTTTGATGTAGTCGGCGTCCCCGAAATACCCGGTCCCGTCGAAGACAACCACGTCGCCGCGGCGCGGCTGGGCACCGAAACGGTACGCCAACTTATTTACGAGGACGCGGTCACCGATCCTCAATCCCTGTTCCATGGATCCGCTCGGAATCTGGAACGGTTGCACCACGAAAGCGTTGAGGAGGAGCAAAAACCCCAGGCAGGCGAGGAGGGTGAGGCTGATCTTGCCGCCCGGCAGCCGGTCGGCGGCCCACGCCGGCAACGCGAAACGCGACCGGCCCTCCGAACCCGGTGTACCGGGAAGGGAGGAGCGGTCGCGTTCCGTCGGCTGTGCTTCGGTGTCCATCGGAGCGAGATGCTATCCGGCTCCGCTGTGACCTCCGTAAAGCGCTCAGCTGTCGCGCTTCTCCTTGATCTTCGCGGCCTTGCCGCGCAGCTCACGGAGGTAGTACAGCTTGGCGCGGCGCACGTCACCACGGGTGACCAGCTCGATCTTCTCGACGATCGGGGTGTGCACCGGGAAGGTGCGCTCGACGCCGACGGAGAACGAGACCTTGCGGACCGTGAAGGTCTCGCGGACGCCGGAGCCCTGGCGACGGATCACCACGCCCTTGAACTGCTGCACACGGGAGCGGTTGCCCTCGATGACGCGGACGTGCACGTTGACGGTGTCACCCGGGCGGAAGGCCGGGATGTCGCTGCGCAGCGACGCGGCGTCGACGGTGTCGAGCAGGTGAGACATTTCGTCTGCTTTCTTCGCTGATGCCACAGGTCATCAACGGGAACTAGGTGTACAAGAGGTCTGCCGTGCGGGTCGGGACGGGCGTCGTGTCCCCCTGTGGCAGGGGCGCACGCCGGACGGGCGCACAACAGCGGTCTATTCTTCCACGGCCCCGGTCCTGCGCCAAAATCGGCCGTACGGCTCGCCCTCCGGGTCCGGGGCCCAGCCCAGGATGGAGAGCATCTCGCGGTCCTTCTTGTCGAAGGCCTTGGGCTCGCAGTGCTCGATCAGGTCGGGCCGGTGGGCCGTGGTGCGCCGGAGCGCCTCGTCGCGGCGCCAGCGGGCGATCTTGCCGTGGTGGCCGCTGAGCAGCACGTCCGGGATGTCCCGGCCGCGCCAGACGGGCGGCTTGGTGTAGACGGGGCCCTCCAGGAGGTTCGCCATCGCGCCGGGCGCGAAGGAGTCGTCCCGGTGGGACTCGGCGTTGCCGAGGACGCCGGGCAGCAGCCTGGCCACGGCCTCGGTGATCACCAGGACGGCCGCCTCGCCGCCGGCGAGCACGTAGTCGCCGATGGAGACCTCGTGGACCGGCATCCGGGTCGCGTACTCGTCCATGACCCGCCGGTCGATGCCCTCGTAGCGCGCCGGTGTGAAGATCAGCCAGGGCTGCTCGGACAGCTCGACGGCGAGTTCCTGGGTGAAGGGGCGGCCGCTCGGGGTGGGGACGATCAGCGCGGGGGTCCGGGCGCCGGACTCGTAGCCGTCGGCGAGGACCGTGTCCAGGGCGTCGCCCCAGGGGTCGGTCTTCATGACCATGCCCGGGCCGCCGCCGTAGGGGGTGTCGTCGACCGTGTTGTGGCGGTCGTACGTCCACTCCCGCAGGTCGTGGACGTGCACGTCCAGCCGGCCGCGCGCGCGTGCCTTGCCGACGAGGGAGACGTTCAGCGGTTCCAGGTACTCGGGGAAGATCGTGACGACGTCGAGGCGCATCAGGACTCGTCCTCGTGGCGGGAGGACGCGTCCTCGTCGCGGGACGACTCGTCCTCTTCGCGGGAGGACGCGATCTCCGCGCGGTCGTCGATCAGGCCCGGGGGCGGGGCGATGACGGCCCGCTGTTCCTCCAGGTCGATCTCGGTGACGATCTCCTCCACGAACGGGATCATGACCTCGCTGCCGTCCGGGCGTTCCACGATGAACAGGTCCTGGGAGGGCAGGTGGGAGATCTCCGTGATCCGGCCGACCTCGGTGCCGTCCTCGGTCACCACGTCGAGGTCCATGAGCTGGTGGTCGTAGTACTCGTCCTCGCCCTCGGGCAGCTCCTCCGGGTCGATCTCGGCGATCAGGAGGGTGTTGCGCAGGGCCTCGGCGCCGGTGCGGTCGCTCACGCCCGCGAAGCGCAGCAGCAGCCGGCCGCTGTGCACACGGCCGGTCTCGATGGTGAGCGGTCCCGTGGAGGCGGGTTCGGTGGCGAGTACCGCGCCGGGCGCGAGCCGGAGTTCGGGCTCGTCGGTGCGTACCTCGACGGTGACCTCGCCCTTGATGCCATGGGCACGGCCGATCCGTGCGACTACCAGCTGCACTGTGCTTGTTCTCCTGTCATACGACTACGGGCCGGGGACGGCCCAGTGGCCCTCCCCGGCCCGAGCCGGTGCTGCGAAAGCGTCAGCGGACTTGGTCCACGTCGACGAGGTCGACACGGACACCACGGCCGCCGATGGCGCCCACGACGGTGCGCAGAGCGCGCGCGGTGCGGCCGTTGCGGCCGATCACCTTGCCGAGGTCCTCGGGGTGCACCCGGACCTCGAGCACGCGCCCGCGGCGCAGGTCACGCGAGGCGACCTGCACATCGTCAGGGTTGTCGACGATGCCCTTCACGAGGTGCTCAAGCGCCTCTTCGAGCATGCTGCTCAGGCCTCGGTCGACTCGGACTCAGCCGCGGCCTCGTCCTTCTTCTCAGCCTTCTTCTTCTGGGTGATGGCCTCACCCTTGCCCTCGTCGTCACCGCCGAGCGCCTCGAACGACGGGCGGGTGGCCTTCGGCTCGGCGACGAGCAGCGGCGCCGGGGCGGGCTCGCCCTTGAACTTCTGCCAGTCGCCGGTCTTCTTCAGGATGGCGAGGACGGGCTCGGTCGGCTGCGCGCCGACACCCAGCCAGTACGCGACGCGGTCGGCGTCCACCTCGATGACCGACGGGTTGTAGGTCGGGTGGTACTTGCCGATCTCCTCGATCGCACGGCCGTCACGGCGGGTGCGGGAGTCGGCGACGACGATGCGGTAGTGAGGCGAACGGATCTTGCCCAGACGCTTCAGCTTGATCTTGACTGCCACGGGAGTGGATTCTCCTGATTTTGACGTGGTTGGGCACGGCGAGACGGCCGCGTGGGGTTGCGGTACCCGAGTGCCCGATGGACGCGTCAGCCGGAGGAGAGAGGGGTCCTGTGCGACTGTCGAGTACAGCTAGCCATTGTGCCATACCCGGCGGGTCGCTTCTGGCGGAGGGTGCGGACGAGGGCGGCGGCGAGGGCAGGCGGCCCCGTCAGGGCATGCCGAGGAGGCACCCGGCGCGGAGGTGAGTCACGTCGGGTGCGCGAGCCCCGGCGGGGAAGCCGGGTACGGCTGCCACGAGCAGCCGTACCCCTAGCTCGCCGCCGCTCCCACGACCTCCGGGATGCGGAACGGCTTGCCGCAGCCGCCGCACACGATGGGGGCCTGGGCCAGCACCGAGGGGACCACCCGGACGTTGCGCCCGCAGTCGCAGACCGCCTTGACACGGACCCCGCCACCGGAGGAGCCGTGCCGGGCGGCCGGGCCGCGGAACGTGCGGGAGGTGTCGGCGGAGGTGGCCGCCGTGTGGGCCTTCAGGGCGCGCTGGAGCCGCTCCATGGTGGGGCGGTAACGGCGCTTGGCCTCGGGGTTGAGCGTGACCAGCGAGAAGCCGCTGCTGGGATGCGGCTCCTCGGGGTGGTCCAGGCCCAGCTCCTCGGCGATGGCGAGGAATCGGCGGTTGTGGTAGCGGCCGGCGCGGGAGGTGTCGCGGACCCCGCGGGCGGCGGCGATGCCATGGACTGCCTCGTGAAGCAGTCGCTCGAAGGAGAGCTCGTGCCCGCACGCGGACGACGACTCCCCGATCAGGGACTCTGGCGCGGCAAGGTCAGGCAGCTCGGGGTGGTACCGCTGGATATCGGCCCACGCCTGCGCCAGCTCTGCGGCGAGAACAGGTGGTGTCTGTGTCGTGCTCACGTAATGACAACGAGCGTGGGTGCCCCTGTGTTCCTATTCCGGGCCATCCCAAATAATTTGCACGTACCCGTCAGTTGCCACTGATGTGTCCTGACGAGGGCGGGTGCGCTGATCTGCGGAGAAGCCTCACACCTCGTACCAAGCCGGTGCGTAGCGTGACGTACGGCCCGGCGTGTACGTCCCGGTGCTGCTGGGATCCGGCGATGCGCAAGGTGCGTTTCGGTCGCTCTCGCGTACGGCTCGTTGTCTCACTCAGCGCCCGCGACGCCCGCGACGTTACCCCGGGCCCGCGCCCGCCCCGGCATCCGGCGGGTCGCGCAGGTTGCGCGGACGTGAAATCTCGCCACACAGGCGCACCGGACCCAAGCGGGGCCCCACGACCCCTGGACGGCACCGCGAGCCGGGAGTTACCTGGCATACGTGGATAGTGCGAGCGCACGGCACGGGGGCCACGCAATCGGGCACTGCGACGAACTGTCGGCGGAATGGGGCGCTTACCTATGACACCTACGCTCGTGCGGGAACACCTGTCACACGCGGCTTCCGCACCACCCCGCGTGGACCTGTGCGCACGCGCGCGTGACTGGTCCGAGATCCAGGAGCGGATGCTGGTGCCGCTCTACGAGACCGTCCACGAGCGACTTGAAGTGGGCCCGGGCACCAGGCTCCTGGGTCTGCGCTGCGGCTCCGGGCTCGCCCTGCTGATGGCCCTCTCCCGGGGGGCTTCGGTCACCGGTGTCGACTCGTGCCCCGAACGGCTCGCCCTGGCGCGCGAGCGCCTGCAGCCGGACGGGCCGCGCGGCACGCGCGCGCGTGCCGGTGTGCGGCTCGTGGCGGGCTCCCCCGGAGACGCGGCCGGCGCCCGGACGCCCCCGTACACCGTGGTGACCGTCTTCGAGCCGATCGGCTGCCGGGCGGGCGACGCCGAGGGGCTGGGCGAGCTGCTGGCGGCGGCGCTGCCGCGGGCGGGCCACGGCGCGGCCGTGGTGCTGGCCGGCTGGGGCCCGCCGGAGCGCTGCGCCACCTCCTCGGTGCTGCGGGTGGCGACGAAGCTGGCCGATCCGCTGCGCGGCGCTGGCCGGTGGCGCCCCGCCCGCCGTGACGACCTGGAGGAGGTCGCCCACCGGGCCGGGCTGAAGCCGGACGGCTCGGGGCGGGTGTCGTGCCCGTTCGGGTACGCCGACACCGACAGCGCCCTGCGCGGGCTGCTGTCGACGGGCCTGTTCGACGCGGCGGTCGCGGCGACCGACCGCAAGCAGGTGACCAAGGAGCTGACGGAGGCGCTGCACCCGTACCGGCGCGAGGACGGCACGGTGTGGATGCCCAACGTGTTCCGCTACCTCATCGCGCGCGTGCCGTAGCGGGCGGCGCGGCCGATCCGGGGCGTTCGGCGGGGGCGGTGCGGGCTCACGCCGTCTCGGACTCCTTGGCCAGGCGCGGGATGCCGGCGATCCGGTAGGCCTCCGCCTCCTCCAGCGTCTCGCTCTCCAGGAGCGCCCCGGCCAGGGCGTCGAGCCGGCCGCGGTGCTCGCGGAGCTTGTGGAGGGCCTCCTCGTAGCACTCGTCGACGATCCGGCGCATCTCCCCGTCGATCACGTCGAGGGTGTGGGGGGCTGCCGCGAGGCCGTACGCCTGCTGGGCGTCGCTCGGGAGGGCGGACAGGCGGCCGACGCGCTCGCTCATGCCCCAGCGGGCCACCATCCCGCGCGCGATGTTGGTGACCTGCTCGAGGTCGTTCTCGGCGCCCGTGGTGACGACGCCGTACACGACGTCCTCCGCGGCCATTCCGCCGAGGGCGCCGATGATGCGGCCGCGCAGGTACTCCTCCGAGTGCGCGTAGCGCTCCACCTCGGGGGTGGACATTGTCACGCCGAGGGCCCGGCCGCGCGGCACGATGGTGATCTTGCGGACGGGGTCGGCGCCCGGCTGGAGCATGCCGAGGAGGGCGTGGCCGCTCTCGTGGTAGGCGGTGCGGCGGCGGTCCTCCTCGGGCATCACGAGGGTGCGTTCGGCGCCGAGCTGCACCTTCTCCAGCGCCTCGGACAGGTCGCCGGCGGTCACCTGGTCCTGCTTGCGCTTGACCGCGAGCAGGGCGGCCTCGTTGGCGAGATTGGCCAGATCCGCACCTGTCATACCGGGGGTCACCCGTGCCATCTGGGGCAGGTCCACGTCGGGGGCGAGCGGGATGTCCCGGGTGTGGATCCGCAGGATCGCCTCGCGTCCGCCGCGGTCCGGCGGGGCCACGTTGACCACCCGGTCGAAGCGGCCCGGCCGGGTCAGTGCCGGGTCGAGGATGTCCGCGCGGTTGGTCGCGGCGATGACGATCACGCCCTCGGAGCCCGAGAAGCCGTCCATCTCCGTGAGGATCTGGTTCAGCGTCTGCTCGCGCTCGTCGTGGCCGCTCATCGAGGCGCCGCTGCCGCGCGCCCGTCCGATGGTGTCGATCTCGTCGATGAAGATGATGGACGGCGCCACCTTGCGGGCCTCGGCGAACAGCTCGCGGACCCGGGACGCGCCGACACCGACGATCATCTCGATGAACTCGGACGCCGAGGCGGAGAAGAACGGCACGCCCGCCTCGCCGGCGACCGCGCGGGCCAGCAGGGTCTTGCCGGTGCCGGGCTGGCCCGCGAGCAGCACCCCGCGGGGCAGTTTGGCGCCCATCCTGCGGTAGGCGTCGGGGTGCTCCAGGAAGTCGACGACGTCGTCCAGTTCGCCCTTGACCTCGTCGATCCCGGCCACGTCCGCGAAGGTGGTGCGTTTGCTGTCGGGGCGGGGCCCGACCGGTTTGGGCGGCGGTTTCCGGCCGAACATGCCGCCGGCCCCGCCCAGTCCCGCTCCGATCCGCCGGGCGAAGAAGATCCAGACCGCGGCGAGGATCACGATGGGGATGAGCGAGATCAGCAGGTTGGACAGGAAGCTGCGCTCCTGCACCACCGGTCGCGCGGTCACCGTGACGCCGTGGCTGCTGAGCTCCTGCCACAGCTTGTCGGTCGCGAAGGCCGGCCGCTGCGTCCTGAACTTGCTGTAGGTGCCGCCGCCTTCGGGGTTGGCGCGGGGGCTCTTGAGCTGCCCCTGGATCGCGTCGCCCTTGGAGTAGATCGTGGCGACGTTGCCGGCGCCGACCTCCCGGCTGAACTCGGTGTACGAGATCGTCGGCTCGTTGCCCTGGCCGAGGTAGTTCAGGCCGAAGTAGGCGAGCAGGAAGACGATCACCGCGGTGACGAGCAGACCCCACCACCGGCCGCCGCGCAGTCTCGGGCCCCCGGACCGCCTCGGCGGCTCGTCCGGTGTGCCCTCGGCGCGCCACGGCTGGTCAGGGGCCTGGCGTGGCGGCGCGGCATTGCTCATACCAGGACGTTACGGCACATGACGGACCACGGCACGCGCTGAGGGCGCCCCCCGGGTCCGGGGGGCGCCCTCGACGACGTGTGGTGCGGGGTCGGATCAGCCCATGAACTTCTTGAACTCGTCCGGCAGTTCGAAGTCCTGACCGCCCTGCTGGGGCAGGCCGAAGGCGCCGCCCTGGCCCGCCGCCTCGCGGCGCTGGGCGTCCTCCAGCTCCTGCTGCTTGCGCTTCATCGGGTTGCCGGAGCGCTGCTTGCCCTTGGCCTTCTTCGGCTGCTTCTTGCTCCGGCCGGGGCCGCCGCCCATGCCCGGGATCCCCGGCATGCCGGGGATGCCGCCGCCCTGGGCCATCCGGGACATCATCTTGCGAGCCTCGAAGAACCGCTCGACCAGGTTCTTCACCGCGCTGACCTCGACGCCCGAGCCCTTGGCGATACGGGCGCGGCGGGAGCCGTTGATGATCGTCGGGTCCTGGCGCTCGACCGGGGTCATCGACTTGATGATCGCGGCGGTGCGGTCGACGTCACGCTCGTCGATGTTCTGGATCTGGTCCTTGATCTGGCCCATGCCCGGGAGCATGCCGAGCAGCTTGGAGATGGAGCCCATCTTGCGGACCTGCTCCATCTGGGCCAGGAAGTCGTCCAGGGTGAAGTCCTGGCCCTTCTTGGACGCCAGCTTCGAGGCCATCTGAGCGGCCTCTTCCTGGCTGAAGGTCTTCTCCGCCTGCTCGATCAGGGTGAGCAGGTCACCCATGTCGAGGATGCGGGAGGCCATCCGGTCCGGGTGGAACGCGTCGAAGTCGTCCAGCTTCTCGCCGTTCGACGCGAACATGATCGGCTTGCCGGTGATCTGGCGGATCGAGAGCGCCGCACCACCGCGGGCGTCACCGTCGAGCTTGGAGAGGACCACGCCGTCGAAGCCGACGCCGTCGCGGAAGGCCTCGGCGGTGTTGACGGCGTCCTGGCCGATCATCGCGTCGACGACGAACAGGATCTCGTCCGGGGAGACGGCGTCGCGGATGTCCGCGGCCTGCTGCATCATCTCCTGGTCGATGCCGAGACGGCCGGCGGTGTCCACGATCACGATGTCGTGGACCTTGGACTTCGCGAAGTCGATGGAGTCCTTGGCGACCTTGACCGGGTCGCCCACGCCGTTGCCCGGCTCCGGGGCGTAGACGGCGACGCCGGCGCGGTCGGCGACGACGCTGAGCTGGTTGACGGCGTTCGGGCGCTGGAGGTCGGCGGCGACCAGCAGCGGCGAGTGGCCCTGGTCCTTGAGCCACTTGCCGAGCTTGCCCGCCAGGGTGGTCTTACCGGCACCCTGGAGACCCGCCAGCATGATGACGGTGGGGGGCTGCTTGGCGAAGCGCAGCCGCCGGGTCTCGCCGCCGAGGATGGTGACCAGTTCCTCGTTGACGATCTTCAGGACCTGCTGGGCCGGGTTCAGCGCCCGGGAGACCTCGGCGCCGAGCGCGCGCTCCTTCAGGTTCTTGATGAAGGAACGCACGACGGGCAGCGCCACGTCCGCTTCGAGGAGCGCGATACGGATCTCACGTGCCGTGGCGTCGACATCCGCCTCGGAGAGCCGTCCCTTGCCGCGCAGGTTCTTGAAAGTCGCTGACAGGCGATCGGAGAGAGTGTCGAACACGGCGCTCGCGGTCCTCGGGGTCGGTGGCTTCTTGGAATCGCCCTCAAGGGTATCCCGGCGCCGAACTCACCGGGGCAGGGTCATGCCCGCAGGGTCTCCTCGAGCACGCGCGCCAGCGATGCCGCGTCCCCGTCCGGCAGCGGCGCGCCCGTGCCGGTGGTGACGTAGAAGGCGTCGACGGCGTTGGCCCCGAGGGTGCTGACGTGCATGCTGCGCACCCGCACCCCGGCCTTCTCCAGGGCCATGCCGATGCGGAACAGCAGGCCGGGCGCGTCCTGCGTGCGCACCTCGATCACCGTGGCGTGGTGCGAGGCGGCCGGGGCCACCGTGACGCGCGGGGGCGGTGCCACCCAGCCGCGGCGGCGCGGATAGGCGGCGTCCCGCTCGGCGAGGCGGCCGGCGATGTCGAGGGAGCCGTCCAGGGCGCGGACCAGGTCCGCGCGCAGCCGGGCCGCCTGGGGCAGGGAGCCGTACTCGGCGGCCACCCGCCAGTTCAGCAGCAGGAGCGCTCCGTCGTCGACGTCGTCGGGCAGGCGCAGGGTGCGCAGCTCGGCGGTGCGGACGGTCAGGCGGTGCACGGCGAGGACGCCGGCGACGGCGGGCAGCACGGCCGGCTGGTCCGGGACGGCGATGACCAGTTCCACGCCGAGCGGCTCGGGCGCGCCGGGGGCCTCCTCCTCGCCGGCCGGTTCGGGCTGGGCGCGCAGCGCGAGGACCGGGCTGCCGGTGCGGAATGCCTCGATGGCCAGCCGCTCCTGCTCGGCCGTGGGCGCGGCGGGTTCGGGTTCGTCGGGGCCGTCCCCGGCCAGGACGGCGCCGACGCGCCGGACCAGGTCGGCGACGAGGGAGCCGCGCCAGGAGGACCAGGCGGCGGGGCCGGTGGCGAGGGCGTCCGCCTCGGTGAGGGCGTGCAGCAGTTCCAGGGTGCTCTGGGTGCCGACGGCGTCGGCGACCGCGCGGACCGTCGCCGGGTCCTCCAGGTCGCGCCGGGTGGCCGTCTCGACGAGCAGCAGGTGGTGCCGGACGAGGGTGGCGAGGACGGTGGCGTCGGCGGGGTCGAAGCCGATCCGGGCGGCCACGTCCCTGGCGATGATCTCGCCGGCCACGGAGTGGTCGCCGGGCCAGCCCTTGCCGATGTCGTGCAGCAGCGCGGAGACCAGCAGCAGGTCCGGGCGGCCGACCCGGCGGGTCAGCTCGGAGGCGCGGACCGCGGTCTCGATCAGGTGCCGGTCCACGGTCCAGATGTGGACGGCGTTGCGCTGCGGGCGGCAGCGGACCCGCTCCCAGTCGGGCAGCAGCCGGCTGATCAGGCCCTCCGCCTCCAGCGCCTCCCAGACGTCGACGGTGGGGCGGCCGGAACCGAGCAGGGTCACCAGTTGTTCGCGCGCCTCGGCGGGCCAGGGCGTGGGCAGCGGCCGGGCCACGGCGGCCAGGCGCCGTACGGCGTGCAGGGAGAGCGGGAGTCCTGCCTGCGCGGCGGCGGCCGCGGCGCGCAGCGGGAGCACGGGGTCGCGGTCAGGGCGCGCGGAGCGGGCGAGCACCGCCTCGCCCTCCTGCTCCACCACGCCCTCGGCGAGCGGTGAGCGTTCGGCGACCGGCCTGCCGCCGCCCAGCATGGCGCGCAGCCGCGGGCGGACGGACCGCGACCGCAGCACGCGGCCCACCTCGCGCCAGGTGACGTCGCCGGCGTACGAGATCACGCGGGCCGCCTCGTAGACCTGCCGGAGCAGGGTGTCGGCGTCGAGCAGGCCCAGGCCGGCCGCCACCTGGTCCTGTTCCTGCAGTGCCAGCCGGTCGGTGGCCCGGCCGGTCACCAGGTGCAGGGCGTCCCGGGCGTCGAGGAGGCGCCGGCGGGCGTCGGCGAGGCCCTCGCGCGGGGCGTCGGCCAGCCAGGAGGCGGCGACGGCGCGCAGGGCGGTGGCGTCCCGCAGGCCGCCGCGGGCCTCCTTGAGGTCGGGTTCCAGGAGGTACTGGAGCTCGCCCTGGCGTTCGGCGCGCTCGGCGCACAGGTCCCGCAGTTCGGGGAGGCGCTTGGGTGCCTGGTTGCGCCAGTCGGCGAGGACGGTGGTGCGCAGGGCCGCGGTGAGGCCGAGGTCGCCGGCGAGGTGGCGGGCGTCGAGGAGGCCGAGGTGGGCCTTCAGGTCCTCGCCGGCCGTCCTGCGGGCCTCGGCCGGGGTGCGCACGGAGTGGTCGAGGGCGAGGCCGAGGTCCCAGACGGGGTACCAGAGGCGGTCGGCGAGGGCGGCGACCGCGTCGGGCGCGTTCCCGTCGTGGAGCAGCAGCAGGTCCAGGTCACTGCGCGGGGACAGCTCGCCGCGGCCGTAGCCGCCGACGGCGACGAGCGAGACGCCCCTGAGGTCCCGGGCCCCGGCGGTGAACAGTCCGGCGAGCCAGTCGTCGGTCAGCTTGGCCAGGGCGGCACGGCGCGGCGGCCCGGACCGCCCCTCCTCGCAGAGGAGGCGCAGCCGGGCCGCCGCGTAGCCGCTGGGTCCCGAGTCATCCGCTTCGTTCCGCACATCCGTACCCGTCACCCGGCGACTCCCGTTCTTCCGTCGTGTCAGAGCGCGTCGGGGCCGCGCTCGCCGGTCCGGACCCGGACGGCGGTCTCGACCGGCAACGACCAGACCTTGCCGTCACCGATCTTGCCGGTCCGGGCCGCCTTGACGACGACCTCGATCAGCTGTTCGGCTTCGTCGTCCTCGGCCAGCACCTCGATACGGATCTTGGGGACGAGATCGACGGTGTACTCGGCACCGCGGTAGACCTCGGTGTGGCCCCGCTGACGACCGTAACCGCTGGCCTCGGTGACCGTCAGTCCGTGGACGCCGAAGGCCTGAAGGGCCTCCTTGATCTCGTCGAGCCGGTGCGGCTTGACGACGGCGGTGATGAGCTTCATGCGTCCACCCTCTTGGTCTGCTTGGTCTGCGCGGCGGCCGCGGAGGCGGCGACGGAGCCGATGACGCCACCGCCCGCGCCGCTGAAGTCGTACGCGGTCTCGGCGTGCTCCGCCTGGTCGATGCCCGAGATCTCCTCGTCCTCGGTGACCCGCATCCCGATGGTCCTGTCGAGCAGGAAGGCGAGGACCGCGGAGACGACCAGGGAGTAGGCGAGGACGGCGCCGACGCCGGCGCACTGCTTCCAGAGCTGGGTCCAGCTGTGGTCGCCGTAGAGGACGCCGGTCGCGGCGGACTGGCCCTTGCCGGTGGCGAAGAAGCCGATGAGCAGGGAGCCGATGATGCCGCCGACCATGTGGACGCCGACGACGTCGAGCGAGTCGTCGTAGCCGAAGCGGAACTTCAGGCCGACGGCCGCGGCGCAGGCGACACCGGCGATGGCGCCGACGGCGATCGCGCCGAGCGGGGAGACGGCACCGCCGGACGGGGTGATCGCGACCAGGCCGGCGACCGCGCCGGAGGCGGCGCCCAGCGTGGTGAACGCGCCGTGCCTGATCTTCTCGTAGGCGAGCCAGGCGAGCATGGCGGCGGCGGTCGCGACCTGCGTGTTGACGAACATCAGCGCGCCCACGCCGTCGTCGTTGCCGAGCCACGAGCCGGCGTTGAAGCCGAACCAGCCGAACCACAGCAGACCCGCGCCGAGCATGACCAGCGGGAGGCTGTGCGGGCGCATCGGGTCCTTCTTGAAGCCGACGCGCTTGCCGATGACGAGGATGACGCCGAGGGCCGCCGCGCCGGCGTTGATGTGGACCGCCGTGCCGCCCGCGAAGTCGATCACGCCGAGCTTGTAGGCCCAGCCGTCGGCGCCCCAGACCCAGTGGGCGACCGGCACGTAGACGATCGTGACCCACAGCACGACGAACAGCGACCACGCCGAGAACTTCACGCGGTCCGCGAGGGCGCCGCTGATCAGGGCCGGGGTGATGATCGCGAACATGAGCTGGAAGACCATGAAGACGAAGATCGGGATGGTGTAGCCGTCCCACAGCTCGGTGAGCCCGATGTCGCTGAGCCCGAGCCAGTGGGAGTTGAACCCGATGAGGCCGTTGCTCGTGCCGAAGGCGAGCGAGAAGCCGTAGAGCACCCAGAGGATGGTGACGATGCCCAAGCTGACGAAGCTCATCATCAGCATGTTGAGGGTGCTCTTGACGCGGACCATGCCTCCGTAGAAGAAGGCCAGGCCCGGGGTCATGAGCAGCACCAGGGCGGAGCAGATGAGCATGAAGCCTGTGTTCGCGGCAGACAGTCTGGGTGCCTCCGCGGCAAGCGTGATGGCTGGTGCCATCGGCGTCTCCTCGTCGGTTGTGCGGCCCCGTGCGGGCGGTGCCTGGGCGGTCCGGTCGGATGAGGGGCTGGCCGGTTATGCGCCCTGAGACTGGCGCAGCGCGGTTTCGGTGGAAGCCCCCCGTTGTTTCGCCGGGGTGACGAAGACGCCCTGTGTGTTACGCGTCGGTGAAGCGCGGGGTGCCGGTCAGCGGGACCGCCGTCCTGCGAGGACGTCCCCGGGCAGCGGAAACCGGCCGCGGCGGGCCTCTCGATGACCTGGCATGGGGGAGCCGAGTCGGGCAGTTCGGGAGGACCGGCCGCGGCCGGAGCTGGTGGGTCCGGCGTGGTCAGACCGCTTCCGCGGCCTCCGGCAGGTCGGCGGCGAGCTGGTCGGTCAGATCGGCCACGGCGGTCAGGTCGCCGAAGTCGCGCACCGCGGTGTCGACCGTCTTTCGGATACGAGTGTTCACACGCTCGGAGCGGACCTTCCGGGCGATCTCCATGGCCTGTGAGGCGAAGTCGGTGCTGCGCTCGGGCTCGCGCCGGAGCAGGTGCACGGTGGCCATGCCGATCAGGTTGAGCGCGTACGACCGCTGGTGCTCGGCGTCCTTGGCGAACAGCTCCACCGCCCGCTGCATCAGCGGCTCGGCCAGTGAGGCGTAGGCGGGGCTGCGGCCGGCGACGTAGGCGAGGTCACGGAAGGAGTGGGAGTTCTCCCCGTACAGCTCGGCCTCGGAGAAGAAGCGGATCCAGTCGGGGTCCGGCTCGTCCCACTCGTCGGCCTCCGCGAAGGTGTCCTCGGCCATCCGCACGGCCCGCTTGCACTTGCCGGGCTGGCCCATGTTGGCGTACGCGCGGGCCTCCATCGCATACAGCATGGACTGGGTGCGCGGGCCGGCGCAGTCACGGCTGCCGTACTGCGCGAGGTGGATCAGCTCCAGGGCGTCGTCGGGCCGGCCGAGGTGGATCATCTGGCGGCTCATGCTGGAGAGGACGTACGAGCCGAGCGGTTTGTCGCCGGCCTCCTTGGCGGCGTGCAGGGCGAGCACGAAGTACTTCTGCGCGGTGGGCTGGAGACCGACGTCGTACGACATCCAGCCCGCGAGCTCGGCGAGCTCGGCCGCGACCTTGAAGAGCTTGCGGGCGGTGGCCTCGGGCTGCGGCTCCTGGAGGAGTTCGGTGACCTCGTGGAGCTGCCCGACGACGGCCTTGCGGCGCAGGCCACCGCCGCACTGGGCGTCCCACTGCCGGAACATCCGGGTGGTGGACTCCAGCAGGTCGAGCTCGGGCTTGGACAGCCGGCCTGGCCTGCGGGAGTCCAGCGGCGACTCGGGCTCGGACGGGACCGGCGCGGACGGCGTCGGCACCAGCCAGCGCTGCATGGGCTCGATGAGGGACGGGCCCGCCGACAGGGCCAGCGACGTCCCGAGGAAGCCGCGCCGCGCCAGCATCAGGTCGCTGCGCGAGAACTCGCTGAGTAGGGCCACCGCCTGCGGGCCCGTCCAGGGCAGGTCGACGCCGGACGCGGAGGGTGACTGGCGGGTGGCGCGCAGGCCCAGGTCCTCGACGGAGACCACACAGCCGAAGCGCTCGGAGAACAGCTCGGAGAGGATCCGCGGGATCGGCTCGCGCGGGTTCTCCCCGTCCAGCCAGCGGCGCACCCGGGAGGTGTCGGTGGAGATGTGGTTGGCGCCGAGCTGGCGGGCCCTGCGGTTCACCTGGCGGGCCAGCTCGCCCTTGGACCAGCCGCTGCGCACGAACCACGAGCCGAGCAGCTCGTTGGGGCGCTTGTCAGCGTTCTCTCCGATACCGCCGTTGCCGCCCACTGGAACGCCCCCATCCCTGAGACCACTTGTCGCCGACTGCGCCAAGCCCTATCAGAATGCCGGTAAATACGGCCTCCCGTCCGCCGGTTCTCACCCTTCGAACGAGCCGACGACTTGCCACCGGCATACCCACGGGTGCATGTGCCTTCAGGCCTCGCACACTCACAGTAATCCTACGATCACGGCTCCAGCCATGGCGATCCTTGAAACGCCACCATTCGCCACCCCTTCGAATGAACTCACGGTCGCCCTCTCGCGATTCACTTGACATAGGACGGCCGGAAGTAGGCGGAGTGGAGCGCACTGGGGCGCGCGAGCTGCGGTGCGCGACCCGAAGTGCCGCAAGGCGCCGCCTTGGCCTCGCCGGAGCGGGGGAAGTCGAAGCCGTAGCGTCACGTTCCGCTTCCATCTCGCTCCGTTTCGTAACCACCGGCGCGCTGGACCCGTTGGAGGGGGCATGGGCTTCACGATCGGCGGCATCCGCGAGATCCGCTCCGGCACGCGTCGGCGCGGCCGCACGTCGGAGTGCACCGCCGTCGCCGAGTTCACCGGCCTGTGGGCCTGGGACGTGGTGCCGGGCGCGCGGGCCGCGGCGGGTGCCTGCTCCTGCGGGCGGGCGGACTGCCCGGAGCCGGGCGCGCACCCGCTGGGCTTCGCGGCGCCGGTGCCGGCCGGGGCGACGCTGGACGAGGTGACCAGGGCCTGGTCCGAGTACCCGGGCGCCGCCGTGATGCTGCCCGTCGGCCGCGCCTTCGACGTCATCGAGGTCGCCGAGCCCGCCGGCCGCCGCGCCCTGGTCCGGCTGGAGCGCATGGGGCTCCCGCTCGGCCCGGTCACCGCGACCCCGGACGGCCGCGTCCACTTCTTCGTCGCGCCCGGCGCCGCCGCCGAGCTGCCGAGGCTGCTCTACCGCATGGGCTGGGACGATCCCACCGCCCTGGACCTGCGCGGCCTCGGCCCGGGCACGTACGTCACCGCCCCGCCCTCCGACCGGGGCGGCCTCGGCCCGGTGCGCTGGCTGCGCCCGCCCGCCCTTGACTCGGCGACCCGGCCGCCGGCGGCCCGACTGCTGCTGGGCACCCTGGCGTACGTGGCCCACCGGTCGCGGTCACGCGCCTGACCGACGCGCGCCGTACGAGGCGAGGCGCCGCGTAAGCAGGAGTGCCGCGCGAGGCGGAGCGCCACGCAAGCCGGAGCGCGGGACGCCCCAGAGGCGACGCGCCGGACCGGGACAGGCCGCCCCGACCGGGACAGGCCGCCCGGACCGAGGCGAGGCGCCGGACCGGGACGGGCCCCGGAGCGAGGCGCGGCGCCCCACAGGACGAAGCGCCCGTCCCCAACTGCACCTTGGGGGCGGGCGCTTCTTCGAACCGGCGGGTTCAGGGCCAGGAGGGTTCACTCACCGATCAGCGCGTCCACGAACGCCTCCGGCTCGAACGGCGCCAGGTCGTCCGCGCCCTCGCCGAGCCCGATCAGCTTGACCGGCACGCCCAGCTCCCGCTGGACCGCGACGACGATGCCGCCCTTCGCGGTGCCGTCGAGCTTGGTCAGCACGATGCCGGTGATGTCCACGACCTCCGCGAAGACGCGGGCCTGCACGAGGCCGTTCTGGCCGGTCGTGGCGTCCAGGACGAGCAGCACCTCGTCCAGCGGCGCGTGCTTCTCCACGACCCGCTTGACCTTGCCCAGCTCGTCCATCAGGCCGGTCTTGGTGTGCAGGCGGCCGGCGGTGTCGATGAGGACGACGTCGACCCCCATCTCCTTGCCCTCCTTGACCGCGTCGAAGGCGACGGAGGCCGGGTCGCCGGCCTCGGGGCCGCGCACGGTGTAGGCGCCGACGCGCTCGCCCCAGGTCTGGAGCTGGTCGGCGGCGGCGGCACGGAAGGTGTCGGCGGCGCCGAGCACGACGGTCCGGCCGTCGGCGACCAGGACGCGGGCCAGCTTGCCGGTGGTGGTGGTCTTGCCGGTGCCGTTGACGCCGACGACCATCACGATGCCCGGCTTGCGGTCCTCGGGCTCGGTCCTCACGGTGCGGTCGACGTCGGTGCCGACCAGCTTGAGCAGCTCGTCGCGCAGCAGGCCGCGCAGCTCCACGGGGGTGCGGGTGCCGAGCACCTTGACGCGCTCGCGCAGCCGCTCGACCAGCTCCTGGGTGGGCTGCACACCGACGTCGGCGGTGAGCAGCGTGTCCTCGATCTCCTCCCACGTGTCGTCGTCGAGGTGCTCGCGGGACAGCAGGGTCAGCAGACCCTTGCCCAGGGCGTTCTGCGAGCGGGACAGTCGGGCGCGCAGACGGACCAGCCGGCCTGCGGTGGGCTCCGGGATCTCGATCTCCGGAGCTTCGAGGCCGGGGCCAACGGGGGGCTCCTCCACGACGACCGGCGGGCCGCCCGGGAGATCCACCTCCTCGATCGTCCGGCGCGGTTCGTCGCGCGGCGTCTCGGCCTCGTCGCCGACGTGCGGCTCGGCCGGGGGCGCGGTGATGTCGGGCGCGGCGGGCGGCGGCGGGGGCAGCGGCTTCTTGCGCCGGCTGCCGACGACGAGCCCGCCGAGCGCACCGAGCACGACCACGGCGATGACTACAGCAAGGATGATGGTTTCCATAACCCGTCCAGTATCAGTCATGGGTTCCGCGTGACCCCGCTTGTGTCTTCCTCCGAGGGACAAACGACCCTTTGGGGAATGACTCGGCACAAAGTACGATGGCCGGGGCTCCGTCGACGCGCGTAGAGTCCACCCGTCCCCCTCCCCCACCCCCGAGGCACTCTCCGCATGCGCAAGACAGCCGAGACCGACGGCGCCCTCGAGACCCGCGGCATCGAGCAGGTGCCCGACCACGAGCGCACCGCGCGCACCCGGGGCCTGTTCCCCACCTGGGTCGGCGCCAACATCAGCGTGCTGCTGCTGACCATGGGCGCGAGCCTGGTGGTGGCGTACCACCTGGACATCTGGCAGGCCCTCGTCGTCGCGGTCGCCGCGCCGGTCGTGTCGTACGGCCTGGTCGGTCTGATCGGGATCGCGGGCAAGCGCGGCGGGGCGCCCGGCATGGCGCTGTCGCGCGCGGTGTTCGGGCAGCGCGGCAACCTGCTGCCCGGTGCGCTGATCTGGGTCGCGCGCTGGGGCTGGGAGACGATCAACGCGGTGACCGGCGCCTACGCCATGCTCACCATTCTGGACATCGTGCTCGGCGTCCGCGCCGACGGCGTGCTGGACATGGTGATGCTGCTGGTCTTCGTGGTGGCGACCTTCGCGATCTCCGGCCTGGGCATCAACGCCGTGCAGAAGTGCAACAAGTACGCCACCTACTTCTTCGGCGTCTTCTCGGTGCTGGTGCTGGTGTACCTGGCCGTGCACACCGACTGGTCGAAGGTGACCCACCAGGGCGCCGGCTCCACCGCCGCGGTGATCACCGGTGTCGGCATGATCGCGGCGGGCGGGGTCAGCTGGATCCCGTCGGCGCCCGACTTCACCCGCTACCTGCCGCGCACGGCCTCCTCGAAGGCCATCGTGGGCACGGCGGTGGGCGGCGCCGGGATCGTGGTGCTGCCGATGGTGCTCATGGGCGCGGTGATGGCGGTCTCCACCCCCGACCTGGCCTCGGCCTCCGACCCGGTCTCCTTCGTCGGCGAGATCCTGCCGACCTGGCTGGCCGTGCCGTACCTGCTGATCGCGCTGATCGGCATGCTGCTGATCAACTCGATGTCCATGTACTCGGCGGGCTTCACCGCGCAGACCCTGGGCTTCCGGGTGCCGCGGCACTGGGCGGTCTCGGTCAACGCCGTGATCTCGCTGGTCTTCGGCGGGGTGCTGATGCTGGTGGCGACGAGCTTCCTGGGCTCCTTCATCGCCTTCCTCTCCCTGCTGGCGGTGGCCTTCTCCGCCTGGGTCGGCGTGTTCGGCGCCGACATGCTGCGCCGCACCGAGTACGACGGGCGGGCCATGACGGACACCACCCGCACCAGCGCCTACTGGTACCGGGGCGGCTTCTCCCCCGCCGCGGTGGCGGCCTGGGCGATCGGCCTGGCCGCCGGGCTGATGTTCACCACCTCGGACTGGTTCACCGGACCGCTGGCGAAGAACAACGTCATCGGCGAGTACGGCCTCGGCTGGGTGGCGACCATCGTGATCTCGGGCCTGCTGTACCTGGTGCTGCCGAAGCCGGCGGTGGTGACCGCGGCGCCGGACTCCGAGAGCGCCGGGACCACCGGGTCCGCCGCGTCCGCGGCCGAGACCGCCGAGGAGTCCGCGACGGCCGGTGTCTGACGCCGGACGGGCCGTCCCGTTCCTGGCAATCTGACGACACGTCAGCTACCGTCCCCCTCCAACCGCCGCACCGGAGGGGGACTTCCCATGCCCGTCACGGTCGTACGTTTCAACCTCGTCGAACCCGGTGCCGGCCGTGCCTCGCTCGCCGCCCGCTACCGGGCCGCCCTGGACATGGCCGCGTACGCGGACGGGCACGGGATCACCACCGTGCAGACCGAGGAGCACCACGGCGCCGACAACAACTGGCTGCCCTCGCCGTTCGCCTTCGCGGGCGCGGTGTTCGGGGCGACCCGGAACATCGCGGTCACGGTGTCGGCCGTCATCGGCCCGCTGCACGACCCGCTGCGGCTGGCCGAGGAGATCGCCGTGCTGGACCTGCTGAGCGGCGGGCGGCTGGTGACCGTCGCCGGGATCGGCTACCGGCCCGAGGAGTACGCCCTGTTCGGCGTGGACTGGAAGCGGCGGGGCCGGCTGCAGGACGAGCTGCTGGAGACCCTGCTGAAGGCGTGGACCGGCGAGGAGTTCGAGTACCGGGGCCGTACGGTACGGCTCACCCCGCGCCCGTACACCGACCCGCATCCGCTGCTGCTGGTGGGCGGCTCCTCTCGGGCGGCGGCCCGCCGGGCCGCCCGGCTCGGCCTGCCGTTCTTCCCGAGCGCGCACCTGCCGGAGCTGGAGGCCTACTACAAGGAGCGGCTCGCGGAGTACGGCACCGAGGGCTGGACGATGATGCCGGCCGCCGAGACCCCGCTGCTGCACCTCGCCGAGGACCCGGACCGGGCGTGGGCCGAGTACGGCGGGCACTTCCTGCACGAGGCGCGGACGTACGCCTCCTGGCAGTCGGGGCAGATCCGCTCCGCGGTGCGGTCGGCGGCCACGTCGGTGGCCGAGCTGCGCGCGGAGGGCGTGTACCGGATCCTCACCCCGGACGAGTGCCTGGCGCTGGGCGCGGACAGTCTCGTACTGCATCCCCTGGCGGGGGGCATGCCCGTGGAGGAGGGGTGGCGGAGCCTGCGGCTCCTCGCCGAGCGGGTGCTGCCCGCACTGGGCGGCTGACCGGGGGCTGTACATGAAGGACCGCCGTCCCCGGTCCGGGCAGTGGCCGGGCCGGGGACGGCGGCGAGTACGAGGAGAGGGGCAGCGGGGACTTGGCCCTTCTCCCCGAGTTCACGGGACGGGTCAGCCCATCTCCTCCAGGGCCTTGCCCTTCGTCTCCTTGACGAACTTGAGGACGAACGGGATGGAGAGCGCCGCGAAGACGGTGTAGATGATGTACGTGGCGGACAGGTTCCAGCTGGCCAGCGACGGGAAGCTCGCGGTGATGGCCCAGTTGGCGATCCACTGCGCGGAGGCGGCCACGCCCAGGGCGGCGGCGCGGATCCGGTTCGGGAACATCTCGCCGAGGAAGACCCAGACCACCACGCCCCAGGACAGGGCGAAGAAGAGGACGAACACGTGGGCGGCGATCAGGGCGACCCAGCCCTGGGTGGCGGGGAGCTTGCCGTCGACCAGGTCGTAGGAGAACGCCCACGCCTCCAGCGCCAGGCCGACGACCATGCCGGCCGAGCCGATGAGCGCGAGCGGCTTGCGGCCGATGCGGTCCACGAAGATCATCGCGATCACGGTGCCGACGATGTTGATGATCGACGTCGTGAAGGAGTAGAAGAACGACTGCGTCGGGTCGACGCCGACCGACTGCCACAGCGTCGAGGAGTAGTAGAACGCGACGTTGATGCCGACGAACTGCTGGAAGACCGACAGGCCGATGCCGACCCAGACGATCGGCTTGAAGAAGAAGCCGCCGCCGAGCAGATCCTTGAACGTCGACTTGTGCTCGCTGCGCATCGCGTGCTCGATCTCGCCGACGCGCGCGTCCAGGTCGACGCCCTTGCCCTCGACCTCGGCGAGGATCTCCTTGGCCCGCTCACGCTTGCCGACGGAGAGCAGGAAGCGCGGGGACTCCGGAATCGCGAAGGAGAGCATGCCGTACAGGACGGCGGGGATCACCATCACGCCGAGCATGACCTGCCAGGCCTCGAGGCCCATGAGCTGACCGCGCTGGTTGCCGCCGGCCGCGTTGAGCAGGCCCCAGTTGACGAGCTGGGAGATGGCGATGCCGACGACGATCGCGGCCTGCTGGAAGGAGCCGAGCCGGCCGCGGTAGGCGGGCGGAGCGACCTCGGCGATGTAGGCGGGGCCGATGACGGAGGCCATGCCGATGGCGAACCCGCCGACGATGCGCCAGAAGGCGAGGTCCCACAGCGCGAAGGGCAGCGCCGAGCCGACCGCGCTGATCGTGAACAGGACCGAGGCGATCTGCATGCAGCGGATGCGGCCGATCCGGTCGGCGATGCGGCCGGCGGTGGCCGCGCCGATGGCACAGCCGATCAGGGCGATGGCGATGACCTGCGCAAGAGCGGCGGGACCGATGTTGTAGCGGTCGCGGATGGCCTCGACGGCGCCGTTGATCACCGAGCTGTCGTAGCCGAAGAGGAAACCGCCCATGGCGGCCGCCGCCGCGATGAAGATGACGTGCCCGAGATGTTCGGGGTGAGCCGTCCCGGCTCCTGGCTGAGGTGCCTGCGCTGTGCTGGTCACGTGTACAACTCCTCGGGCCGTCGGCAGCGCTGCCGACGTGGGGGTAAGCCCTTACAGGTGAGACCTGAAGGTAAAAGCAACGTTGCAGAGACTATGCCTTCAAGTTTCGAAGTCAATAGTCTCTGCTCTGTGACTTTGGCGAGACGGCGTGGCGACTTGACTTCAAGAAGTGAAATCACGGCGTAGGACAGATGGCGATAGGTGTAGAGAGCACGTGTCAGCGAAGCCGCTGCGAGATGACCTTCGACACACCATCGCCCTGCATGGACACGCCGTAGAGCGCGTCGGCGACCTCCATGGTGCGCTTCTGGTGCGTGATCACGATGAGCTGCGAGGCCTCCTGCAGCTCCTGCATGATCCGGATCAGCCGCTGGAGGTTGGTGTCGTCCAGCGCCGCCTCGACCTCGTCCATCACGTAGAACGGGCTCGGCCGGGCCTTGAAGATCGACACCAGCAGTGCCACCGCGGTCAGCGACCGTTCGCCGCCCGAGAGCAGGGAGAGCCGCTTGACCTTCTTGCCCGGCGGGCGGGCCTCGACATCCACGCCCGTGGTGAGCATGTTGTCGGGGTCGGTCAGCACGAGCCGGCCCTCGCCGCCCGGGAAGAGACGGCCGAAGACGCCCTCGAACTCGCGGGCCGTGTCCCGGTAGGCCTCGGTGAACACCTGCTCGACGCGTTCGTCCACCTCCTTCACCACCTGAAGCAGATCGGCGCGGGTCTTCTTCAGGTCCTCCAGCTGTTCGCTGAGGAACTTGTGCCGCTCCTCCAGCGCCGCGAACTCCTCCAGTGCCAGCGGGTTGACCTTGCCCAGTTGCTGATAGGCCCGTTCGGCGGCCTTGAGCCGCTTCTCCTGCTCGGCCCGGACGAACGGCCTGGGCCGGTTGCGCGGGTGCTCGGGGTCCTCGGGCAGCTCCTCACCCTCGGCGGCGGGCGAGGGCGGCACGAGCTCGCGCGGGCCGTACTCCGCGACGAGCCCCGCCGGTTCGACACCGAGCTCCTCCAGCGCCTTGGTCTCCAGCTGCTCGATACGCAGCCGCTTCTCCGCTCCGAGTACCTCGCCGCGGTGAACTGAATCCTTCAACTTGTCGAGCTCGCTCTTGAGGTCGCGGCCCGCGCCCCGGGCGGCGGTCAGCTCCTGCTCCCGCAGGGCCTTGGCGGCCTCGGCGGCGGCCCGCTCCCGCTCGGCCCGCTCGAGGGAGACCTCGACATGGGCCAGGAGCTGCCGGGCGCCGAACGCCACGGCCTCGGCGACGGCGGCCTCGTGCCGTAGCCGGGCCCGCCGCTGTTCGGCACGCGCGCGTGCCTCGCGCTCCGCGCGGGCCGCGCGGTCGAGGGAGTCGGCGCGTCCGGCGAGCCCCTTGACCCGCTCCTCGTGGGTCCGTGCCTGGAGCCGGGCCTCCATCTCGGTCTGCCGTGCGTTGGCTCCGTCGGCGGCGAGCCGGTCGCGCACCGAGGTGTCCGGCTCCTCCTCGACCGGCATCTCCTCGGCCACGGCCAGCCGCTCGGCCAGTTCCTCGGCCTCCCCCACGGCCTTCTCCAGCGCCTCCTGCGCGCGGGCGGCGGCCGCGGCGGACCGCTCCGCCTCCCCCGCCGCGCCCCGTGCCTGCCCGGCGAGCCGGCCGAGCTGCTGGGCCACGGACGACTTCTCCCGGTCGGCGGCCCGACGGCGCTCCCCCAGCTCCTCCACGAGCGCGGCGCTCTCACTGCGCCGCTCGGCCGCCGCCCGCTGCGCTCCGGCCAGCTCCTCGCACCGGACGGCCAGCTCGGCCAGCTCGGCGGCGGCCTCGTCCACGGACGCCTGCACCTCCAGCAGGCTGGGCGCCCCGGCCGACCCACCGTGCGCGAAGTGCGCACCGAGCAGGTCGCCCTCGGCGGTGACGGCGGTCAGCTCGGGGCGCGCCTGGACCAGGTCCTCGGCGTCCTCCAAGGTCCCCACGACGACGATCCCGCGCAGCAGCCGCCGCACGGCGGGCATGAGCCCGGCGGGCCCACGAACGAGGTCGGCCGCGAAGGGCGTCCCGCCGGGGTAGGGGAGGGTGTCGTCGCCCGCGGGACGTGCGATCGCGGTGTTCTCGGCGGCCGGCTGGGCGGGGAGGCTGACGGAGCCGCTCGGGTGGGCGGCCCGAGCCGCTTCGGCGGCGGAGCCCGGTCCGCCCGGGTCGGGTGCCGTGCGGATGTTCCCCGTCGTGCGCGCGCCAGTGCGCTCCACGGGTGCCGCCAGGAGCAGGGCGGCGCGGCCGCCGTCCTGTTTGCGCAGGAGTCTGATCGCCTCGGCCGCCGAGGCCGGGGTAGAGACGGCGATCGCGTCCGCCGCGGCGCCGAAGGCGGCGGCCAGGGCGACCTCGTGGCCGGGGGTGACCGTCAGCAGTTCGGCCGCCGGTCCGAGGACTCCGGTGAGCCGGTCCCGGGCGCCGAGCAGTATCCCGGTGCCGTCCTTGCGGCGCAGGCCCAGGGCCAGTGCCTCGTGGCGGGCCTGGGTCGCGGCGCGCCGGCGTTCGGCCGCGGTGACCGCCTCGCGGGCCTCGCCGAGCGCCGACTCGGCCTCGGCGAGCCGCAGCTTGGCCGTCTCGTGCCGCTCGGCCAGCTCCACGTCGTCGGCGTCGAGGCCGTCGACCTCGGCCTTCAGCGTCTCGTACTCCTCCTGGGCGCGGACCGCGCGCTCCTGGGCCTCGTCCCGGGCCGCCGCCAGCCGGTCGATCTCGGCCTGGGCGGACGCGGCGCGCGAGCGGGCCGCGTTGACCTGACCGGAGAGGCGGGCCAGGCCCTCACGGCGGTCGGCGATGGCGCGCGCGACGTCCTTGAGCCGGCGCTCCTCCACCGCGAGTTCGCGCTCCAGTTCGGCGCGGTGGGAGACGGTGTCGTCCAGGGCCCGCTGGGCCGCCTCCAGGGCCGCCTCCAGCTCGGCCTCCTGTTCACGGATCCGGGCGGCCTCGCGCTCCATGTCCTCGGGGTCGCGGCCGCGCCGCTCCTCGGGGGGCGCGGAGGTGGCGCTCTTGACCCGGGCGTCCGCGAGCGAGATGGTGCCGCGCACCCGTTCGGCCAGCTGGGACAGCTCGTACCAGGCCTGCTGGGCCCGTTGCAGGCGCGGGCTGAGCCGGCGCACCTCGTCCTCCAGCAGTGCCTCCCGCTGGAGCGCCTTGCGCAGCTCCTGCTCGGCGGCCTCCTTGCGCTCCTTCAGCGCCGCCTCGTCGGCGATCTCGGCCGCCAGCGCCTCGCGCAGCCGGACGAGGTCGTCGGCGAGCAGCCGCAGCCGGGCGTCGCGCAGGTCGGCCTGGATGACGGCGGCCCGGCGGGCGACCGCCGCCTGCCGGCCGAGCGGCTTCAGCTGGCGGCGCAACTCGTCGGTGAGGTCCTGCACGCGCGCGAGGTTGGCCTTCATCGCGTCCAGTTTCCTGAGCGCCTTCTCCTTGCGCTTGCGGTGCTTGAGGACACCGGCCGCCTCCTCGATGAAGGCGCGGCGGCCCATCGGATCGGCGTGCAGGACGGAGTCGAGCTGACCCTGGCCGACGATGACGTGCATCTCGCGGCCGATGCCGGAGTCGGAGAGCAGTTCCTGGATGTCGAGCAGCCGGCAGGTGTCGCCGTTGATCTGGTACTCGCTGCCGCCGTTGCGGAACATGATCCGCGTGATGGTGACCTCGGCGTACTCGATGGGCAGCGCCCCGTCGGAGTTGTCGATGGTCAGGGACACCTCGGCGCGGCCGAGCGGCGGCCGCCCGGTGGTGCCGGCGAAGATGACGTCCTCCATCTTGCCGCCGCGCAGCGACTTGGCGCCCTGCTCGCCCATGACCCAGCTCAGCGCGTCCACGACGTTGGACTTGCCCGAGCCGTTCGGGCCGACGACGCAGGTGATCCCCGGCTCGAACCGGAGCGTGGTCGCGGAGGCGAACGACTTGAATCCGCGGAGGGTCAGGGCCTTGAGGTGCACGGCGCTGGACTCTACCCGGCGCCGCTATCCCACTCCACGAACACTCGCAACCGCACGGTTTCGCCATTGAACAGACAGGGCACACCAGACGTTAAGACAGTGAAAGGATGCGCGGGGGAAAGAAAGAAAGAAGGGACGCCGAAGCGTCCCTTGCAACTCTGACAACCGGGTTGCGATTGCCTGACACTGTGCGGTTGATACGGGCACCCCAACCGCTGCGTGTGCTGTCGTGGAGCAATGCAGCGATCAGGTGAGCGCAGGCTCCGCCTGGTGTGCGTCGATGCTCTCCATGATCCTGTCGTGAGAAGCGGCAGCCGTCAGCGCCTCGTTCTCCGCCTGGATGCGTCCGAGTTCGGATTCCAGGTCCTGTACGCGCTGCTGGAGCCGTCGCATCTCGGCGAGGAGTCGCGGGTCGGAGCCGCCGACGTAACCGAGAAGCGCCTTTGCCATGATGGATGGTCCTCCACAATGAGTGACCGACCGATGCGGTTGGGTCGTGAGGGATTCGCACCCGTGGTGCTTGGCACACTGGGTGTTGCTCTGCGGTTCTTACATGCCAAACAGCTAAGGTGCGCGGGGCTTTCAGCGTCTCACCAAAAAGTTTGACGGTCAACACGATCACGCCCTGTATTGGTGGGCGAACCCGGCGCGCGCGGCCGTCCGGCGGCGGCGCTGCTGTTTCCACGGGGCCCTCAGGGCGTGACGATCAGCTGTTCCAGCGGAGCCTGCCACGCCACGCCCTTCTTGGCAACCACCAGGCCATTTCTGCTTGGGGCATATGCCTCTGACACCTTGCACCCCCGGGGCCTGCGGGGATTTACAGAATCGGTTCAGCGGATGGCGAAGCCGTCGTAGCCGCCACGGGGTGTGTCCCAGATCTCGGTGACTCCGTCGACGCGTCCGGGCGTGTCGTCGCCCTGGAGCCAGTCGAGCAGTCCCTCGCAGCCGTGCCGCGCGCCCTCGGCGACGACCTGCACGCGGCCGTCGCCCAGATTGAGAGCAAAACCACTCAAGCCGCCGATCTCCAGCGCCTTGGCCCGCGTGAACCAGCGGAAACCCACACCTTGGACGCGTCCGCGCACCCAGGCGACCAGTCGAACATCCTCGCTCATGGGTGCAACCTAACCGGCCGGTGTCGTCTGGGACACATCCCGCCCGGGAGCGATGCGGTACCGTCCAAAACCAATGAATCTCATATGAAACTCGCTCGATCGAGTGAGTTCGGTTGGCCAGAGGGAGTCACCGCCACCAGGGGACGGGTCGACCGCGGACGAGGAAGAGGGCAAGGGCATGGGACGCCACCGACGCTCCGCCGCCGGCCGCGCCGCCAAGGGCCGCGCCAACGGGGTCACGCACACGTACGACTCGGCGACGGGCGGCGAGCACCCACTGGACTCGTCCGCCGGTGAGCGGCCCAGGGGCATCGCGCCCTACCTGAACCCGGAGGCGTACGCCGAGACCAACGCCGCGAGCACGGCGTACCTCTACGCGACCGGCGACGAGCCGTCGCCGTCCCCCGCCGGGAACGGCTTCCCCCTGGACGACGGCCGCTCCGCCGGCGACCACTTCGGGGCGAGCGCCTTCAGGGCGGACGACTCCGCGCCGGACGACTTCGGGACGGACGACTCCCCGGCTTTCGGCTTCGCTCAGTACGGCGACCCCTCGGACTGGAACGACTTCGCGTCGGACCGCGACCCCTCCGACGTTCACGGGCGCCGCAAGAAGGCCGGGAGGCCGGTACGCAGCAGCCTGCTCGGGATATCCGCCGCCGTGGCGCTCGCCGGTACGGCGGCGGTGGCCACCGGCATGGTGCCCGGCCTGCAGAACTACCAGCTCGGCGGCGCCACGCACACCACGGGCGGCGACCGGGTACAGGCCGGGGCCTCCCCCGGCAACACGGCCGCCGAGCAGGGCGGCACCTCGGGCACCGCGACCGGGCCGTCCGGCGGCTCGGCCACGAGCGGCGCCACCCGCCACCCGGCCTCGCCGCCCGCGGCGCCGAAGCCGTCGGCCTCCGCCTCCAGGTCCGCCTCGGCGTCCCCCTCCCCGTCGAAGACGGCCACGAAGGCGCCGACGAAGACGCCCACCCGGGTGCCGTCGAGGCCGGCCTCGACGAAGCCGGCTCCGGCCGGTACGGCGGCCGCGCCCGCACCCTCCCGTACGGCGGGCAAGGCGCCCACGGCGAGCACGCCGCCGGTGACGGTCTCGCGCGAGAACGCGGTCGAGGCGGAGGTGCTGAAGCTCGTCAACGAGGAGCGGGCCAAGGTCGGGTGCAGCGCACTGGCGGCGAACTCCTCGCTGTCCAAGCTGGCCGAGACGTTCAGCGGTGACATGGCCGCGCGGGGCTTCTTCGACCACACCGACCCCGACGGGGCCTCCCCGTGGGACCGGGCGGCGAAGGCCGGCGTCACCGACCTCGGCGGCGAGAACATAGCCCGCGGCCAGGCGGACGCGGCGGCCGTGATGGCCGCGTGGATGAACAGCCCCGGCCACCGTGCCAACATACTGAACTGCGACTACAAGACCCTGGGGGTCGGCGTCCACTTCGGCTCCGGCGGCCCTTGGTGGACGCAGGACTTCGGCTATTGAGATAACCGCAGGTCAGCGCCCTAGAAGGTGTCCTGAGCCGTCTCAGGGCCGTCATCGGTAGCCATCCTTTCCACTCACCGGCTGTTCAGGCGGGCTCGAAGGACAGCCCCGGCGCCGACTGGGCCACGGTGTAGGGCCGGAATCCGGGATCGGCGAGGATGCGGTACAGGAACTCCGTGGCGGTCATCTCGTAACGGTGCCAGTTCTCGGAGTCCTCCGTCTTGGCGAGGACCGGCCATGCGTCGATCGGGCCGTCCGTGACCTGCCAGTAGAACGCATCGGCCGCACGCGACATACCCCAGGGAATCAGGCCCCCCGTCTTCCCGGGCGCATGGATCCGGTAGGGCGCGAACGGGCCGTCCGAACTGTCGTCATTCGACAGCAGTAGGCGCCACGTCCTCAACAGATCTGCCACGCGGGTCTCGTCGGCGCACAGCACCGACACCACCTGCGAGAACTCCCCGGCACCGAAAGCCTGGCACAACTGCTTGTAGTCCCTGGGGAGTAAAAACCTCTCCTGCTTGTCCACGGGTATGCCAGCCTGTTGATCCGTGTTGTACAGCAGAGATGACCACGACCACACCGACCGCAGGCGATCGACGCCAACCGTCGGTGCCACGTGACCAGCGTGCATCACCTCGGTGACCGTCGCGCCCATGGCAGTAGAGCTCGTTCCGCCCGGCAGGGCTTCGGCTCCGATTCGTGAGAGGTCGGATGGCAGTCACCCCGCCCCGGTCCGCCGGGGTGCTCGATCGGTGGGCTCTGAACCGTGCCTTTCTCGCGCGTCAGTTGTTGCTGGCGCGGTGGGCGATGCCGGCGGAGGAGGCGCTGGAGCGGCTCGTGGGGCTGCAGGCTCAGGCGCCCGTGCCGCCGTACTTCGGCCTGTGGACCCGGCTGGCCGGTTTCCGTCCCGCCGAGCTGGCCGGACTGCTCACCGAGCGGCGGGCCGTGCGGATCGCGCTGATGCGGGGCACCGTCCATCTGGTCACCGCCGCCGACTGCCGCCGGCTCCGGCCCTGTCTCCAGCCGTTCATGGAACGGAGTCTGGCCACCACCTTCGGCAAGGAACTCGACGGACTGGATCCGGCCGAGGTCGCGGCGGCCGGGCGGGCGCTCCTGGAACGGTCCCCGCTGACCGTCGGCGACCTGAGCGCCGCACTGCGGGAGACCTGGCCCGACCGCTCCGCCGCGGCGCTCGGCAACGTCGTGCGCAATCTGCTGCCGGTCGTCCAGACACCTCCCCGCGGCGTCTGGGGCCGAAGCGGGCGGACGACGTACGCCACCGCGGAGGACTGGCTCGGCGCCCCGCTGGATGCCGAGCCCGACCTGGACTCCCTGGTCCTGCGCTACCTGGCCGCGTTCGGCCCCGCCACCGTCAGGGACGTGCAGGCGTGGTCGGGGCTCACCCGGCTGCGGGCGGTGATCGAGCGCCTGCGCCCGCGGCTGGTCTCCTTCCGTGACGAGGAGGGCCGGGAGCTGTGGGACCTGCCCGGCGCACCGCGCCCGGACGCCGGCACACCCGCGCCGGTGCGCTACCTGGCCCCCTACGACAACGCGATCCTCTCCCACGCGGACCGCACCCGGATCATCGGCGACCAGCACCGCAGGGCCATCGCGACGAGGAACGGCCTGATTCCCGGGACGATCCTGGTCGACGGGTTCGTCGCCGGGATGTGGCGGATCGACGGCGCGGGCGGGGCGACGACCCTCGACGTCCAGCTCTTCCATCCGGTGAGCGGGCACCGGCGCGTCGAGCTGGAGGAGGAGGGGGAACGGCTCCTGCTCTTCGCCGCGGACGGCGTCGCGGGGTGCGAACTGCGGATCGCCGACGCCTGAGGGCGGGGCGGGAATCCCCGCCGGCCGCGCCTGTGCGCTCGCCACCGCCGCCGCCACCACGCCCGCGCCCGCCCGCGGCACTGCTCCCGCCCCTGCCCGCGCCCTACGCCGCGGCGCGGCCCAGGGCGAAGGTGCGGGCCGTTTCGGTCACCCGGCGGCCGAGGTGTTCGGCGGTGGCGATGTCCGCCTTGTGGACGGCGTCCGGGCCCTCGTCGACGTTGGTCTGGGCGGCGGCGCCGGCGAAGACGCCGAGGCGGTTGAGGTCGTGCTCGGAGGCCTCGCTGCTGTTCCAGCCGGGGTGCAGGCCGAGGTTGATCCAGTGCATGCCGTGCTGGCCGGCGAGGATCTGGAAGAACTGCAGGGTGTGCAGCTTGTCGCCGCTCTTGGAGCCGGAGTTGGTGAAGCCGGCGGCCAGCTTGTCCTTCCAGTCCTGGCCGAACCAGCGCTTGGAGGAGGCCTCGGCGAAGACGTGGAAGGCGCCGGAGGCGGTGCCCATGTAGGTGGGCGAGCCGAAGACGATCGCGTCGGAGCGGTCGAGCGTCTCCCACTGCTCGTCGGTGATCTCGTCGACGTTGATCAGGTGCACCTCGGCGCCGGCGTCGGCGGCGCCCGTGCGCACGGCCTCGGCGAGCACGGCGGTGTGGCCGTAGCCGGAGTGGTAGGCGATGGAGACGACGGGGGTGGTCACGATGGGGCTCCTCGAACACACGGAAGTCGGAACGTGGCACAGAGGCGGCCCGGGTGGGCAGCTCAACGCCACTGACGAAAGGAAAGCACTAACTTCTAGTTAGTGCAACCTGTCGGTCAGCGCTGCACTGGCGTACGCTCGTGCTATGAGCGGCATCACCGAGGAGCAGCAGGGGCAGGACGACCTCGCGTACAACGTGTTCGCCAAGGCCTGCCCGTCGCGCGGCACACTGGAGCACGTCACGGGCCGCTGGGGCGGACTGACGCTCGGCGCGCTGTACGAGGGCTCGCTGCGCTTCAACGAGCTGCGCCGCCGGGTGGACGGTGTGAGCGAGAAGATGCTGTCGCAGACCCTGCACGCGCTGGAGCGCGACGGCCTGGTGCACCGCGAGGCGCAGCCCACCAACCCGCCCCGCGTCGACTACGAACTGACCCCCCTGGGCCGCCGGGTCGCCGAGCGGCTGCTCGCCCTCATCCACTGCGTGGAGGGCTCGATGGACGACGTGCTCGCGGCCCGCGTGCGTTACGACGGGACGCGCGGCGGCCTCTGACACTTCGGGCAGAAGTAGCTGGACCGGTTCATCCACGGCCGGCGCCGCATCGGCGTACCGCACCGCCTGCACGGCAGTCCCTCACGCCCGTACGCGTCCAGGGACCGGTCGAAGTAGCCCGACTCCCCGTTGACGTTGACGTACAGGCTGTCGAAGCTGGTGCCGCCGACGGCCAGCGCCGCGTTCATCACGTCCCGGACGTGTCCGAGCAGTTCGGCCGTGACCGGGCGGGTGAGGTTCGCCGTCGGGCGTTCGTAGTGGATGCGCGCGCGCCACAGCGCCTCGTCCGCGTAGATGTTGCCGACCCCGCTGATCAGCGACTGGTCGAGCAGGGCCCGCTTGACGGTGGTCCGCTTGCGGCGCAGCGCGACGGCGAACGCCTCGTCGTCGAACAGCGGGTCCAGGGGGTCGCGGGCGATGTGCGCGATGACGTCGGGCAGGCCGTCGGGGGTGTTGTCGTGCAGCGACAGGCCGCCGAAGGTGCGCTGGTCCACGAAGCGCAGCTCGGTGCCGAGGCCGTCGGCGAACCGGACCCGGATGCGCAGGTGCTTCTCGTCCGGCGCCTGGTGCTGCTGCACCAGCAGCTGGCCGCTCATGCCCAGGTGGGCCAGGACGGACTGGTTGGTCTCCTCCAGCGGCAGCCACAGGTACTTGCCGCGCCGGCTGGGCGTGCCGATGTGGTGACCCTTGAGACGGTGCGCGAAGTCGTCGGCGCCGGCGACGTGCCGGCGCACCGCGCGCGGGTGCAGCACCTCGACGTCCGCGACCGTGCGGTGGGCGACCCACCGCTCCAGGCCGCGCCGGACGACCTCGACCTCGGGCAACTCAGGCATCGACAACCCCCGTACGGACCGGTGGGACGAACCGAGCGCCCGCCCGGAGTGGAGACTCCGGGCGGGCGCTCGGGTGGTGCTCGGATCAGGCGGGCGCGGACGACGTGTCGTCCTCGGCGGCCTCCTTGGCCGCCTTGGCCCGCTCGTCCGCCGCGGCCCGGATGGACCGCCACGCGGACTCGGCGGCCTGCTGCTCCGCCTCTTTCTTGCTGCGGCCGGTGCCGGTGCCGTACGAGACGCCTCCGACGCGGGCGGCAGCAGTGAAGATCTTCTCGTGGTCGGGGCCGGTCTCCGTGACCAGGTACTCGGGCACGCCGAGCCCCTCGATCGCGGTCAGCTCCTGGAGACTGGTCTTCCAGTCCAGGCCGGCTCCGAGGTTCGAGGACTTCTCGATCAGCGGGTCGAACAGGCGGTGCACCAGTTCGGAGGCCGCGTCGAGGCCCTGGTCGAGATAGACCGCGCCGATCACCGCTTCGAGGGTGTCGGCAAGGATGGACGCCTTGTCCCGGCCGCCCGTGCCCTCTTCACCCCGGCCGAGCCGGATGAAGGCGCCCAGGTCGAGACCGCGACCCACTTCCGCCAGCGCACGCGAGTTGACCACCGCGGCCCTGAGCTTGGCCAGCTGGCCCTCGGGGAGATCGGGGTGGGTGCGGTACAGCGTGTCCGTGACGACGAGCCCGAGGACGGAGTCACCGAGGAACTCCAGCCGCTCGTTCGTCGGCAGACCGCCGTTCTCGTACGCGTAGGAACGGTGGGTCAGCGCACGCACCAGAAGGGCGGACTCGACGTGGTAGCCGAGCCGCCCTTCCAGAAGCGTGTGGGACGAGGCCTGATTGTCCAATTTCTTCTTGGCGGGTGCGTCCGCCGGGGCGTCTTCCGCCTTCTTGGGACTGGACACAGTGCCTCTCACCAGCCCGCTCAGACTTCGAGGACCTGGCGCTTGTTGTAGGTGCCGCAAGACGGGCACGCGATGTGCTGCTGCTTGGGCTCGTGGCAGCGCTCGCACGCAACCAGGGTGGGGACCGCAGCCTTCCACTGCGACCGGCGGTGGCGCGTGTTGCTGCGCGACATCTTCCGCTTCGGAACAGCCACGGCTACTTCTCCTGCTTCTCGTCGACGCCCGCTTCCGCGTCAGCGCCGCTCATCTCGTCCTTCTCGCCGTCTTCGAGTGAACCGGCGAGTCCCTGCAAAGCCGCCCAACGGATGTCGACGGCGTCGTGATGGTGGTCCGGGTCGTCCGCGAGCCGCGCTCCGCACTCGGAGCACAGGCCCTGGCAGTCTTCCTGGCACACCGGCTGCATCGGCAGTGCGAGCACCACCGCATCGCGCAGCAGAGGTTCGAGGTCGAACAAGCCGTCCTCGAGATAGAACCTGTCCTCGTCGTCCTCGGCGTCGTCGCCCGGTTCCGCGATCACGCGGCCCCGGTCGTCGGCGTCAGGGTACGAGAACAGTTCCTGGAAGTCCGCTTCGAGCTCCAGCCCGACCGGCTCCAGACACCTTACGCACTCCCCCTCGGCCTGTGCACGGGCGGTGCCTGTGACGAGCACCCCTTCCATGACCGACTCGAGCCGGAGTTCGAGCTCCACCGGCGCGCCTTCCGGCACTCCGATGACCCCCTGGATGCCGAGATCGGCGGGAGCGTCGATCGTGCGGTTCAGGCGCTGCAGCGCGCCAGGACGCCGACCCAGCTCGTGTGTGTCGAACACGAGGGGGTTGCGGTGGTCGAGGCGGGCGTTGGAAGCCATTCCTGCTTTCGATCTTCGAGCTCGGAGGGCCGCCGCCCGCGATGTCGGGGCAGCGGTGATCGCGGACGTAGGCGCGACCGAACAGCCAGGATACTGGACCTTTCGCTCAGGGCCCAATCCGGTGGTCGTCCCGCCGACCGGCCGCCGTCGCGGCTACAGTCCCCGGCCCTGTTCGTACGCGCGCAGCTGCTCCGCGCTGATCATGCCGGTGTCGAACAGACTGGTCTCGTCGAGGGCGTAACCCTGCGTGGACTGGTGCGCCGGCTGCTGCTGCGCCTGCTGCGGGTCGTAGGCCGCCTGCTGCGGGTCGTACCCCTGGAAGGAGCCGTCGGCGGCCTGCGCGTAGCCGGCGGCCGCGTAGGGGTCGGCCTGCTGGTAGCCGTACGGGTCCTGCTGGACGTAGTCCGGCTGCTGCGGGAAGCCCCCGTACGGGTCGGGCTGCTGCTGGTAGCCGTAGGCGGGCTGCGGCTCGTAGGACGGCTGGGCCGGCGGTTCCGGCCGGCTCGGCTGCTGGGCCGGTGCCGGGCGCTCGGCCGGGGTGTCCGCGAGGGCCGCGAGGTCGGCGAGGTAGTCGGCGTCGCTGGAGTGCTGGAAGGTCGTGGTGTCGTCGGCGAGGGCGCCCAGGTCGTCGGTGGCGATCCGGCCGTGCAGCTTCTGCCGGCCGCGGCCCACCGCCTCCAGGGTCTTGGCGAGGACCGCCTCGAACGCGCCCAGCTTGGCGTCGACGTACGCGTCGGCGTTGTGGCGCAGGGTCTCCGGGTCCTGGCTGCGCTCGGGGGCGTCCTCGTCCTCGTAGCCGTTCTCGTCGAGACCGGGGCCGGTGCCGAGCAGCTTCTCGCGGCCGCGGCCGACCGAGCCGAGGGTCTTGGTGAGCACGACCTCGAAGTTGGCGAGCTTGGAGTCGACGTAGTCGTCGGCGTCGGCGCGGACCTCCTCGGCCTCCCGGCGGGCCTCGTCGAGGATCCGGTCGGCCTCGGCCTGGGAGCGGCGCGCGATCTCGGTGTCGGAGACCAGGGAGCCGCGCTCCGCGTGCGCGCTCTCGATGATCCGGCCGGCCTCCATGCGGGCCTGCTCGACCATCTGCTCACGGTCGCCGATCAGCTCCTGCGCCTGCGCGAGGGAACCCGGCAGCGCCTGGCGCACCTCTTCGAGCAACGCGAGCAGCTCGGCGCGGTTGACCACGCACGAGGCCGACATCGGCATGGACCGGGCGCCGGAGACCGTGGAGACGATCTCGTCGAGCTTCTTCTGGACGTCCACCTGTGCTCGCCACTCTCTACAGCTGTGTTGGAGACGGACGGGACGACTGTAGCCCGTTCAGTCCTTGCGCAGACGCCCGTTGAGGGCCTGGAGGACGGGCGCGGGCACGAGGTGGGAGACGTCGCCGCCCCAGGCCGCGACCTCCTTGACGAGCGAGGAGGACAGGAAGCTGTACGTCGGGTTGGTCGGCACGAACAGCGTCTCGACGCCGGTGAGGCCGTTGTTCATCTGGGCCATCTGCAGTTCGTAGTCGAAGTCGCTGACGGCGCGCAGGCCCTTGACGATGGCGGGGATGTCGCGCTGCTTGCAGAAGTCGACGAGCAGGCCGTGGAAGGACTCGACGCGGACGTTGCCGTACTCGGCGGTGACCTCGCGGATCAGCTCGATCCGCTCCTCGATCTCGAACAGGCCCTTCTTGGACTGGTTGATCATCACCGCTACGTACACCTCGTCGTACAGACGGGAGGCACGGGCGATGATGTCGAGGTGTCCGTTGGTGATCGGGTCGAACGACCCGGGACAGACGGCGCGGCGCACTTGTGATCCCTCGCTCTCCGGTCCGGTCATCGTGCGTCTTCGCACGTAGAGGCGGCGCGACCGTACCAAAACGTTCCCTCGCCGTAACGGCGGGCCCGGATCGGCTCGAAGCCGTCGGGCCAGCGGAATTCACCGCCTCTGGTGCTGCGCTCCACGGTGACGAGCGCTTGCTCAGCGAGCCAGCCCTCCGAGTGGAGTGTGAGCAGGATCTCGCGAAGATCGTGATCCGTGACCGCGTACGGGGGGTCGAGGAAGACGAGGTCGTAGGGCTCGGCGGGCGGTGCGGTACGGACGACTTGTTCCGCTTTGCCCGCCCGTACCTCGGCGCCGGGCAGGCCCAGGTTCCGCACGTTCTCCCGGACGGTCCTCGCCGCGCGGGCGTCGGCCTCCACCAGCAGGGTGTGGCTCGCGCCCCGGGAGAGGGCTTCGAGGCCCACGGCTCCGGAGCCGGCGTAGAGGTCCAGGACGCGTTCGCCGTCCAGGGGGCCGCCGAGGAGGGACTGCCAGGTGGAGAAGAGGCCCTCGCGTGCGCGGTCGGAGGTGGGGCGGGTTCCGGTGCCCGGGGGTACGGACAGGCGCCGTCCGCCGGCCCGGCCGGCGATCACGCGGGTCATGTGGGGTCCTTCTTCGTGGGCGGTTTTTCGTTCATTGTGGCCGGTCGTCCGGGCCCCGCGCCCCTGCGGGGCCGCGGCGGCTCAGCCCTTCTCCAGGTACTGCTCCCGCTCCTCGTCCAGCAGGGCGTCCAGGGCCGTCCGCAGGCCCGGCAGCCGCTCCAGCTCCGGATCGGCCGCCACCAGCGCCGCCGCCTCCTCCCGGGCCTCCGCGATGACCTCCTCGTCCTCGATGACCGCGAGGACCCTCAGGCTGGATCGGACACCGGACTGCGCCTGGCCGAGGACGTCGCCCTCGCGGCGCTGTTCGAGGTCGATGCGGGAGAGCTCGAAGCCGTCGAGGGTGGAGGCGACGGCGTTCAGCCGCTGGCGGGCCGCGCTCGCCTCGGGCATCTCGCTGACCAGGAGGCAGAGTCCGGGGGCAGCTCCGCGGCCGACCCGGCCGCGGAGCTGGTGGAGCTGGGAGACGCCGAAGCGGTCGGCGTCCATGATGACCATGGCCGTGGCGTTGGGGACGTTGACACCGACCTCGATGACCGTGGTGGCGACCAGGACGTCGGTCTCGCCCGCGGCGAAACGGCGCATCACCGCGTCCTTGTCGTCGGGGTGCATCCTGCCGTGCAGGACCTCGACCCGCAGGCCCTGGAGGGGGCCGCGGCCGAGCTGTTCGGCGATGTCGAGGACGGCGAGCGGCGGGCGCTTCTCCGCTTCGTCCTCGGGGGACTTGCGCGCCTTCTTCGGGTCGCCGGCCCCGTCGGTCTCGTCGGTGTCGTCGCCGATGCGGGGGCAGACGACGTACGCCTGGTGGCCGCCCGTCACCTCCTCGCGCACCCGCTCCCAGGCGCGGGCCAGGAAGTGGGGCTTGTCGGCGGCGGGGACCACGTGGGTGGCGATCGGGGAGCGGCCGGCCGGGAGCTGGTCGAGGACCGAGGTCTCCAGGTCGCCGAAGACGGTCATGGCGACCGTGCGGGGAATGGGGGTGGCGGTCATGACCAGCAGGTGCGGCGGCTGCTTGCCCTTGCCGCGCAGGGCATCGCGCTGCTCGACGCCGAAGCGGTGCTGTTCGTCCACGACGACGAGGCCGAGGTCGTGGAACTGCACCTTGTCCTCGATCAGCGCGTGGGTGCCGATCACGATGCCGGCCTCCCCGGTGACGAGGTCGAGCAGTGCCTGGCGGCGGGCGGCGGCCCCCATGGACCCGGTGAGCAGCACCACCTTGGTGCCGTGCTCGGCGCCGCCCAGCATGCCGCCCTCGGCGAGCTCGCCCATCATCTCGGTGACCGACCGGTGGTGCTGCTGGGCGAGCACCTCGGTGGGCGCGAGCATGGCCGCCTGTCCCCCGGCGTCGACCACGGCGAGCATGGCGCGCAGGGCCACCAACGTCTTTCCGCTTCCCACCTCGCCCTGGAGCAGGCGGTGCATCGGGTGGTCGGTGGCGAGGTCGGTGAAGATCTCCGCGGAGACCTTCTTCTGGCCGTCGGTGAGGGTGAAGGGGAGGCGGTCGTCGAAGGCCGTGAGGATGCCGTCCGGGCGGGCGGTGCGGGGGACGGCCGGGAGCTGGGTGTCGGCGTGGCGGCGGCGGGCCAGGGCCACTTGGAGGACGAACGCCTCGTCCCACTTCAGGCGGGAGCGGGCGTCGGCGATGTCGGCCTTGGTGTGCGGACGGTGGATCTTGAGCAGGGCCTCGGGGAGGGTGACCAGGCCCCGGCCCTCACGGAGGGAGGCGGGCAGCGGGTCGACGGCCTCCTGGGCGCTGGGCAGCACCGTCTGCACGGCCTTGCCGATCTTCCAGGACTCCAGCTTGGCGGTGGCGGGGTAGATCGGGATGAGGGTGCCCGCCCAGGTCTCGACGGCCTCCTCGCTGTCGCCCTTGAGCAGTTCGTAGGCCGGGTGGGCGAGTTGGAGGCGGCGGTTGAAGACGGAGACCTTGCCGGCGAACATCGCGCGGGTCCCGGGCAGCAGCTCCTTGTGCGGCTTGTGCACGCCGTTGCCGAAGAAGACCAGCTGGAGCCGGCCGCTGCCGTCGGTGATCGTGACCTCCAGGCGCTGGCCCTTGCCCCGGGGCGCCTTGGCGGACGCGAAGGAGTGCAGGCGGGCGTCGGCGACCTGGGCGACCACCGTGACGTGCTCGTCCATGGGGAGGTCGGCGAGGTGGGTGAGCTGGCCGCGCTCCTCGTACCGCCGCGGGTAGTGGTGCAGGAGGTCGCCCACGGTGTGCAGGCCGAGGTGCTCGGCCATCACCTTCGCGGTGGCGGGGCCGAGCACTGACTTCAGTGGCTGTTTCAGTGGTTCTTCCAGTGCGGGCACGAGATCCATTGCACACCACGGCGGTGACAATGCCGTAGACGCCGTCCTGCGCGTTCGCCGCCGAATGCTGTGAACGTCTGGGAAACCGCTGGTCAGGTGGCACGTTGGAGCCCTAGGATGACGCGCTCCGGCCATCCCCCCCGCGGTCACCGCCCCACCCGGGACCGCCCGACCCCGCGCCGAAGGCACGCTCCCCCCGCCGGCGCTGCGACGATGGACTCCCAGACCTCACAGTCATCCCAGGCATCCCAGTCACCCCACACGTTCCAGGTCGACCTGCGCGGTCTGGTGGACCTGCTCTCCCATCACCTCTACTCCAGCCCCAAGGTCTATCTGCGCGAGCTGCTGCAGAACGCGGTGGACGCCATCACCGCGCGACGGGCCGAGGAACCCTCCGCGCCCGCCCGGGTGCGGCTGCACGCGGCGGACGGGTCGCTGCGCGTGGAGGACAGCGGCGTCGGGCTCACCGAGTCGGACGTGCACAGCCTGCTGGCGACCATCGGCCGCAGTTCCAAGCGGGCGGACGGCCTCCAGGAGGCCAGGTCCGACTTCCTCGGCCAGTTCGGCATCGGCCTGCTGGCCTGCTTCGTGGTCGCCGAGCGGATCCGCGTGGTCAGCCGCAGCGCCCGTACGCCCGGGGCGCCGCCCGTGGAGTGGACGGCGAGCGACGACGGCTCGTACACCGTGCGGACCCTGCCGGACGAGGCGCGGCCGGAGCCCGGCACCACCGTGCACCTGGTGGCCCGGGCGGGCGCGGCCGAGTGGCTGTCGCCCGAGCGTGTCCTCGCCCTGGCCCGGGACTTCGGGTCGCTGCTGCCCTACGACGTCCGGGTGGGCGAGGAGGCGGTCACGGACCTGCCCGCGCCCTGGGACCGGCCGTACCCGAGCCCGGCCGCGCGCCGGGTGGCGCTGGCCCGGCACTGCCACGAGCTGTTCGGCTTCTCCCCGCTGGACTCGATCGACCTGGACCTGCCGCTGGCCGGGATACGCGGGGTGGCCCATGTGCTGCCGTCGGCGGTCAGTCCGGCGCAGCGGGCCACGCACCGCGTGCACCTGAAGGGCATGCTGCTCACCGAGCGGGCCGAGCAGCTGCTGCCCGAGTGGGCGTTCTTCGTGCGCTGCGTCCTGGACACCGACAGTCTGCGGCCCACGGCCTCGCGGGAGTCGCTGTACGAGGACGAGACCCTGGCGGCCGTGCGGGAGGCGCTGGGCGAAAGGATTCGGTCCTGGCTGACCGGGCTCGCGGCCGGCGATCCGGAACGGCTTTCCGCGTTCCTCGCCGTGCACCACCTGGGGGTGAAGTCCCTGGCCCGGCACGACGCGGACATGCTGCGCACGATGCTGCCGTGGCTGCCGTTCGAGACGACCGACGGGCAGCTGTCCCTGGAGGAGTTCGCGCAGCGGCACCCGGTCGTCCACTTCACGCGGACGGTCGAGGAGTACCGGCAGGTCGCGCCGATCGCCGCGGCGCAGGGCGTCGGGGTGGTCAACGGCGGCTACACGTACGACAGCGAGCTGGTCGAGGCGCTGCCGTCGGTGCGGCCGGGGACGGTGGTCGCCGAGCTGGACGCGGACACCGTGACGGCGCACCTGGACGCCGTCGACCCGGCCGAGGAGCTGGCGCTGGCCGGTTTCCTGGCGGCCGCGCGCGCGAAGCTCGACCCGCTGGGCTGTGACGTGGTGCTGCGCGCCTTCCATCCGCTGTCCGTGCCCGCGCTGCACCTGGACGACCGGGCGGCCCGGCACGAGCAGGCGCGGGCCGAGGCGGAGGAGCAGGCGGACGAGCTGTGGGCGGGCATCCTGGGGTCGCTGCGCGGCAGCGCCCCCCGCGCGCGTCTGGTGCTCAACCACCTCAACCCGCTGATCCGCCGGATCAGTTCGCTGCGGGACCGGGAGCTGATCGGCACCGCGACCGAGTCGCTGTACGGGCAGGCCCTGCTGATGGCGCAGCGGCCGCTCAGGCCGGCCGACTCCGCGCTGCTCAACCGGGCGTTCATCGGCCTGCTGGAGTGGGCCACTCACGGGGAGAACGGTCGCTGATGGACGAGATCACCGACTTCGACGCGCTGCGCCGGGCGATGGCGGAGAACTCCGAGCGGCCGGAGGGCCCGGCGCGCAACGCGCGCGCGGAGCAGCTGCTGGTCGAGGCCGAGCGGCTGAACGTCCCGCTCGCCGTGATCGAGGCCCTGGGGCACCAGCTGAAGGTCTACAACTACAGCTCCGAGAAAGACCGGATGTTCGTCCCGTTCGCGCGGCTGCTGCGCATGTGGGACGAGCGGCCGGAGGACTTCGACGAGTACGAGGCGCACTCGCTGCACTGGGTCTTCAAGTGGGTGTCGGCGGGCATGCTCGACCAGCCGCACATCCCGCTCGCCTCGGTGGAGAAGTGGCTCGGCGAGATGGAGCACCGCTACCGGCTCGCGGGGCACTCGGAACGGGCGGTGCGCAGCGCGGAGTTCAGTGTGGCCGCGCACGTCGGGGACCTGCCGCGGGCGGAGCGCGCGTACGCCGCGTGGCTGGCCGCGGACCGGGACCGGATGGCCGACTGCCACGCCTGCGAGCTGCACGGGCAGGGCGCCTGGCAGGTGGAGCGGGGCCGGGACGAGGAGGCGCTGCGGCTGTGGGGGCCGGTGCTCCAGGGCGAGTACAGCTGCGCCCACGAGCCGCACACGGTGCTCGCCTCGTCGCTGGTGCCGTTGCTGCGGCTGGGCCGCGTGGACGAGGCCCGTGCCCATCACCTGCGCGGGTTCCGTCTGGTCCGCCCGATGGAGAGCATGCGGGGCGCCTACGCGGACCACGTGGAGTTCTGCGCGCTGACCGGGAACGAGGCGCGGGGTCTGGAACTGCTGGCCGAGCGGCCGGCGTACTTCACGGACACCGGGCACCCGCGCAGCCGGCTGGACTTCCTGGCCGTGGTCGCGCTGCTGATGGAGCGGCTGTCGGCGCTGGGTCTGGGTGAGCAGGGGGTCCCCGGTCCGGCGGGGCGTTCGTGGAGCGCGCGGGAACTGGGCGCCCACGCGCGGGTGGAGGCGCTGGAGCTGGCCGCGCGGTTCGACGGGCGCAACGGCACCTCGCACATCGGTGACCGCGCCCGCGCCCGGATGGCCCAGGAGCCCTTGGTGGAGCGGCTGCCGCTGGGGGTCCGCAGGGCGCGTCCGGCGCCCGTGGCCGCTCCGGCGGCCGCGCGGACCGCCGAGCGCACGGAGCCGACCGGGCGGCCGGACCTGCCGGCGCTGATCGCCGAGGCACGGCGGCTCGCGCAGAGCCTGCGGCCGGGCGCGCTGGAGGCGTGGGCGGCGGTCGCGCGGGCCGCCGAGGGTACCGAGCTGGAGCCGCGGGCCCGCGCGGAGGTCATGGACCACGAGGCGATGGCCCGTGGCCCCGAGGGCCTCGCCCTGTTCGAGCGGGCCGCGCGGCTGTACGCGGAGGCCGGCGATCCCGGGGAGGCCCTGGCGGCACGCGCGCGGGGGGCCTACGTACGGGCGCTGACGGGTGAGGTGGACGCGGCGCTGGCGGCGGTCGCCGGGCCGTACGACGAGGTGCTCGCGCTGTACGCCGAGGACGCCACCGGGGTGCGGCAGACGGCGTCGGTGGTGATGAGCCGGGCGCGGATCCTCATGCGCCGGGTGCACGAGGAGGTCCCGGAGGCCGCGGGTCCGGCGGAGGGCGCCACGGACGCCCGGGGGCGGGGGCGGATGCGCGCGAGGCGCTCGCCGAGGCCGAGGGGGCCGTGCGGGAGGTGCTGGCCCTGGTCGAGGGGCGCACCGGCGACGACGTGCGGACGGCCGCCCGGTCGGCCGAGGCGCGGGCGATGCTCGCCGAGCTGGCCGGGCGCTCGGGGCGGGAGTCCGAGGCGGTACGGCTGCTCCGGCGGGCCGCCGCCGAGTACGTGGCCGCCGGGCTGCCGTGGTACGCGGTGGAGCACGAGGTGGGGGCGGCCTCGCTGGCGCACCGGCTCGGGGACCCGGCCGGGGCCGAGCAGGCGCTGCGATCCGCCCTGGAGCACGGCGGGCCGTATGTGGAGCCGGCCGGCCGCGCCCAGCTGAACCTCCAGCTCGCGGAGCTGATCGGTGCCCGCGGCGAGGCCGGCGAGGCGGCGGAGCACGCCCTGGAGGCCGCGCACTGGGCCGACGAGGCGGGTCAGAGCGCCACGCTGGGCGCCTGGGCCCGGCACCAGCTCGGCGGACTGCTGCTGCGCCAGGACCGGTACGCGGAGGCCGCCGAGGTGCTGGAGTCGGCGTTGCCCGACCTGTCCGAGGAGACGCACGGCGACGGGGCCGTCGTCCAGACGCTCTGGTGGCTCGGGGACTGCCTGGGCGAGCTGGGCGAGCACCGGGAGGCGGCGGAGCGCCGGCTGCGGGCCGCCGACATCGCCCGGCACTGGCCGGAGCAGCAGGACCACGCGACGCTCGCCCACCTCGCCGCCGAGTCCCTGAGCAACGCGGGCCTGCTGGAGGAGGCGGACCGTGCCTACGCGCGCGCGGGCGAGCTGTGGCGGGGGCTGGACAACCCGGTCTTCCTGGTGCGCTCGATACGCGCCCGTGCCTGGCTGGCGCTGCGCGGCGAGGCCGGGGAGCGGGGCGCGCGGGAGCTGATGGCGGACGCGGTGCACGCCTGTGAGGAGGCGCTGCGGGCTGCCGCCGACCCGGCGGACCGGGACCGGCTCGTGGCGGAACTCGGCAACACCCACAGCCAGTTCGGCGACCTCTTGGCCCGGTTGGGGGCAGAGGCGGCCGAGGCGGCTGAAACGGCCCAGGAGGCCGAAACCGCCGAGCGGTCCGGAACGGCCGAGGGAGCCGGGCGGGAGGCGTTCGAGGCCGCGCTGGTGCAGCTGGACCGGGCGGCCGGGCTGTTCGGCACGCTCGGGGCGGCGGGGCTGCACAGCCGTACGGGCGCGGAGCTCGCCGCCGCCGGGCTGGAGGCCGACCTCGGCCGGACCGCCGCCGCGGCGGCACGCGCGCGGGGTGTGCTCGCGGCCTACGAGGGCGCCGACTCCGGTGACGGGACCGTCCGGGCGCGGCGGGCCGAGGCGGAGCGGTTCCTCGGGCCGGCGCGGCCCGGGGCGTGACCCCGGTTCACTCCACGCCGATGAGGAGCAGCGCCCCCTGCCGGCCGCCCCGGTAGACCACGGTGTCCACCGCGAGGTAGGACTCGCGCACGCGTGCCTCCAGGCGGTCGGCGACGCTCTCGGGCGCCTCGTCGCCGACCACGAGGGTGACCAGCTCGCCGCCGGCCTGGAGCATGCGGTCCAGGACGGTGACGGCGGTGGCGGCGACGTCCGGGCCGATCACCGCCACGTCCCCGTCGATCAGGCCCAGCACGTCCCCGGCCTGGCAGATGCCCGCCGTGGTCCAGGAGCGGTGCTCGGCGACGGCGACCTCGGCGTACCGGGTGGCGCCGGCCGCCGAGGTCATCTGGACGACGTCCTCGTCGAACCGGCGTCCCGGTTCGTGGACGGCGAGCGCGGCGATGCCCTGGACCGCCGAGCGGGTCGGGATCAGGGCCACCCGGATGCCCTCGGTGCGGGCCTGCTCGGCCGCGGCCGCCGCCGTGTGGCGCAGCTCGGCGTCGTTGGGCAGCAGCACGACCTCGCGTGCGTGGGCGCGCCGTACGGCCTGGACGAGCTCCCCGCTGGCGGGCGGCTCGCCGGGGCGGGCGAGGACGGCGGTCGCGCCGGCCTCGGTGTAGAGCCCGGCCAGGCCCTCGCCGGGCACGACGGCGACGACGGCCCGCTGGGCGCGCTCGCGGGGCGGCTGCTCACCGCCGGTGTGCACGTCGCCGAGGCCGAAGTGGGTGATGCGGATCCGGTGCGGCCGGCCCGCCTCGACGCCCGCCTCCACGGCGGCGCCCGCGTCGTCGACGTGGACGTGGACGTTCCACAGTCCGTCGCCGCCGACCACGACGAGGGAGTCGCCGAGGGCGTCGAGCCGGGCGCGCAGCCGGGCCACGGCCGTGTCGTCCGCCTCCAGCAGGTAGATCACCTCGAAGGCGGGGCCGCCCGTCCCGGTGGCGTCGGCGCAGGACGCGGGAGTGGAGCCGCCCGTGCCGGTGGCCGCGCCGGGGTGCGGTTCCTCCTGGGGGGCGGCTTCCGCGTGGGCGGCGGCTTCCGCGCGGACCCAGGGCCCGGCCCCGGCGCCGCCGGGGACGCCCGTCACGCGCGCGTGCGCGTCGGTGGCGGCCTGCGCGGCGTGCAGGGTCTCGCGGACCGCCTCCCCGGTGCACGCCTCCACGAGCGCTCCGAGTACGGCCACGAGTCCGCGGCCGCCCGCGTCGACGACGCCCGCCCGGCGCAGCACGGTCAGCTGGCCGGGGGTGGCCGCCAGGGCGGCCCGGGCGCCCTCGTAGGCCGCCCGCGCGACGGCCCGGCAGTCGCCCGCGGCGGCCTCGGCGGCCTCGGCGGCGGCGGAGGCGACCGTCAGCACGGTGCCCTCGACCGGATGGGCCACGGCCTCGCGCGCGGAGTCGGCGGCCCGCCGCAGCGCCCGCCGCAGCCCCGCGCCGTCCGTACCGGAGGTGCCCGGGGTGCTGTCGGCACTGCCGGTGCCGCCGGTGCCGTCCTGCCCGTGCGGGGAGTCGCCGGCGAGCTCCTGCGCCATGCCGCGCAGGAGCTGCGCGAGGATCGTGCCGGAGTTGCCGCGGGCCCCGATGAGCGCCCCGTGGGCCATGGCGCGCACCGCGTCCGCGAGGGACGGCTCCGCCGAGCCCGTCCCGTACCCGGCGAAGACGGCCTCGACGGCGGTGGCCGCGGACTCCAGGGTCAGGTACAGGTTGGTGCCGGTGTCGCCGTCGGCCACCGGGTAGACGTTGATGGCGTCGATCTCCTCGCGGGCCCGCCCCAGTGCCCGCAGCGCCAGACCGCACCAGGTGCGTACCGCGAGAGCATCGAGTGTCTGCGGCGCCTGCGCCACCTGCGCCTCCCTGAGCTGCTTGGACGTGGGACGCAGCGTAGACCCCGGAGGGGTGCCCTCCGGAAGAGGGCCGGGAGCGGGGCGCTGAGTCGCCATGGTAGTTTCGTTGTACGGACGCAGTCGTTGTATGCTGCTCCGGTTGCCCGATCTGATCGGGCCATTCCCCCTGGCAACGCCACTCAAGGTCTCAGGTCTTATGATCTCGATCCCGGCATGCCGGGATCAACCGTAAGTGCATCTGAAGTCTTTGGAGTGACCCGTGGCTGCCAACTGCGACGTCTGCGGCAAGGGGCCGGGCTTCGGCAACAACATCTCGCACTCGCACCGCCGTACGTCCCGCCGCTGGAACCCGAACATCCAGCGTGTGCGTACCGTGGTCGGCGGGACGCCGAAGCGCGTGAACGCTTGCACCTCGTGCATCAAGGCCGGCAAGGTCTCGCGCTGACGCTACCGCTGAGCGCGCGGCCACTGTTCGGTTCGCTGCACAAAGCCGGTCCACCTCCGGGTGGGCCGGCTTTTGCCATTGCCTGATCGGACATCGCCTGATCCGACATCGCCGGATCGGATGCCCTGATCCGATCCGTACCGCGCGCCCGGCGCCGTCCGTGCTCAGGTGCGCGTGCGCCAGCCGTGGTCGACCGGTCCGATGCCCGCTCCGAGGGCGAACCCGGCCGCGATCGCCCCGGTGACGTACTCCTTGGCCGCATGGGCCGCCTCCGGGACCGAAAGCCCCTTCGCCAGCCCCGACGCGATCGCCGAGGCGAGCGTGCAGCCGGTGCCGTGGGTGTGCCGGTTGTCGTGGCGCGGGGCCCGCAGCCAGTGCTCGGCGGAGCCGTCGGTCAGCAGGTCCACCGCGTCGCCCGCCAGGTGCCCGCCCTTGATGAGCACCCAGCGCGGCCCGTACGCCAGCACGGCCGCCGCGGCCCGGCGCAGATCGTCCTCCGACTCGACCCCGACCCCGGTGAGTTGCCTCACCTCGTCCAGGTTGGGGGTGGCCACGGTCGCCGCCGGCAGCAGCGCGGTGCGCACCGAGTCCAGCGCGGAGGCGGCCAGCAGCGGATCACCGTGCTTGGAGACGCCGACCGGGTCCACCACGGCGGGCGCGTCCGTGCCGGCGATCAACTCGGCGACCGCCTCGACCAGTTCGGCCGAGGCCAGCATGCCGGTCTTCACGGCCTGGACCCCGATGTCGTCGACCACGCTGCGGTACTGGGCCCGTACGGCCTCCGCCGGCAGTTCCCAGGCGCCCTGGACGCCCAGGGAGTTCTGCGCGGTCACGGCCGTGATCACGCTCATGCCGTGCACGCCGAGCGCCAGCATCGTCTTCAGGTCGGCCTGGACGCCCGCTCCGCCGCCGGAGTCGGAGCCCGCCACCGTGAGCACGCGCGGGATCACGGTTCCAGGTCCCCGAAGTGGTCCCAGCCGCCCTTGCTGGTCCACGGCGCCCCGTCGACGGTGACCTGGGGCAGCGCCGAGGGGTTGAGGACCTCGCCGATGACCTTCCAGCGGGCCGGCAGCTTGGCGTCGGGCGGGAAGGTCGCCACTATCGCGTGGTCCTCTCCCCCGGTCAGCACCCACTGCAACGGGTCGACGCCGACGGCCTGGCCGATGTCGTTCATCTGCGAGGGGATGTCGATCGCCCCGGAGCGGATGTCGATGCGGACCGAGCTGGCCTCCGCGATGTGCCCGAGATCGGCGATCAGCCCGTCACTCACGTCGCACATCGCGGTCGCGCCGAGCGCGGCGGCGGCCGGGCCCGCGTGGTACGGCGGTTCGGGACGCCGGTGGGCCTCCACGAAAGCGCGCGGGGAGCGGAAGCCGCGGGAGAGCACCGCGTAGCCGGCCGCGGACCAGCCGAGCCAGCCGGTGACGGCCACCAGGTCGCCGGGCTGGGCGCCGCCACGGGTGACGGGCTCCTGGTTGCGCAGGTCACCGAGCGCGGTGATCGACACCATGATGGTGTCCCCGCGCACGACGTCACCGCCGACCACGGCGGCACCCGCGACCTGGCACTCGTCGCGCAGGCCGTCCATCAGCTCGGTGGGCCAGGTGACCGGGAGTTCGGCCGGGACGACCAGGCCGAGCAGGAGCGCGGTCGGCACGGCGCCCATGGCGGCGATGTCCGCGAGGTTCTGCGCGGCCGCCTTGCGCCCGACGTCGTAGGCCGTCGACCAGTCGCGGCGGAAGTGCCGTCCCTCCAGCAGGATGTCGGTGCTCGCCACCACCCGGCGGTCGGGCGCGGCGACCACCGCGGCGTCGTCACCGGGGCCGACCCGGACCACCGGGGTGGTGGTGAGACGGGAGGTCAGCTCCCTGATGAGCCCGAACTCACCTAGCTCACCCACTGTGCCCTTCATTGCCCTCAAGCCCCTTCTGTGCCGGTCCGTGCCCGGTCGCGCGTCATCAGTGTCCCCGATACCGTCGAGGTGACCGTCAACTTCTGTCGTGCCTGCACCCTGGCGCGCAAGCCCGGTCCCCGCTGGGTCTCCCCGCGGGGAGCGGCGACGCGATACCGTGGCGTTCCTTTTCCCCACATGATCCTCGTGGCCGCCCTGGAGGTTCCGTGGTACAGGCGTACATCCTGATCCAGACGGAGGTCGGCAAGGCGTCGACCGTCGCCGAGACGATCAGCAAGATCCCTGGTGTGATCCAGGCCGAGGACGTGACGGGACCGTACGACGTCATCGTGCGCGCCCAGGCCGACACGGTCGACGACCTGGGTCGCATGGTGGTCGCCAAGGTCCAGCAAGTGGACGGCATCACCCGCACCCTGACCTGCCCGGTCGTGCATCTGTAGCCCCCGTCTACCCTTGGCCGGTGAACATCTTCCGTCACCGGCCCCTCGGCCTGCTCGCACCCGCGCTGCTGATCGCGGTCGCGGGCTGCTCCTCGGCGGACGACAGCGCCACGGTGGCGGTTCCCAGCCCCGACGCCAAGACGGCCGGGGTCTGCCGGGACCTGCACCGGGCGCTGCCCGAGAAGCTGGACGGACGGGGCCGCGACGACCCCGAGCCCCGGTCCGCCTACACGGCGGGCTGGGGAAGCCCGGCGATCATACTGCGCTGCGGTGTCCGGCGGCCGCCGAAGATGGTGGACCCGAAGGTGGCCGAGGGCGGGGACCCCGACGCCGTGGCGGGCGGGGTGGACGGCGTCGACTGGCTGATGGAGAAGCGGGACGACGGCACCTGGCGCTTCACCACGGCGAACCGCGTGGCCTATGTGCAGGTGAGCCTGCCCCGGGGGATGTCCGGACAGGACGCGACGCCGGTGCTCACCGGCCTCGCGCCCTCCGTCGGGAAGGCGATCCCCAAGGGGATCGCCTCCATGCGCTGACGGTGGGCCGGTGCGGGCGCGCGGTCAGCGCAGCCCGGTCGAGCGGCGCAGCGCGGCCTGCACCAGGCGGTCCACCAGCTCCGGGTAGCCGATGCCGGTGGCCTGCCACATCTGCGGGTACATCGAGATCGGCGTGAAGCCGGGCAGGGTGTTGATCTCGTTGATCACGAACTCGCCGTCCTCGGTGAGGAAGAAGTCCGCGCGGACCAGGCCCTCGCAGGAGGCCGCGTCGAAGGCCTCGACCGCGAGCCGCCGCACCTCGGCGGTCTCCTCGCCGGTCAGCGGGGCCGGGACGATGCCGGGCGTGGAGTCGATGTACTTGGCCTCGAAGTCGTAGTACGCGTGCTCCTGGGGCGGCGGGATCTCGGCCGGGACCGAGGCGCGCGGGCCGTCCTCGAACTCCAGCACGCCGCACTCGATCTCGCGGCCGCGCAGGGCCGCCTCGACCAGGATCTTCGGGTCGTGCGCCTGGGCCTCGGCGATCGCCTCGTCCAGGCCGGAGAGGTCGTCGACCTTGGTGATGCCGATGGAGGAGCCCGCGCGCGCGGGCTTCACGAACAGCGGCCAGCCGTGCTCACCGGCGAAGTCGATGATCTTCTTGCGGGCGGCGGACTCGTCCTGCTCCCACTCGCGCGGGCGGATCACCACGTACGGGCCGACCTTGAGCCCGAAGGAGGTGAACACCCGCTTCATGTACTCCTTGTCCTGGCCGACGGCCGAGGCGAGCACGCCCGAGCCCACGTAGGGCACCCCGGACAGCTCCAGCAGGCCCTGGAGGGTGCCGTCCTCGCCGTAGGGGCCGTGCAGCACCGGGAAGACCACGTCGACCTCGCCGAGCGCCTTGGGCACGGCGCCGGGCTCGGTGTAGACGACCTCGCGGTTGTGCGGGTCGACGGGGAGCACCACGCCGCCGTCGGCGGACTCCGCCAGTTCCTCGACGGCCGGCACCCGGCGGTCGGTGATGGCCATGCGCTCGGGCTCGTCGGCCGTCAGGGCCCAACGGCCGTCCCGGGTGATGCCGATCGGCAGAACGTCGTACTTCGTCCGGTCGATGGCCTTGAGGACGGCGCCCGCGGTGACCACGGAGATCCCGTGTTCGGAGCTGCGTCCGCCGAACACGACGGCCACGCGCGGCTTGCGGGACGGCTGCTCAGGGCTCTGGGGGAGGTTCTCGGTGCTCATATCGGGTTGAGCGTACCCGCAGGCAGAGCCCCGATACAGCGTCGACGCAGGGGCGTCGCTCAGCGTCGTTCCGGCTTCGCGCTGCGCGACATCAGCTCCTTGAGGGCGACCACCGGCGGCTTGCCCTCGTGCACGATGTCGACGACCGTCTCGGCGATGGGCATCTCGACACCGTGCCGGCGGGCGAGATCGGCCACGGACTCGCACGACTTGACGCCCTCGGCGGTCTGCCGGGTGACCGCGATGGTCTCCTCCAGCGTCATCCCCCGGCCCAGGTTGGTGCCGAAGGTGTGGTTGCGGGAGAGCGGCGAGGAGCAGGTGGCGACCAGGTCGCCGAGGCCGGCGAGGCCGGAGAAGGTCAGCGGGTCGGCGCCGAGGGCCATGCCGAGCCGGGTGGTCTCGGCCAGGCCGCGGGTGATGAGGGAGCCCTTGGCGTTGTCGCCGAGGCCCATGCCGTCGGCGATGCCGACGGCGAGCCCGATGACGTTCTTGACCGCGCCGCCGAGTTCGCAGCCGACCACGTCGGTGTTGGTGTACGGCCGGAAGTACGACGTGTGGCAGGCGGCCTGGAGGCGCCGGGCGACCTCCTCGTCGGTGCAGGCCACGACGGCGGCGGCCGGCATCCGGGCGGCGATCTCGCGGGCCAGGTTGGGGCCGGTGACGACGGCGATGCGGTCGGCGCCGACCTTGGCGACGTCGTCGATCACCTCGCTCATCCGCATGGCGGAGCCGAGTTCGACGCCCTTCATGAGGGAGACGAGCACGGTGCCGGGCGCGAGCAGCGGCGTCCACTCGGCGAGGTTGGCCCGCAGGGTCTGGGAGGGGACGGCGAGGACGGTGAAGTCGGCGTCCCGCAGGGCCCCGGCGGCGTCGGAGGTGGCGCGCAGGTTCTCCGGGAGTTCCACGCCGGGCAGGTAGTCGGGGTTGGTCCGCGTGGAGTTGACCGCCTCGGCCAGCTCGGTGCGGCGGGCCCACAAGGTGACCTCGCAGCCCGCGTCGGCGAGGACCATGCCGAAGGCGGTGCCCCACGAGCCGGTGCCCATGACGGCCACCCGGACAGGCTTGCTCACTTGCCGCTCTCCTCTTCGCTGCCGCCGCCCGGTACCTCCGTGCCGGCCGGCGCGGTCTCCGCCCCGGTGAGCGAGGCCGTCCCGCCGTCGGGCGCGTCCTCGCTGCCGGCCAAGGAGGCCCGCTCCGCCTGCGCCCGGGTCTTGCGGCGCTGCTCGATCCGCTCGCGGCGGGGGTCGTAGGGCGTCTCGGGGGCCTTCTCGCCGCGGATCTCCTCCAGCAGGCGGGTGATCGCCGCCATGATGACCTCGGTGGCCTCGCGCAGGAGGTCGGCGGTCATCTCCTGGTCGTAGAACCGGGAGAGGTCCACCGGCGGGCCCGCGAGGACCTGGTGGGTCTTGCGCGGGAAGAGGTGGGGCTTCTTGGCGTAGGGCGGCAGCAGTTCGTTGCAGCCCCACTGGGCGACCGGGACGACCGGGCACTTGGTCTGCAGGGCGACCCGGGCCGCGCCGGTCTTGGCGGTCATGGGCCAGCCGTCCGGGTCGCGGGTGAGGGTGCCCTCGGGGTAGAAGGCGACGCACTCGCCGCGCTCCACGGCGTCGATCGCGGCACGGAAGGCGCTGAGCGCGTCCGTGCTCTCGCGGTAGACGGGGATCTGCCCGGTGCCGCGCATGGCGGCGCCGACGAATCCCTTCTTGAAAAGTCCGCTCTTCGCCAGGAATCGCGGAACCCGTCCGGTGTTGTACTGATAGTGCGCGTACGCGAAGGGGTCCACGTGGGAATTGTGGTTCACCGCGGTGATAAATCCACCGTCGGCCGGAATGTGTTCCATTCCGCGCCAGTCCCGCTTGATCAGAACCACCAGCGGCGGTTTGCAGAGGACCGCTGCGAAGCGGTACCAGAACCCGATTCTGCGGCGGGACACGCGGACACCTTCCTTTAGGACTTGCTCAGGCCCCGGGGGCCGCACAAGTGTCGCCCCGGGCCGCCGGTCTGTCGAGGACACCGTACGCCCCACCCACCTCCGTGCCGGATGCACCGGGTGACAATGAGCGCGACGAGAGAGGGACGGTACGCCGGTGCAGTGGACCTTGGTCATCCCCCTGAAGCCCCTGGCGCGGGCCAAGAGCAGGCTCTCGGACACGGCGGCCGACGGGGTGCGCCCCGGTCTGGCCCTGGCGTTCGCGCAGGACACGGTGGTCGCGGCGCTGGCGTGCCGGGCGGTGGCGCATGTGGCGGTCGTCACGGACGACGTGCTGGCCGGCCGGGAACTGGCCGTGCTGGGCGCCCGGATCGTCCCCGACACACCGCGAAGCGGCCTGAACGCCGCTCTCCGGCACGGCGCGGACGCCGTACGGGAAATGCACCCCGAGGCCGCCGTCGCGGCGCTGAACGCCGATCTTCCGGCCCTGCGCCCGCCGGAATTGGCCCGGGTGCTGGACGCGGCGGCCGAATTCCCGCGCGCCTTTCTCGCGGACGCGGCCGCCCTCGGGACCACTCTGCTGGCCGCGGCGCCCGGACGGGATCTGAGTCCGGCCTTCGGTACCGGTTCCCGGGACCGGCACCGGGTCTCCGGCGCGGCGGAACTCGGTCTCGGCGGGGTCGACTCGGTACGCCAGGACGTGGACACCGGCGAGGACCTGCGCGCGGCGCTGGCGCTGGGCGTCGGCCGGTACACGGCGGCGGTGTCGGCGGGGCTGCTGATACCGGGCTCCTGAAGGGGCCGGCGGGCCGCGGGCGGGCCGGCGCAGGCACTACGCTGGCGGTCATGCAGGCGACCGCATACACGTACGACCCCGAGACCCGCAGCGGGCAGGTGCTGCTCGACGACGGCACCCCGGTGCCCTTCGGCGCGGCGGCGTTCGACGCGGGCGCGCTGCGGCTGCTGCGGCCCGGGCAGCGGGTGCGGATCGAGACCGAGGGCGCCGGTGACGCCCTGCGGATCACGCTGGTGACCCTGCAGACGTTCTGAGACCGTCCGGAGAACACCGCGGGCCGGGCTCCCCAGGGGAGTCCGGCCCGGCGCGTGGCTGTCCCGGTGACCTTACGACGTCGCCTTGCGGGCGGTGGTCTTCTTGGCGGTGGTCTTGCGGGCCGTCGACTTCTTGGCCGGGGCCTTCTTGGCGGTGACCTTCTTGGCCGGGGCCTTCTTGGCCGTCGCCTTCTTGGCGGTGGTCTTCGCGGCGGTGGTCTTGGCGGTCGCCGTGGTCTTCTTGGCGGGCGCCGCCTTCTTCGCCGTGGTCTTCTTCGCGGCGGCGGCCGTGGTCTTCTTCGCCGGCGCCGCCTTCTTCGCCGTGGTCTTCTTCGCGGCGGCCTTGGTGGTCTTCTTCGCGGCGGCCTTCTTGACCGTGGCGGAAGCCAGGCCGGTCAGGCTGCCCTTGGGCGCCTTCTTGACGGAGACCTCACCGCCGCGCGGCAGCTTCTTCGACCCGCTCACCAGGTCCTTGAAGCCCTGACCGGCGCGGAAGCGCGGCACGGACGTCTTCTTGACGCGAACCCGCTCGCCCGTCTGGGGGTTCCGGGCGTAGCGAGCGGGACGGTCCACCTTCTCGAAGGACCCGAAACCGGTGACCGAGACCCGCTCGCCCGCGACGACCGCGCGGACGATGGCGTCCAGGACATGATCGACGGCTTCGGCGGCCTGCTGGCGGCCGCCCACCTTCTCGGCAATCGCTTCTACGAGCTGCGCCTTGTTCACGTCTTCCCCTTCGGAGACATCGCCAGAACGAAAGTGTTCAAGCTTTTTCGCACGTTAGGCAGATATATACCGCAAATCAAACACGAAACGGGCTAATCACCCTTGTGCCGCAACGGACTCGGTTGTCTCGGGCTGTTCAGCGGTCCTCTTCGGGGATGCGACCCTCGTCCAGGTCCTCGGTGAACCGCTCGAGCCGCCGTGCCGCAGCGGCGGGATCGTGCTTGGCCGCGGCCGTAATGACCAGCAGCTTCCGGGCCAGCGCCATCCGTACGCCCTCCGGGACTTGCAGTGCGCGCACTCTTGCGTGCGCTTCCTTGAGCTGGTTCGCGACCGCCGTATAGAGCTCGAGTTGGCCGTCGTGTTCCATGCACAGATTGTGCCATCTGGGGCGAGTTGTCGCCTGCGCAGGGTGCAACTGCCGCCCCGTACAGCCATCTCGGCACTTTCCGGCGCCGCGGTACCGGTGACCGCGTACCCGGCCAACGAGGCGTTTAACGTGGGAAGTTGACCGGCCGACCGGAGCGGCAGGGGGCCGTTCGGGTGCAGAAACGGCCGTACCCCCGATCGTGGCGATCGGGGGTACGGCGGGAGTGTTGCGGTGACCGAAACTCGACTTGTCCGGCCGCCGGGGATCAGCTCTGGAGGGTGCGCGGCTTGTAGGCGGGGCGCTTGTCCTCGTAGGCGGCGATGTCGCCCTCGTTCTGGAGCGTGAGGGAGATGTCGTCCAGGCCGTTGAGCAGCCGCCAGCGGGAGTTCTCGTCCAGCTCGAAGGCGGCGGTGACGCCCTGGGCGCGCACCTCACGGGCCTCGAGGTCCACCGTGACCTCGGCCGTGGGGTCGGCCTCGGTCAGCTCCCACAGCGCGTCCACGACCTTCTGGTCGAGGACCACCGTGAGCAGCCCGTTCTTCAGCGAGTTGCCCCGGAAGATGTCCGCGAAGCGGGAGGAGATCACGGCCTTGAAGCCGTAGTTCTGCAGCGCCCAGACGGCGTGCTCCCGGGAGGAGCCGGTGCCGAAGTCGGGGCCGGCCACCAGGACCGTGGCGCCCTGGCGCTCGGGCCGGTTGAGGATGAAGGACTCGTCCTTGCGCCAGGCCTCGAACAGCCCGTCCTCGAAGCCGTCCCGGGTCACCTTCTTGAGCCAGTGGGCGGGGATGATCTGGTCGGTGTCGACGTTGCTGCGGCGCAGCGGGACGGCCCGGCCGGTGTGGGTGGTGAAGGCTTCCATGGTTCTCAGACTCCAGCGGGCACGGGGGCGTCGGACAGGTCGGCGGGCGAGGCCAGGTGGCCGAGGACGGCGGTCGCGGCCGCGACCTGCGGCGACACCAGGTGGGTGCGGCCGCCCTTGCCCTGCCGTCCCTCGAAGTTGCGGTTGGAGGTGGACGCGGAACGCTCGCCCGGGGCCAGCTGGTCGGGGTTCATGCCGAGGCACATCGAGCAGCCCGCGTGCCGCCATTCGGCGCCGGCCTCCTTGAAGACCACGTCCAGGCCCTCGGAGACGGCCTGCAGACCGACCCGCGCGGAGCCCGGGACGACCAGCATCCGTACCCCGTCGGCGACTTTGCGGCCCCGCAGCAGGTCGGCGGCGGCACGCAGGTCCTCGATGCGCCCGTTGGTGCAGGAGCCTACGAAGACGGTGTCCACCTTGATGGAGCGCAGCGGCTGTCCGGCGTCCAACCCCATGTACTCCAGGGCCTTTTCGGCGGCCAGGCGCTCCGAAGCGTCTTCGTACGAAGCCGGGTCGGGGACGGCGGCCGAAAGCGGTGCGCCCTGGCCGGGGTTGGTACCCCAGGTGACGAACGGCGACAGTGCGGCGGCGTCGATGTGCACCTCGGCGTCGAAGACGGCGTCCTCGTCGGTGCGCAGCGTCCTCCAGTACGCGACCGCCGCGTCCCAGTCGGCGCCCTCGGGGGCGTGCGGGCGGCCCTGGAGGTAGGCGAAGGTGGTCTCGTCGGGGGCGATCATGCCCGCGCGGGCACCGGCCTCGATCGACATGTTGCAGATGGTCATCCGGGCCTCCATCGAGAGCTTCTCGATGGCGGAGCCGCGGTACTCCAGGATGTAGCCCTGGCCGCCGCCGGTGCCGATCTTCGCGATGATCGCCAGGATCAGGTCCTTGGCGGTGACGCCCTCGGGCAGCTCGCCGTCGACCGTGATCGCCATGGTCTTCGGGCGGGCCAGCGGCAGCGTCTGGGTGGCCAGCACGTGCTCGACCTGCGAGGTGCCGATGCCGAACGCCAGCGCGCCGAAGGCGCCGTGCGTGGAGGTGTGGGAGTCGCCGCAGACGACCGTGGTACCGGGCTGGGTCAGACCCAGCTGCGGACCCACGACGTGCACGACACCCTGCTCGACGTCGCCGAGCGGGTGCAGGCGCACGCCGAACTCGGCGCAGTTCTTGCGCAGCGTCTCCAGCTGGGCCCGGGAGACCGGGTCGGCGATCGGCTTGTCGATGTCGAGGGTCGGGGTGTTGTGGTCCTCGGTCGCGATGGTGAGGTCGAGGCGGCGCACCTTGCGGCCGCTGAGCCGCAGGCCGTCGAAGGCCTGCGGGCTGGTCACCTCGTGCAGCAGGTGCAGATCGATGTAGAGGAGGTCGGGCTCGCCCTCGGCGCGCCGGACGACGTGGTCGTCCCAGACCTTCTCCGCGAGTGTCCTACCCATCGCTTTCCCTCCGGTCGGCACGCTTCCACCGACACAACTAGAGATCTTCAGGAAGCGGCTGCCCGCGCCCCGGTTCGGGCGTCCGCCGCCAGGCCCCGTGGTCCACGGGCCGCTGTGTGATTCCAGAGTGGCGCGTTCCATGGAAAATTGAACTTGCGTTTCACAGAGTGAGACGGGAGTATCGTTGCATGGACAACAGTAGCGGCGTCGGCGTTCTGGACAAGGCGGCCCTCGTCCTGAGCGCTCTGGAGTCCGGTCCGGCCACCCTCGCGGGTCTGGTCGGGGCCACCGGACTGGCACGACCCACGGCCCACCGCCTGGCCGTGGCCCTGGAACACCACCGCATGGTGGCACGCGACATGCAGGGCCGGTTCATCCTCGGCCCGCGCCTCGCGGAGCTCGCGGCCGCGGCCGGCGAGGACCGGCTGCTCGCCACGGCGGGCCCCGTGCTCACCCACCTCCGCGACGTCACCGGTGAGAGCGCGCAGCTCTATCGCCGCCAGGGTGACATGCGGATCTGCGTGGCCGCGGCGGAACGCCTGTCCGGCCTGCGGGACACGGTCCCGGTCGGCTCCACGCTGACCATGAAGGCCGGCTCCTCGGCGCAGATCCTGATGGCCTGGGAGGAGCCCGAGCGGCTGCACCGGGGTCTGCAGGGCGCCCGCTTCACGGCGACGGCCCTGTCGGGCGTACGGCGGCGCGGCTGGGCCCAGTCCATCGGCGAGCGCGAGCCGGGCGTCGCGTCCGTCTCCGCGCCCGTGCGCGGCCCCTCCAACCGCGTGGTGGCCGCCGTCTCCGTCTCCGGCCCCATCGAGCGCCTGACCCGGCACCCGGGCCGGATGCACGCCCAGGCCGTCATCGACGCCGCGTCCCGCCTCTCCGAGGCCCTGCGCCGCACGGGCTGAACCGGCGCGGTCCCGCCGGAACACGGTCGCCCCAACGCCGCGGCACCGTGCTCCGCCGGGACCGGCCGAGGCGCGTCGGCGCCCGCCGCCGGGCGGCAGGCCAAACAACTCACCCCGTACGTCGAGTTGCCGCCGCCGGCAGGCCCCGGACACGACGAAGGCCCTCCACCGAGGTGGAGGGCCTTCGTGTCGTACCCCCGACCGGATTCGAACCGGCGCTACCGCCTTGAGAGGGCGGCGTGCTAGGCCGCTACACAACGGGGGCGAGGATCTTACGTTTCCGCAGATCCGAGCTGGTCTACCTGGACTCGAACCAAGACTAACTGAACCAGAATCAGTCGTGCTGCCAATTACACCATAGACCAATGATGGTTTAGACCAGTCGTACCCCCGACCGGATTCGAACCGGCGCTACCGCCTTGAGAGGGCGGCGTGCTAGGCCGCTACACAACGGGGGCCCTAGCGATCCCGACTTGATCGAGATCAGTACCCCCGACCGGATTCGAACCGGCGCTACTGCCTTGAGAGGGCAGCGTGCTAGGCCGCTACACAACGGGGGCTTTGCAGATGAGCTCTGCGAGCTGGCCTACCTGGACTCGAACCAAGACTAACTGAACCAGAATCAGTCGTGCTGCCAATTACACCATAGGCCACTGGAACTCAAGCCCCTGAGGGGATCTCGTTCTAGTTCGCTCCCCCGGGTTCCGGCCTTTCGGCCCGCTCCCCGGCGGCGCAGGAAGAACATTACCCGAAGGTGGACGGGGCTCCAAAACGAGTATCGGAGCGGACCAGCGCGGGCAGTTCGGCCAGGGTCGAGATCCGGTGCGCCGAGACGGCGTCCGGGTCCCTCGGGTACACCCCGCCGCGGTCGATCCACACGGACAGCAGCCCGGCCTCGGCGGCGCCCCGGCCGTCGATCTCCGGGTGGTCGCCCACGTACGCCACCTGGCCCGGGGGCAGGCCGAGGGCTTCGCAGGCCGCGAGGAAGGCGCCGGGCTCGGGCTTGGAGACGCCCAGCTCGGCGGCGCACAGCACGCTCTCGAAGCGGTCGAGGAGACCGAGGGTGCGCAGCTTGTGCTCCTGGACCGTGAGGCTGGAGTTCGACAGGACGGCGTGCCGGTGGCTGCCGGCGAGGGCGTCCAGGGCGGGCAGCACGTCCGGGAAGAGCGCCCAGGCGGCCTCGTAGTGACCGATGTAACGCCGGAACCAGGCGTCCGCCTCCGCGTCGGACAGCTCCCGGTCGAGGAAGACCCGCACGCGGTCGCGGCGCTGCCCGTCGAAGGAGACCTCCCCCGCCGAGAAGCGGGCCCACTGCCGGTCGGTGATCTCCCGCCACCGTCCGAGCGCCTGCTCCGGGGTCGCGTACCCGGCGAGCAGCCCCTCGGCGGCCAGGTGGGCGCGCATGCCCTCGCGGTCGGCGGTCGTGTAGTCGAAAAGGGTGTCGTCGACGTCCCAGACGACGGCTCTGATCGTCATGACACCGACGGTAACCGGCGCGCCGCCCTCCCGTCCCCCGGATGCCGGCGACGGACGCGTGGACGCCGAGGGGCGGCACCCGGGGGTCCCGGGTGCCGCCCCTCGGCGCAGGGCGTCCGCTACGCGGCCAGCTTCGCCAGCGCCGCGTCGATGCGGGCCAGCGTCTTCTCCTTGCCCAGGACCTCGAGGGACTCGAAGAGGGGCAGGCCGACGGTGCGGCCGGTGACGGCGACGCGGACCGGCGCCTGGGCCTTGCCGAGCTTGAGGCCGTGGGCCTCACCGGCCGCCAGGACGGCCTCCTTGAGGGAGTCGGGGGACGCCCAGTCGGCCGCCTCCAGCTTCTCCCGGGCCGTGCGGAGCAGGGCGTCGGAGCCCTCCTTCATCGCCTTCGCCCAGCTCGCCTCGTCGAAGACCGGCTCCGGCAGGAACAGGAAGTCGACGTTCTCCGTGATCTCGGAGAGGACCTTCAGACGGGTCTGCGCGTGCGGCGCGATCGCCCGCCACTTGGTCTCGTCGAAGTCCTCCGGCGCCCAGGTGGCGAAGGGGGCCCTCAGCCAGGGCGCGCAGCGCTCCGTGAAGTCCTTCACGTCGAGCATCCGGATGTGGTCGGCGTTGATCGCCTCGCACTTCTTCAGGTCGAAGCGCGCCGGGTTGGGGTTCACGTCCTTGATGTCGAAGGCCGCGACCATCTCCTCGACCGAGAAAATGTCCTGGTCGGCCGAGAGCGACCAGCCGAGCAGGGACAGGTAGTTGAGCAGGCCCTCGGGCAGGAAGCCGCGCTCGCGGTAGAGGTTGAGCGAGGCCTGCGGGTCACGCTTGGAGAGCTTCTTGTTGCCCTCGCCCATCACGTAGGGCAGGTGGCCGAAGGCGGGAGTCGCCTTGGCGATGCCCAGCTCGGTCAGCGCCTTGTACAGGGCGATCTGCCGCGGGGTGGAGGAGAGCAGGTCCTCGCCGCGCAGCACGTGGGTGATCTCCATCAGCGCGTCGTCGACCGGGTTCACCAGCGTGTACAGCGGGGCGCCGTTGGCGCGGACGATGCCGTAGTCCGGCACGTTCTCCGGGAGGTACGTGATCTCGCCGCGGACCAGGTCGTCGAAGGTGATCGTCTCGTCGGGCATGCGGAAGCGGACGATCGGGGAGCGGCCCAGGGCCCGGTACTCCTCGACCTGCGCCTCGCTCAGGTCGCGGCAGTGCCCGTCGTAGCCGGACGGCTTGCCGGCGGCGCGGGCGGCCTCGCGGCGGGTGTCCAGCTCCTCCTGGGAGCAGTAGCAGTGGTAGGCGTGGCCGGCCTCGAGGAGCTTGTCGGCGACGTCCTTGTACAGGTCCATGCGCTGCGACTGCCGGTACGGCGCGTGCGGGCCGCCGACCTCGGGGCCCTCGTCCCAGTCGAAGCCCAGCCAGCGCATCGCGTCGAGGAGCTGGTTGTACGACTCCTCGGAGTCGCGGGCCGCGTCGGTGTCCTCGATGCGGAATACGAACTGAGCACCGCTGTCCCGGTGGTGGCGGGCGAACGCCCAGTTGAACAGGGCGGTGCGGACCAGGCCCACGTGGGGGTTACCGGTGGGCGAGGGGCAGAAACGGACGCGTACTGGGGAGCCGGATGCGCTAGCCACGCTTGACAACCTTGTTGGTGAGAGTGCCGATGCCTTCGATGGTGACGGCGACCTCGTCGCCGACGTTCAGGGGGCCGACCCCCGCGGGGGTGCCGGTGAGGATGACGTCGCCGGGCAGCAGGGTCATGGCCTCGGAGATGTTGACGATCAGGTCCTCGATGGGATGGATCATCTCGCTGGTGCGGCCGAGCTGGCGCTGGTCACCGTTGACGGTGAGCTGGACGGTCAGGTCGTTCGCCCGGTCGAGGTCCAGGTCCGTCTCCACCCAGGGGCCCAGCGGACAGGAGGTGTCGAAGCCCTTGGCCCGCGCCCACTGCTTCTCCCGCTTCTGCACGTCCCGGGCGGTGACGTCGTTGGCGCAGGTGTAGCCGAAGACCACGTCCTTGACGCGCTCGCGCGGGACCTCGCGGCACATGCGGCCGATGACGACGGCCAGCTCGGCCTCGTGGTGCAGTTCCTGCGAGAAGGCCGGGTACCGGATCTCGTCGCCGGGCCCGATGACCGAGGTGGAGGGCTTGAAGAAGGCGAAGGGGACGTCGGGCACCTCGTGGCCGAGCTCCCTGGCGTGGTCGGCGTAGTTGCGCCCGAACGCCACGACCTTGTTGGGGAGCACCGGAGGCAGCAGCCTGACCTTGCTCAGCGGCACCTTCGTCCCGGACAGCTCGAAGTCCGCGAACGGGATGCCCTTGATGATGTCGAGGACGAGTTCGTCCTGCTTGTCGCCCTCGACCGCGCCGAAGGCGACGTTCCCGTCGATGGAGAACCTGGCGATGCGCACGGGATCCTTGCGCCCCTTACTGAGAACCGGCGTACTGACGCCCCAGGTTAACCGGTCGGGCCGCCCGGCGTTCGGGCAGTACGGCGTGGCGACCGCGTCTTTTCCGCACCGGAAACCGGCGTACCGGAATTTCGAATTTCGCGCGTTTCCCGCCCGGGCATTCGGCGGCCTCTCCTCTTTCCGTGGCCTGAAACGCTATTGATCGGACCGGATCAGGATTTCAGTATCCCCCACGGAAAACCATCGCCGCCGTCATTCCGGCTACTGCCTGAACGAGGAGAAGGACTGCGGAATCTTCTTCTACAACAGCGGCCGGACCGGTTCCTTCACCGCATTCCGCGGCACCGGCTGCTACAAGTGGAACCGAGGCGCCGACGCGGGGCGTGTACCGCCGCGCTGCTCGCCCTGCCGGCACTCCTGGCGGGCTACGCCTCCCCCGGCCCGTCGTCCCCGGGGCCGGCACCCTCGCGGCCTACAGCTACAGCGACGCGGAGTACGCGGTCATCGAGTCCGCGCAGCAGATTCTGGCCCGCGACTGCATGAAAGGTTTCGGGCTTTCCTGCCGGCCCGTGCGGAAAAGCACCTCCGGTGCGACCTCGGACCTCCGGTACGGAATAACCGACATGACCGTCGCGGCGCGCTACGGATACCATCTGCCGCCGCAGCCGAGAGACCCCGCGCCGGAACTCGAAGCGGAGCAGCGCGACGTGCTCTACGGAAAGAAGTCCGCATTCCACGGAAAGGCGGACGCGATGCGGGACCGCGGCGTCAGGGCGCGAGGGCCGAGGCCGGGATCCAGCGCGGGATGATCCGTGAGCGGATCACGGTGCTGCGGCGGCTGCGGGACCTGCACCGGCACACAGTGAGCGCGGCCCGGAGGATCGTCTCGGGGACGTGACCCGCGGACCGCGCTCGACAGCGGGGGTGCGCTCGGCTACTCGCCGGCCGCCACGCTTGCCGGGACCTCCATCAGGACGGTGCGGCGGGGGTTGGCCGTCTGGGCGGGCAGGTCGACGGAGTGCTCCGGCAGCTCGGGCGTCTGCAGGTCGTCGGCGTCCTCGAGGTGCGCCAGCGTCGTGCGCCGCGGGTTGGCTATGTTGCGGAACATCATCGTCGTCTTCACCGTTGTCGTCCTGTTGGTCGAGACAGAGTGCTTCATCGTGTAAAGCGTCAGGCTAAACATCCGATTCCCTGCCACAGACGTGAACTCCCCATGATCTGCGTGTGAGTTTGCTCACGAACGTGGGGGCAAACCGGTCAATTCCGGCTGACAACTCTCCTCAGCGAAACGGACATTGACCCCCTGAAGCTTCCATTCCGCTCCTGATCATGGCGACTGGGACACCGGACGTGGGACGACGACTCGCAGCGGTACGCCCGTTTCGCGGGGAATCGCCCTCCACGGGTGGTGACGCCTGACTCACTACGTGTCACGGAGGTCACAGCTCGGGACACGGCCCTTGTTGGAGATCCTGCACTGTGCTGGAATTCCACGGACCGCCGCGGGATCGAGCCGGCGCGCAGGGGGCGCTACGCAGCGCCGAGTGGCGGCGAGATAGGGGGAGCCTGCGCCGGTCACTCAAGACCACCCGGAGGGCGCATTCAGGGCGCTCTTCAATACGCCGACACCGTGTCCCTCCGTTCAACCGGAGGGGCGCCTGGTCCAGAGGTTGCGACGCTAGTGCAGGGACGTTTCAAGAGGGATGGCAGCGCTTCGGCGGAGCCGGAGTCGCACGACGGGACTGGCCCGATGAAGGGCAGCTCCTCGCCCCAGCACGCCCAGAACCCGGGCTCGGCGCCGGCCGGTGACGGCGGTGAGCGCCCCGGGCGCTCCGGCGTCTCGGCCCTGACGGGTCCGCCGGGCTCCACGAAGAACAAGACCACGAACCCGACGCCGGACGTGCAGTCCCCCAAGGCCCCGACCGGCCCCGGCTCGCGCCTGGCCCTGCGCAACTGGCGCATCTCCACGCGTCTGGTCTCGCTGCTCGCGCTCCCGGTCGTCGCGGCGACCTCGCTGGGCGCGCTGCGCATCGACCAGAACGTGACCGACATCCAGCAGCTCGACAACATGAAGCTGCTGACGGACATGACCAAGCAGGCCACCGAGCTGGCCATGGCGCTGCAGGACGAGCGTGACCAGTCCGCCGGCCCCCTGTCGCACGGCGTCACGACGACCTACGAGGTCAAGGGCTACGAGGACAAGACCGACCGGGCCCGCGAGAACTTCCTCAACGCCTCCGAGCAGATCGACGAGGCCAGCAAGAACGGCAACCTGCAGGGCGTCCGCGACACCCTGGTGAGCCTCGCCAACCAGCTGGACGACCTGGCCAAGATCCGCCGGACCGCCTACCAGTCGAAGAACAACTCGACGCAGACGGTCGAGGCCTACCACCGGCTGATCACCCAGCTGATCGACCTCTCCCAGTCCATGGCGGAGGCGTCCAGCAACCCGGAGATGATCTCCCGTACCCGTGCCCTGGCGGCGTTCTCGGCCGCCAAGGAGTACGCCTCGGTGCAGCGCGCCGTCATCGCCGCGGCCCTCACCTCCAGCAACACCTCCAAGGGCCACCTCTCGGACAACGACCGCCTCTACGGCCAGTCGGCGTACGAGAGCGAGAACTCCCAGATCGCGATCTTCCGGAAGATCTACAGCGCCCAGAACCCGGACGCGCTGCTCAAGCCGATCGAGGAGAACAACCCGACCATCCAGGCCGCGGACCTCTACGCCAAGCGGACCTTCGAGTCCCGCGACGGCCTCGACGGTCTGCCGGCGCGGTCCTACCGCGACTGGGTGGACGACAGCACCTCCAAGATCCAGCAGATGAAGAACATCGAGCACACGCTGCTCGAGGACATGGAGCAGAAGGCCCGCGAGCTGAAGTCGTCCAAGGAACAGGACGCGATCATCTCCGGTGTCCTGATCCTGATCGTCCTCGGCATCTCGCTCGTCGGCGCGTTCGTCGTGGCCCGGTCCATGATCCGCTCGCTGCGCCGGCTGCAGGACACCGCCACGAAGGTCGCCCAGGACCGGCTGCCCGAGCTGGTCAAGCAGCTCTCCGAGGCCGACCCGCAGGACGTCGACACGTCCGTGGAGTCGGTCGGTGTGCACTCCCGGGACGAGATCGGCCAGGTGGCCGCGGCCTTCGACGACGTGCACCGCGAGGCCGTCCGCCTCGCCGCCGAGCAGGCCCTGCTGCGGGGCAACGTCAACGCGATGTTCACCAACCTCTCGCGCCGCTCCCAGGGCCTCATCCAGCGCCAGCTCTCGCTCATCTCCGAGCTGGAGTCCCGCGAGGCCGACCCGGACCAGCTCTCCTCGCTGTTCAAGCTCGACCACCTCGCGACCCGCATGCGCCGTAACGGTGAGAACCTCCTCGTCCTCGCCGGTGAGGAGCCCGGCCGGCGCTGGACCCGCCCGGTCCCGCTGGTCGACGTGCTCCGCGCCGCCGCGTCCGAGGTGGAGCAGTACGAGCGCATCGAGCTGGCCGCCGTGCCGACGACCGAGGTCGCCGGCCGCGTGGTCAACGACCTCGTGCACCTCCTCGCCGAGCTGCTCGAGAACGCGACCTCCTTCTCCTCACCGCAGACCAAGGTCAAGGTCACCGGTCACGCGCTGCCCGACGGCCGTGTGCTGATCGAGATCCACGACACCGGTATCGGTCTCTCCCCCGAGGACCTCGCGGCGATCAACGAGCGGCTCGCCTCGCCGCCCACCGTGGACGTCTCGGTCTCCCGCCGCATGGGTCTGTTCGTGGTCGGTCGTCTGTCGCAGCGTCACGGCATCCGCATCCAGCTCCGGCCGTCCGACTCCGGTGGTACGACCGCGCTGGTCATGCTGCCGGTGGACGTCGCCCAGGGCGGCAAGAAGCCCGCTCCCGGCAAGCCCGGCGCGCCCGCCTCCACCGGTGGCCCGGCCGCCGCGCAGGCCGCGGCCGGTGCCGCGGCCGCCCGCCGCAGCAACGGCAACAACGGCGCGGGCGGTCCCGCGGGTGCCCCCGGTGGCGCCCTCGGCGGCACGCCGTCGGCCGGCCACCTCGGCGCGGGCCAGGGCCCGCGCGGCCAGGTCGGCGCCGCCCAGGGCCCCCGGGCCGCGCTGCCCGGTGCCGGCCAGGGCGGCCGTCCCGGCGCGCCCGGTGGCGCGCGCGGTCCCCAGGGTCCCGGTCAGCAGGGCCGGCCGGCCCCGGCGGGTGCCGGCGGCTTCGGCGCCCAGCAGGGTCAGCAGCCCGCGGGCTCCCAGGACCTCTTCGGCGGACGTGGCCAGGCCCCGCAGCGCGGCGGTGCCGCGGACCAGGGCAGGCAGCCGCAGCTCGCGCCGCGCGGCGGCCCGCGGGCCGAGCTGCCCGGCGGCAACCCGCCCGCGCCCCGCACCCCGGACTGGAGCGACAACGCCCAGGCCCCGGTCTCCCGTGCCTCGCTGGACGCCCCGCGCGGCCACGACGAGCAGGACGCGGCGCACACCGGGCGCGTACCGCGCGGCGACGACCGGCAGGGTCCGGGCTCGACCACGCAGATGCCGCGCATCGACGCCCAGGGTCCGGGCTCGACGGGTGAGTTCCCCCGCCCCGACCTCGGTACGGCCGGCTCCACCGGCCAGTTCGCGCGCCCCGGTGCCGAAGCCCCGCAGCAGCAGACCGGCCAGTTCGCCCAGTACGGCCAGCAGGACAACGGTCAGTACGGGCAGCAGGGCGGCGGCCAGTTCACCCGCTCGGACGTGTACGGCACGCCGGCGCAGCAGGACCCGCAGAGCACGGGCCAGTTCCCGGTCCCGCAGAACTACGACGCGGGCTTCGACGGCGGCTCGACCGGGCAGCACGCGCTGCCCGGCCGGCCGGACCAGGGTCCCGCGGGCACCGGTCAGTTCGAGCGTCCGCAGCCGGGTGGCCGTGCCGACTTCGGCGCCCCGCGCCGGCCGGCCCCGCAGCGTCCGGTCCGCCAGGAGCCGGAGGCGCTGCCGCCGGCCAGCGGTCCCGGCGACGGCCGTACCCCGCTGTTCGACACGCTGGAGACCAACTGGTTCCACGGCCAGCAGGGTCAGCAGGGTGGTCAGCAGCCGGACAACACCCCGGTGCCCGCTCCTCAGCAGCAGGCACCGGCCCCTCAGCGCCCGGCCTCCACGACCGGGTCATGGCGCACTTCGCCGAACGACGAACTCGTCCGTCAGGCGGAGCGCGTACGACAGCCCGCGGCGGGCGGCATCACCACCTCCGGCCTGCCGCGCCGGGTGCCCCGGGCGAACCTCGTCCCGGGCACGGCTCAGCAGCAACAGCACCAAGCCGGTCCGCAGGTCTCGCGTGCGCCTGACGACGTACGCGGCCGGCTGACCAATCTCCGTCGGGGCATCGCACAGGGCCGCCAGGCCGGCAACGGCCAGACCGGCAGCTTCCCCAGCCCCACTCACCAGCAGGAGCGTTAGTTGAGTCCGATGAGCCAGGCGGCACAGAACCTGAACTGGTTGATCACCAACTTCGTGGACAACACCCCCGGGGTGTCCCACACCGTGGTGGTCTCCGCCGACGGCCTTCTGCTGGCGATGTCCGAAGGCTTTCCGCGCGACCGCGCGGACCAGCTCGCGGCCGTCGCGTCCGGGTTGACCTCCCTCACGGCCGGGGCCTCCCGGATCTTCGAGGGCGGCAACGTGGCCCAGACGGTCGTGGAGATGGAGCGCGGCTTCCTCTTCCTGATGTCCGTCTCGGACGGGTCGTCCCTCGCGGTCCTGGCCCACCCCGAGTGCGACATCGGTCTGGTCGGCTACGAGATGGCCCTGCTCGTCGACCGCGCGGGTGCGGTACTGACCCCGGACCTGCGCGCCGAACTCCAGGGCAGTCTGCTCCACTGACCCGCTCCGGCACCACCCACCTCACGAAAACACCGTCCGGCCGCCACAATCCCCCCACCGGCCCCGTCAGACGGCACGACTGACCGACTTGCTGTCCCGCCCGGAGGATTCATGACCCCGCCCACCGCCCATCATGATCCGTACGCCGAGCCGTACGGGGATGAGGGCGACCAGCCGCTGGTGAGGCCGTACGCGATGACCGGCGGCCGGACCCGGCCGCGGTACCAGCTGGCCATCGAGGCACTGATCAGCACCACGGCCGACCCGGCAGCCCTGATGGGACTCCTTCCGGAGCACCAGCGCATCTGCCACCTGTGCCGGGAGGTCAAGTCGGTCGCGGAGGTCTCCGCGCTGCTGGCCATGCCGCTCGGTGTGGCCCGGATCCTGGTCGCCGACCTCGCCGAGGCCGGCCTGGTCGCCATCCACCAGCCTGGTGGCGACGAGAACAACGGCGGCGCTCCGGACGTGACGCTGCTCGAAAGGGTGCTCAGTGGACTTCGCAAGCTCTGACGGGGGCCGGGCCACCACCTCCGCGAAGATCGTGGTGGCGGGCGGCTTCGGCGTGGGCAAGACCACGTTCGTCGGCGCCGTCTCGGAGATCAACCCGCTGCGTACGGAGGCCGTCATGACGTCCGCCTCGGCGGGCATCGACGACCTCACCCACACCGGGGACAAGACCACCACCACGGTGGCCATGGACTTCGGCCGCATCACCCTGGACCAGGACCTGATCCTGTACCTGTTCGGTACGCCGGGCCAGGACCGCTTCTGGTTCATGTGGGACGACCTGGTCCGCGGCGCCATCGGCGCGGTGGTCCTGGTGGACACCCGCCGTCTCGCCGACTGCTTCCCGGCGGTGGACTACTTCGAGAACAGCGGCCTGCCGTTCGTCATCGCCCTCAACGGCTTCGACGGACAGCAGCCGTACACCCCGGAGGAAGTGCGCGAGGCGCTGCAGATCGGTCCCGACGCCCCGATCATCACGACCGACGCCCGCCACCGCGCGGACGCCAAGAGCGCGCTGATCACGCTGGTGGAGCACGCCCTGATGGCACGCCTGCGGTAGCACCCAAGTTCGACATGTCGTACGGCAGTTGTCGTAGGACCCTCGGAGCCGGCTGTGGCCTTGCACACGGTCGGCTCCGGTGTTCATAACAGTTCGGCAGAGGAATCCCCCGGCGTCACCACGCGACGCGGTCGAGCGGTGCCGCTGTGCGCACGAATGCCCCGCCTTTTGGCGGGGCTCGCTCTTTATGACCGTTTTATCTGGGGCTTACAAGAGCGTCGATCAGGTGTTTCCACTGTTTGGAAGTGCGCTGGTCCACGTGCTGGAATGCCTGAACTGCCCATTAGTCAAAGACGTACCTACCGAGTGGTCGAAGACGAACCGGGCTCTGAGAGACTGCGGCACGACGTAGGTGCCGACCGCCGAGAGGTTGTTGGTCGAGTGAGGCGAAGCAAGAACGGTCCCGAGCCGTCGGCGCGGGGCAACTTCACCCCGCCGCCGCGCGCTGCGGCGCCCACCGCTGTGCCCGGTGCGGAGCCGGCGGCCACGCCCGCGAAGAGCGGTGGCCGGTTCTCCCCGCGCAACTGGCGGGTGCCTACCAGGCTGAACGCGATTCTGCTCATACCCGTGGTGGTCGGCCTCGTCATGGGCGGCTTCCAGGTGAAGAGCTCGATCGACACCTGGCAGCAGGCCCGCGACGCGGAGAACACCGCCCGTCTGGTGCGTGCCGCGCTCTCCTACGCCGACGCCCTCGAGAACGAGCGTGACGTCACGGCGGCACCCCTGCTGCTGGGCAACGACAAGAACACCGTCACCGCCGCCCGCAAGGCCACGGACCAGGCCGCCGACGCCTTCACCCAGGCCGCGCAGGACATGCCGGACAAGCCCGGTCTGAAGCGCCGGCTGCAGCTGTTCCGCAAGGCGGAGCCCCAGCTGCAGACGCTGCGCCAGATCGCGTACACCTCCAAGGTGCACGGCGTGCAGACCGAAGAGGGCTACGTCGAGGTCAGCCACCCCCTGATGGAGTTCGCCAACGAGCTCGGTCTGGGCACCGGCAACATCACCTCCTACGGCCGTACCGTCTACGCCATCTCCCTCACCAAGGCGGCGCTCTCGCTGGAGCGGTCGATCGGCACCCACCTGCTGGTCAACCCCGGCCCGGACGCCGGGAACCTGGCGACGCAGCGCGTCTCCCTGTCCTCGTACGCCTACCTGGAGCGCATCGCCCTGGAGGAGTACCTCGGCGGTGGCACCGACCAGGACGCGCAGAACCTGGCCGACGCCCAGGCGAAGATCAAGACGGACGGCGCCGCGCTGGTCCAGCAGCAGAAGCAGCAGGACCCGAAGTACGTCGCCCCGCCGTCGGACCCGGCCAAGATGGTCGCGGCGCTGGCCACGATGAAGGACACCAGCCCGCTCACCCGCCAGGCCATGGCCACCAAGGGCATCACCGCCAAGAACTGGTTCGCGGTGAACTCGCTCAAGTACAAGGCCTACCGCCAGATCGAGTCGAACCTCGCCGAGAAGGCGGTGAACGAGGCCTCCGGCATCGCCGACGACGCCAAGACCTCCGCGATCATCACCGGTGCGGTCGTCGTGGTCGCCCTGCTCCTCGCGTTCATCCTGGCCGGCGCCGTGGCCCGGCAGATGAGCCGCTCGATGCGCCAGCTGCGCAACGCGGCCTTCGGCATCGCCGAGCAGCGCCTGCCGATGCTGGTCGACCAGCTCTCCCGCACCGACCCCGGCCGGGTCGACACCCGGGTCGCGCCGATCCCGATCAACTCCACGGACGAGATCGGCGAGGTCGCCCGCGCCTTCGACCAGGTCCACCGCGAGGCCGTCCGGCTCGCCGCCGAACAGGCCCTGCTGCGGGGCAACATCAACGCGATCTTCACCAACCTCTCGCGCCGCAACCAGTCGCTGATCGAGGGCCAGCTGACCCTGATCACCGACCTGGAGAACAACGAGGCCGACCCGGACCAGCTGGAGAACCTCTTCCGCCTGGACCACCTCGCGACCCGTATGCGCCGCAACGGCGAGAACCTCCTGGTCCTCGCGGGCGAGGAGCCCGGCCGCCGCTGGGACCAGCCGGTCCCGCTGGTGGACGTCCTGCGCGCCGCCTCCTCCGAGGTGGAGCAGTACGAGCGCATCGAGCTGTCCGGCGTGCCGGAGGCCGAGATCCACGGCCGCGCGGTCACCGACCTCGTGCACCTGCTGGCCGAGCTGCTGGAGAACGCCACCACGTTCTCCTCCCCGCAGACCAAGGTCCGCGTCACCGCGACCCGTCTCCCCGACGGCCGCGTGATGATCGAGATCCACGACAAGGGCATCGGCCTGACGGCCGAGGACTTCGCGGACATCAACCACAAGCTGGCCAACCCGCCGACCGTGGACGCCGCGATCTCGCAGCGCATGGGCCTGTTCGTGGTCGGCCGACTGTCCGACCGGCACGGCATCCGCGTCCAGCTCCGCCCCTCGGGCGAGCAGGCCGGTACGACCTCCCTGGTCATGCTGCCGGACGCGATCACGCACGGCGGTGGCGGCGAGACGCCGCTGGACCGCGAGGAGTTCACGGTCTCGCAGATCATCCCGGAGCAGCAGTTCCAGGGTGAGAGCTTCGCCCAGCCCCAGATGGAACCGATGCGCACAGCGGCGGAACTGGGCTTCGACGACAGCCGGTACACCGACGTCCCCGACGACATCCGTGACCTGGACCCCGTCGGCCGCTCCCTGATGCGTGAGGAGCGCCGTGCGGCCCTGGAGGCCCAGTCCCACGGGCAGCCGCACCCGGAGGGCGACGAGCAGTCCGGGTACCGGGACGAGTTCGAGGCGATGCGTGCCTTCGACGGCGGCGAGCCGGGCTTCCCCGAGCAGCAGGCGTACCCGCAGCAGACGCAGCAGTCGTACCCGCAGCAGTCGTACGAGGAGCAGCAGCGCACCGCGTACGAGGAGCCGTACGAGAAGTCGTACGACGAGCAGTACTACGCGCAGAACGGTGACGCCTCGCGGAACGACGGCTTCGCCGCGAACGGCGCCGGCTACCCCGAGCCCTCGTATGCGGAACCGGCCCAGGAGGAGCACGCGTCCTCGCGTGACTCCGCGTCCGACGGCTTCGGCTCCTACGGTGCCCAGTCGTACCAGGACGACTGGCCGCAGCAGAACAACTACCAGAACGGCTACCCGGCCCAGTACGCTCCGGAAGCGGAATCCCCGCAGGCCGGTGACGCGGGCGAGCGGAACCACGTAGGCTTCGACCGTCCGGGAACGGCCTCATCCGCCGCCCAGGGCCTGACCGACGCCGGTCTGCCCCGCCGCGGAGCCCCCGCGAGCGGCTCCGGCGGGTCGTCGAGTGCCGCGAACGGCACGGCGCGCGTGCAGCAGGAAGCGCCGGCTCCGGCGGCGGGCAAGAGCCCGGCGACGGGCGGCGACAACGGCTGGCGCTCGGCCAACGACGAGCGCTGGCAGCAGGCTTCGCAGCTTCGCAAGCCCAAGGCGGGCGGAGTCACCGCCTCCGGTCTGCCGCGGCGGGTACCCAAGGCCAACCTGGTCGAGGGCACCGCCGAGAGCACCCCTCAGGGAGGCCCACAGGTCTCCCGCGCCCCGGAGGACGTCCGGGGCAGGCTGAGCAACCTGCGTCGAGGCGTCCAGCGCGGACGCAACGCAGGCAGTGAAACGAACGGCCAGGGCTTCGGTCCTGACAGCACCTACAACCAGGAGCGTTAGTGTGAGCCCGATGAGCCAGGCGGCACAGAACCTGAACTGGTTGATCACCAACTTCGTGGACAACACCCCGGGGGTGTCCCACACGGTGGTGGTCTCCGCCGACGGACTCCTTCTGGCGATGTCCGAAGGCTTCCCCCGCGACCGTGCCGACCAGCTGGCAGCTGTCGCGTCCGGTCTGACCTCGCTGACCGCCGGTGCCTCGCGCATCTTCGAGGGCGGCGCCGTGAACCAGACAGTTGTGGAGATGGAGCGGGGATTCCTCTTCATCATGTCCGTTTCCGATGGTTCCTCGCTCGCAGTCCTGGCACACCCGGAGGCGGACATCGGCCTCATCGGGTACGAGATGGCCCTTCTGGTGGACCGCGCGGGCTCGGTCCTGACCCCGGATCTGCGTGCGGAACTCCAGGGAAGCCTTCTCAACTAACAGACCAACGGTGCGAATACACGTCCCGGGGCCGTAAGGTTTCGGGACGCGGCTCCACACGGATGGGTGCCCGGCGCAGTCGGAGGAGGAGAAGAGAGTGGCAACACCCCCAGGCGGTTCCAATTCGGGAAACTGGTCGTACGGTCCTGCACAGGGTCACGGCGACGGTTCCCAGAACCCGAACCGTTACAACTTCCCCTCCGCGCCCAGCCACCGGCAGCCGTACGCGCCGCAGGGCCCCGGTCCGTCTCCGTACGACCAGCCGCCGGCCCCGCGCATCCAGCCGGTGCAGCCGCAGCGCCGCCCCGAGCCGGCGCCCGCGGCCGCAGCGAACAACCCCCTGGTGCGTCCGTACGCCATGACCGGCGGCCGGACCCGCCCGCGCTACCAGCTCGCCATCGAGGCACTGGTGCACACCACCGCCGCTCCGCACCAGATGCAGGGTCAGTTGCCCGAGCATCAGCGGATCTGCAACCTGTGCCGGGAGATCAAGTCGGTGGCCGAGGTCTCGGCCCTGCTCACGATCCCCCTCGGCGTCGCCAGGATTCTCGTCGCCGACTTGGCGGAGGCGGGCCTGGTCGCCATCCATCAGCCCGGCGGCGACGAGAACGCCGGTGGCCAGCCAGACGTGACACTGCTCGAAAGGGTGCTCAGTGGACTTCGCAAGCTCTAGCGGCGGTCCTTCCCGCTCCACCACCTCCGCGAAGATCGTGGTGGCGGGCGGCTTCGGCGTGGGCAAGACCACGTTCGTCGGCGCCGTCTCGGAGATCAACCCGCTGCGCACAGAGGCCGTCATGACGTCCGCGTCGGCCGGTATCGACGACCTCACCCACACCGGGGACAAGACCACGACGACCGTGGCCATGGACTTCGGCCGCATCACCCTGGACCAGGACCTGATCCTGTACCTGTTCGGTACGCCGGGCCAGGACCGCTTCTGGTTCATGTGGGACGACCTGGTCCGCGGCGCCATCGGCGCGATCGTGCTCGTGGACACCCGCCGTCTCGCCGACTGCTTCCCGGCGGTCGACTACTTCGAGAACAGCGGCCTGCCGTTCGTCATCGCCCTCAACGGCTTCGACGGCAACCAGCCGTACAATCCCGACGAGGTCCGTGAGGCCCTGCAGATCGGCCCCGACACCCCGATCATCACGACCGACGCCCGCCACCGCGCGGACGCCAAGTCGGCGCTGATCACTCTCGTCGAGCACGCGCTGATGGCCCGCCTGCGCTAGCGGCCGCCCGCGTTCGTCCCCAGGGGCCCTCTCCGTACGGAGAGGGCCCCTGTGCCGTACGTGCGCCCCGTGGGGACGCCGAAGCCCCGCCCTCCCGGAGGAGTGGCGGGGCTTCGTGCGCGCTGGGGAGGCTCAGTGCCAGCTGTGGGGTGCCCGGAAGCCGGGCTCGCGCTCCAGCCGGCGCCAGCCGGCCCTGGCGCGGCCGTGGTGGACGGGCGCCTCCGGCTGGGCGGCCGCACGGGCCAGGAGGACGGCCGTGATGGCGGCGACCTCCTCGGGCTCGGCGTGGCCCTTCTCGACGCGGATGTCAGTGTTCATGGATGTCAGTCTCCGTGAGAGAGAGGTCCGCGGGATTGCCGCGGCGGGTCCACTCGGTTACTGCGGGGGGTTGCCGTGCTTGCGGGAGGGCAGGTCGGCGTGCTTGGACTGGAGCATCGCCAGCGACCTGACCAGGACCTCGCGGGTCTCGGCGGGGTCGATGACGTCGTCCACGAGACCGCGTTCGGCCGCGTAGTACGGGTGCATCAGCTCGGCCTTGTACTCCTTGACCATCTTCTGCCGCGTCGCCTCGGGGTCCTCGGCCTCGGCGATCTGACGGCGGAAGATGACGTTGGCCGCGCCCTCGGCGCCCATCACGGCGATCTCGTTGGTGGGCCAGGCGTAGGTGAGGTCGGCCCCGATCGACTGGGAGTCCATGACGATGTAGGCACCTCCGTACGCCTTGCGCAGGATCAGCGAGATCCTCGGCACGGTCGCGTTGCAGTAGGCGTAGAGGAGCTTCGCGCCGTGCCGGATGATTCCGCCGTGCTCCTGGTCGACGCCGGGGAGGAACCCGGGCACGTCCAGGAAGGTGATGATCGGGACATTGAAAGCGTCACACATCTGGACAAAGCGCGCAGCTTTTTCGCTCGCTTCGATGTCCAGCACGCCGGCGAGCACCTGGGGCTGGTTGGCGATGATGCCGACGACCTGACCGTCCAGGCGGCCCAGCGCGCAGATGATGTTCCGCGCCCAGCGCTCGTGGACCTCCAGGTACTCGCCGTCGTCGACGATCTCCTCGATGACCTTGGCCATGTCGTACGGCCGGTTGCCGTCCGCGGGGACCAGGTCGAGCAGGACGTCGCCGCGGCGGTCCACCGGGTCGGAGGAGTCCACCCGCGGCGGGTTCTCGCGGTTGTTCTGGGGGAGCAGCGAGAGGAGGTAGCGCACCTCGGCGATGCAGGTCTCCTCGTCGTCGTAGGCGAAGTGGCACACGCCGGAGGTCTCGGCGTGGACGTCGGCGCCGCCCAGGCCGTTCTGGGTGATCTCCTCGCCGGTGACGGCCTTGACGACGTCGGGGCCGGTGATGAACATCTGCGAGGTCTCGCGGACCATGAACACGAAGTCGGTCAGCGCCGGGCTGTAGGCCGCGCCGCCGGCGCACGGGCCGAGCATCACGGAGATCTGCGGGATGACACCCGAGGCCTTCGTGTTGCGCTGGAAGATGCCGCCGTAGCCGGCGAGGGCGGAGACGCCCTCCTGGATGCGGGCGCCGGCGCCGTCGTTGAGGGAGACCAGCGGGGCACCGGCCGCGATGGCCATGTCCATGATCTTGTGGATCTTGGTGGCGTGGGCCTCGCCCAGCGCGCCGCCGAAGATCCGGAAGTCGTGCGCGTACACGAAGACCGTGCGGCCCTCGACCGTGCCCCAGCCGGTGATCACACCGTCGGTGTACGGCTTCTTCGCCTCCAGGCCGAACCCGGTCGCCCGGTGCCGGCGCAGCTGCTCGACCTCCTGGAAGGAGCCCGGGTCCAGGAGCAGCTCGATGCGCTCCCGAGCCGTCAGCTTGCCCTTGGCGTGCTGCGCCTCGGTCGCCTTCTCGCTGGGGCCCCCAAGGGCCTGCGCACGGATCTCGTGCAGCTCGGCGACCCGTCCGCGCGCGTCCGTCGGCTCGCCCGTCGGCTCACCCGTCGTCTCTTCCAAAACGGTCATGTAGCGACCATACGAAGGACACCAAGGATTGCGAGCCGTCGACTCCGTACAGTCTCCGGGCCGTTTTCCTATTACCACCGAACAGAACCCGAGGGGCATGCAGCCGTTCCGACTGCTCAGGGGGCACCCGTGTTGTAGGGAAGCCACAAACACGTCAGCGGAGAGCCACCACACATTCGTGGGTGGCACATGCCATCCCCGGAGTGACACGGAGCCTCAGACGGCCCAATGACGAGAGGATTTCCACGCCCTCGCCGGCCCGCAGGACCGAGCACACGGGACGGTCCCAGACGATCTCCAGCGCCCCGCCCGTACGGGGCGGCTCGCTCACGCAGAGCGTAGCGGTCCGGCCCCGGCGCCTGACGAGCACGCTCGCGCCCGCCGAGACGGTCAGCTCCCCCACCGTACCGGCTGTCCAGAAGTTGGCCGCCGTCAGGCCGAGGCCCGGCACGGCGACGGCCTGGCAGTGGGCGTCGTTGGCGAGGAGGCGCAGCCAGTGGCGGTCGGCGGCGCGGGCCTCGACCTCGTGGCGCGGTGCGCCCGGCAGCACGGCGTAGACGTAGTCCGCGCCGGCCGGGTCGGTGCCGTGGTCGAGCCAGAGGGTCGCCCAGCGGCGGGTGCGCCGTTCGGCCGTGCCGGAGGCGTTGATGGCGGACCAGGAGCCGGTGCGGTCCTCGCACCGGGTGCGCAGCTCGCCGCCGCAGGGCACAAGCCAGCCACCGTGGTCCTCCAGGTGGGCCCAGCCGGGCCCGCGGGTCAGGGCCCGGGTCCCGCCTTCGCCGAGGTTGCGGTTGTCGACGACCGTCTCCACGGGGACGCCGTCGGCGCAGGTGATCCCGGCGCCGAGGCAGACGACCGCGTCGTCGAGGAAGAACCAGGACTTGCGGGCCTGGAGGGTGGAGTCCACGCCCTTGAGATGCTGGCCCACGGCCGCGTACGTGCCGTCGGTGGTGCCGCCGACCCAGGTGGTGTCCGGCCGGGCGGCGCCCCACTCGCCGCCGGCCCGGTCGGCGAGGCGCCGGGTGGACACCGTGGTGCCGGGCAGGCGGTACCAGTCCACGGTCGGCCAGTACCAGTCGGTGTACTGGTCGCCGCGGCCCGCCGGCCACCAGCTGAGCATGCCGGAGCCGGTGTGCCAGCCGCGCGGGTTCTCGCCGTTGCCGCACTCGTAGTGCGCGATGCGGGCGCTGGCCATGGCGAGCGCGGCGGTGAAGCGGGGGCGGCGGTGCACGGCCCGGTCCATGGCCGGGAACAGGCGGTGGCCGAGGGGCTCGGCGAGCGCGGGCACCGGCGAGCGGGCGACCGCGTGCAGCCGGGCGAGATCGGCCACGCCGAACTGGCCGGCCGTCAGGAGCGGTGTCACGGTGTCCCGTTCGATCCATCCCTTGATCCGGCCGTACCAGCGTGCGCGCTCCTCCTGCCGGGCGCCGTCCGCCAGCAGGGCGACGGCCGCGATCAGGGCCTGGCCGTGGTGGTGGTCGCTGCGCATGAGGTGCGGGTCGTCGCCCTCTTGGCAGCCTCGGCTGATGGCACGGCCGTTGACGCAGTCCATGACCAGCCCGTCGTGGATCAGCGGGGCGTAGGCGTGCTCGACGCTGTCGAGGACGTTCTGCCGGGCCGGGTCGGTGACCTCCCACGGCGACCCGGCGAGCAGCGCGAACAGCCGCCCGAGGCCGTCGAGCAGGACCTGGCCGTAGGTGCCCGAGTAGGCGACCCAGGTGTGCTGGACGAAGGAGCCGTCGGCGTACAGGCCGTCGCCGCGGGTGACGTACGGGAAGACCGGCGAGAGGGCGTCACGGGCGAGCGCGAGGCGGTCGCCGGAGCGGCCGAGGACGCCGCGCAGGGCGACGGAGCGGCACAGGTCGACCCGGTTGGCCCCGGTGGAGGTGCCCGAGTAGTCGGTGAGCGTCGAGTCCGGGACGAAGTGGCCGACCGCCGCGCAGGCCGCCGCGACCCGGTCCGGCCCGAGGTGGTCGTACAGCGCGGCGGTGAGGTCCATCAGGAGCCGGGGGCTGCCGATCTGCCACTCCCACCAGTTGCCGTAGCGGGTGGTGCCCGGGTTGTAGACGGTGGCGGCGAGGTGGTCCAGGCCGCGCAGCACGTCGGCGAGCAGGGCGTCGTCGCCGGTGCAGCCGGTGCCGGGCTGGAGGTAGGCCTGGGCCATGGTCCACAGCCGGCCGTAGCCGAGGGTGATGCCGGTGGGCGGGTCGAAGGGGTGGCCGGGCCACAGGGAGCCGGGGGCGGGTGCCATGGTGGCCCGGAAGTCCCGCGCCAGCGCGCCGAGCCGGGCGAGCCGGGAGGCGTAGGGCTCGGCGGCCGGGTCGTACCCGGTGCCGAGGGCGATGTCGAGCCACCGGCGGCGCAGGGTGTCGTAAGGGTCGGCGGCGGGGGCCGCGGTGGCCCGGGGGGCCGCGGTGGCCAAGAGGGCGGCGGCCAGCAGGAGCGCGCGCCGTGTCGGTCCGGACGTGGTCATGGCGCCGGTCACCGCCCCCTCCGGCTCAGCAGCCGCCGCAGTTGTAGTAGAGGACGTCCCAGTGGTTGCCCTCGTCGGCGTAGATGTTGCCCGAACCGGACCGGTACTGCGGCGCGCCGTCGCCGCGCAGGCCGATGTAGGTGAAGGTGTTCTTGATGTACGACGTGACGCAGGTGTTCTTGCCGTAGTCGAGCTTGTAGCCGTTCCAGTGGGAGTAGGTGCCGGAGGCGTGGCCGGTCTCGGTGCCGCCGGTGATGTTGAGGGCGCAGCCGCTGGCCCGCTTGAGGGTCTGGGCGCCCTGGGCGGTGGCGAGGTTGAGCTGGTCGAACGACGTGCAGGTGGAGTTGTTCCGGTCGGTGCAGCCGCCGGAGGACGACCACGTGATGCCGACCTGCCGGAACATCGACTCGGCGGTGGCCTGGCTGATCTTGGTGACGGCGAAGGCGTCGGTGGCGGTGCCGACGACGGCGACGCCGGGTGCGACGACCAGGGCGAGTGCGGTCAGGACGGAGCGGACCTTCAAGAACTCGGTGGCCTTCATGGGAACCCTTCCTGCGGATGGCCGTGCTTCCTGTGGGTCGGCTGTGCAGGGTGCGCACCGCTGATGGTGCCCGAGGTCTACGCGCGTCCGCCAGAGGGCGGACGTCGTCACTCGCCGTCGTCGCGGAAACACGTTCCGGATGATGTTGAAAACTCAACGGAATAGGTCTACCGTCGGAGTCGTTCAGTTCGTTGAACATTAAACAGAAGCGGCGCGACCCGTTCCCCCGGCCGCGTCCCGTCCCCAAGGAGAACGTCATGGGCATCTTCGGCCGCAAGGAAAGCACCCCCGCCCCCACCGCCTCGGCTCCGGCCGCCGTCAACCCCGACCTGGCCGCGCTGAGCGGCGAGTACACGATCGACCCGGCGCACAGCACGATCGGCTTCGTGGCCCGTCACGCGATGGTCACCAACGTCAAGGGCGGCTTCCAGGAGTTCACCGGCACCCTGCGCCTGGACGGCGAGAAGCCCGAGCAGTCCACCGCGACCATCGACGTCACGATGGAGAGCATCGACACCGGCAACGCCGACCGTGACGGTCACCTGAAGTCCGCCGACTTCTTCAAGACCGACGAGTTCCCGGCGATGACCTTCCGCTCCACCAAGGCGGAGGCCCTGGGCGGCGACGACTACCGCATCACCGGCGACCTCTCCCTCCTCGGCGTCACCAAGCCCCTCACCATCGACCTGGAGTTCAACGGCGCCGCCAAGGACCCGTTCGGCAACGAGCGCGTCGGCTTCGAGGGCAAGGCCGAGATCCTGCGCTCCGAGTGGGGCCTGACCTGGAACGCGGCGCTGGAGACCGGCGGCGTTCTGATCTCCGACAAGATCAAGCTGATCTTCGACATCTCGGCGATCAAGAACGCGTGACCCCCGGGCGGCCCCGCCGCCCGCGCCTCTTGCGCACCACGAGCGCGCCCGCCCTCCGGTCCCCCGCCACGGGGGAGGGCGGGCGCTCGCGTGTCGTCCCGCGGGACGGGTGCCGACGCCGGGGGCTACTCACCCCCGTACAGCCGTCGCAGGTCCACCAGCACCACCTCGCCCCGGGCACCCGCGTCACGGAGTTCCTCCGTGAAGCCCGCGCCGCTGTAGCAGGCGAGCCGCACCGCCGACACGTCGACGCCGCGTCCGTCGAGCAGCGTCGCCGCACGACGGAGCCGCTCCAGGTGCCCCACGCCCATCACCTGGTCCCACTTGGCCTCACCGAGGGACAACAGGACTCCGCTGTCCTGCCCGACCGCCCCGCGTACGACGACGTCGATCTCGTGACTGGTCCGCCCCGCCTGGTCCGGCACCGTTCCGTACGTCACGTCGATCGGCATGCCGCCGAAGGTCTCCGGTGCGGCGAAGTGAGCCACCCACTCCCGGCAGATCTGCTCGAAGTGCGGCCCCACGACGGCGGACAGGAAGCGCGGGCGCGAACTCCGCCAGACCTGCTCCGCCATCCCCCGGTCGAGCAGGGGGAGCCTCGGCCGTGAGATGGCGTGGTCGAAGGCGATGAGCGGCTCGCCCACTCGGTAGACGCTGCGGTTCCTGCGGAAGGCGTCGGCCTCCTTGCGTACGAGGCCGCAGTCCTGGAGGACGGTGAGGGGGTGGGTGATGTCGCTGACCGGCCGCTCCAGGCATGCGGCGATACGTCCGGCGGTGGCGTTCCCCGAGGCGAGGGCCGCGAGCACGGAGTGGTACAGCGCCCGGTCCCGGAGGTCCGACTCGTCGGCGAGGAGGTAGCGGGCCTCACGGTAGAGCGGGGAACTGGGCGAGAGCGCCGTACGGCAGACCCAGGCGTCGAAGTCGGCCGGACCGGCCGGGGTGTCGTCCCGTACGAACTCCCTCCGGTAGGCCGGGGTTCCGCCGACGACGCTGTGCACGAGAAGGGCGAGGCGCGGGTCGTCGATGCCCCAGAAGGCGGCTGCCTGGCGGAAGTCCAGTGGCTGGAGGACGAGCTCCATACCGGCGCGGCCCCTCAGCGGCGAGGTGCCGCTCAGGAGCCTGCCCATGAACGACAGGGAACTGCCGCACAGGAGCATCCGGGTGCGGGACTCCAGGCGTTCGGGGCGGCGGGGCCCGTAGGCGACCTGGAGGATCGAGGGCAGGGACGCCGTCGCCCGGGCCAGGTAGGGGAACTCGTCGATGACCACCGGGACGGGCCGCTCCTTCCCCAGCGCGAGCAGCGCGTCGACGGCCTGCTCCCAGCGGTCGAACCGCATCGGCGCGAGGCTGCCGCTGTACTGACCGAGCTCCTCGCCGATGCGGCGCAACGACTCGGCCTCCGTGGCCTCGTACGCGCAGAAGTAGAAGCCGCCGGCCGCCCGCGCCAGGGAGTCGAGCAGGAAGGACTTGCCCTGGCGGCGCCGGCCGGACACGACGGCCATCGTGGCCTCGGGGCCCTCGTCGGCGGCGAACGCGGTGAGCTCGCTCCACTCCCAGTCACGCGCGAACATGTCGGGGGGCTTGGCGAGGTGCGAGCGAGGGGACATGAGCAGCTCCGGCAGCGTTGAGGGAAGTACGTTTCCCGGAAGTACGTTTCCCTCAACGACGGACCGCCGGGTCCGTCACTCACCGGCCCGGGCGTCAGAAGCCTCCGCCGAAGTCGCCTCCCCCGTCACCGCCCCCGTCGAAGCCGCCGCCGTCCCCGAAGCCGCCGCTGAAGTCGCCGGGGTCGAAGTCCGCGCCCGAGACGTCGCCGCCCTGGTAGCCGCCGAAGTCGGCGCCGCCCGGTTCGCCGTGGCCGGGGTCGTAGTCGGCCGCGTAGGACGGGGCCGCCATCATGCTGCCGAGCACGGTGCCGACGAGCAGGCCGGGCAGGATGCCGCCGCCGAAGTAGCCGCCGGCCCAGGGTCCGTAGGCCGGGCCCGCGTCCCAGTAGGGGCGGCGGCCGAGGTCGGTGTCCACCTCGCGGATCACCGGGTCGCGGCCGTCGGCCAGCCGGGTGGCGTCGGCCGCGCAGACCGGGACCTCGCGCGGGGCGCCGCCGGGCGGGGTCCAGGCGGCGTCGGTGACGGACGGCCCGTGGCGGGGGTCGAAGAAGCAGGGCGGCCGGCGCTCCGGGAGGGGGCGGCCCTCGCGGCGGGCGGCCAGCAGGGCGAGCGAGAAGCGGCCGTCCTCCAGCGCCTCGGTGACCGCGCGGACGTCCTCGGGGCCGCGGGCCTCGGCCATGCGCTGCTTCGCCTGCTCGTAGGCGTCGAGCGCCCGTTCGTAGTCCGCGCGCATGGCGTCGTCGGCGCCCGCCTCCGCCGGGTGGAAGTCCAGCCGGTCCAGTTCCTCGCCGAAAGCGGTGATGTCCTCGTCGACGACCACCCGCAGCCGGTCGAGGGCGGCCCGCTGCTCCTCGTCCCGGCGGCGGCGGTTGCGGCGGACGAGGGCGTAGGCGCCCGCGCCCCCGGCCACCAGGACCGCGGCCGTGGTGATCAGCGTCGTGCCGGAGACCCCTCCCCCGCCCGGCGCCGACGAGCCCCAGGAAGCGGGGGCGTGGCCGCCCATGTGGGCCAGGGCGCGGTGGGTGAAGTCGGAGAGCTGGGTCCTGGCGTCCTCCCCCTGGACACTGGTGACGAGGTTGCGCACCGCGGTGCGCGGCAGGACCGAGGAGTCGGCGCGGGCGTCGAACCGGTCGCCGAGGCGGACGGCGTACAGGCCGGTGACGCCGGTGGCCGTGCGCAGGGCGGAGAAGAGGTTCCGCGTCGGGTATCCGGCGGGCAGCACCACGAGGAACAGGGGCTTGTTCGCGTCCTTGATCTCGCGGGCGAGCGTGTCGGCGCCGGCGGCGGTCAACTGGCCGGAGGCGGCCGGGTCGACGTAGACCGGGCCCCTGCGCAGGGCCTCGGCGATCGTGGACACGCCGGTCGCCGCCCGTACCCCCTCGGCCGCCCTCGCCCCCGGCGCCGGCCCGGCCACGAGCAGGAGCAGCAGGGCGGCCAGCAGCAGTGCCGGGAGCCTTCGGGTCCGCAGGACGGCCTTCATCCTTCGACGCTACCCGAAGCCTCCCGGTACCGGTGATATGTGCCCCCGTGGGAGGCACGAGGCTAGGCGGCCCGGTACGCCTGGGTCAGCTTCCGCACCGCCTTCCCGTAGTGGCCGGTCAGCAGGAGGTGGTCGGCGTCGGCGAAGGGTCCGGACACCGCCGCGTCGATCCGCTCGCCCACCTTCTCCTGGACGATCAGCCGCGCCTCGGTGACCAGCTCGCGCCCGACGCGGCCGGCGCCGGCCCGTTCGGCCGCGGCCGCCGCCTTGGCGAGGGCGCGCAGGGCCGCCTCGCCGCCGTGCGGGACGCGGGTGCGGGTGGTCAGGCCCCAGCCGTAGGGGAACTGCGGGTCGTACGCGGAGTCGCCCACGTTGATCGGCAGCTGGGCGGCGGACCTGGGCCAGGTGACCGGGAGCTGTCCGGTGAAGGGGCGGCTGCCGTACAGGACGTCGGCGACGCCCCCGCCCTCGGTGCCGGGCAGCCAGGAGGCCACCAGCGCGTCGATCCGGCCGAGCCGGTCGCCGATGAGCTGCGGGCGCCCGGAGACGATCAGGACCGCGCACTTCATGGCCGCGCAGACCTTGTCCACGGCCGCCTGGTCGGCGGCGGACAGCGTCAGCTCGTGGCCGTTGCCCACGTCGCCGACCCCTTCCGCGTAGGGGGTCTCGCCGACGACGACCACGCCGACGTCGTACCCGGCGGTGGGGGCGGAGGCGTCCTTGGAGTAGGTGACGTGCCCGCCCGCCTCGCGCATGCCCTGGAGGATGGTGGTGCCCGGGGTGATGTTCCCCGACGAGCCCTGCCAGGTGACGGTCCAGCCGCCGCTCTGGTTGCCGATGTCGTCGGCGTTCGAGCCGGCGACGTACACCTTCTGGCTCTTCTTCAGGGGCAGCAGTCCCCCGCTGTTCTTCAGCAGCACCTGCGACTCGGCGGCGGCGGCGCGGGCCACGGCCCGGTGGGCCGGGGAGCCGATGGCGGCGGCGCCGGCGGTGTCGGCGTAGGGGTGCTCGAACAGGCCGAGGCGGAACTTCTGGGTGAGGATCCGGGAGACCGCGTCGTCGATCCGCCGCTCGGTGACCCGGCCGGCCTTCACCTCGTCGGCCAGGGTGGAGCTGAACTCCTTGTAGCCGTAGGGCACCATCATCATGTCGACACCGGCGTCGACCGCGGTGCGGACGTGGGCCGGATAGTCGCCGGGGAGCTGGTCGATGGCGTTCCAGTCGCTGATGACGAAGCCGCCGAAGCCCATGCGGCCCTTGAGGACGCCGTTGATCATGTCGGCCCGGGCGTGCATCTTGACGGGGCCCTGCCCGTCGCCGAGCACGTCGAGCGAGGAGTACGACGGCATGACGGTGCCGACGCCCCGGTCGACGGCCGTGCGGAACGGCGCCAGGTGCACGGCCTCCAGCTCCTGCCGGGTGACCTTGGTGACGCCCTGGTCGATCTTGTACGTGCCCGTGGTCGAGGAGCCGTACTCCGTGCCGCCGTCGCCGACGAAGTGCTTGGCGGTGGCGAGCACCTTGTCGTTCCGGCGCAGGTCGGCGCCGTTCGCGCGGCCCTGGAGGCCCTGGACGACGGTCTCCATCGACTCGACCAGCGCCGGGTCCTCGCCGAAGGACTCGTAGGAGCGGCCCCAGCGCTCGTCACGGCTCACGCACAGGCAGGGCGCGAAGTCCCAGGGGACTCCGGTGGCCCGTACCTCGGCGGCGGTCACCGCGCCCGTCCGTTCGGCGAGAGCGGGGTCGCGGGTGGCGCCGATGCCGATGTTGTGCGGCATGACCGTGGCGCCGACCAGGTTGTTGTGGCCGTGCACCGCGTCGACGCCGTAGATCAGCGGGATCTGGAAGCGGGTCGCCCGGGCGCGCAGCTGGAAGCCGTCGGTCATCTTCGCCCAGGCCGCCGGGGTGTTGGGCGTGGGGGTCGAGCCGCCGCCGGACAGCAGCGAGCCGAGGGCGTACGTGGCGACGTCGGCCCCGGTGCCCACGGCCCCGCGCTCGGCCTGGGTCATCTGGCCCGCCTTCTCCGCCAGGGACATCCGGCCCAGGAGGTCCGCGACCCGCTTGCGCACCGGCAGTTTCGGGTCCAGGTAGGGCAGTCCGTGGGCGTCGATGACGACCTGCGGGGTCTCGGCGGGCGCCTTGGCGCCGGTCACGGTGAGCCCCAGCGGGACGGTCTCGGCGGGCTCGGCCGTCTTGTCCCTCAGGGTGCGCACCTCGACGGTCCGGGTGGTGCCGGAGGCCGTGCCGGCCGGGAAGGTGAGGGTGCCGGAGACCGGGGTGTAGTCCCGGCCGGGCTCGGCGGTGCCGTCCGTGCGGGTCGCGTAGGTGACGGTCACCGGTTCGTCCAGGGGCGCCGAGCCGGTGGTGGCCACGGTGATCCCGACCTTGGCGGTGCCGCCTTCGGTGACGGTGCGGACGGCCGTGTCGGTCGTGACGGAGGCGCGCAGCGACTGGTCGGCGCGGCCGTACAGCTCGACGCCGTCCATCGCGAACCGCCCCTTGACGCCGACGGGGAGGGTGACGGCGTAGCCCCACATCCGGTCGAGGCCGAGGACGTGGTCGATGCCGCCGACCGGCTGGTAGTCGGTGCGGTAGGCGAAGTCGGTGAAGGGGAGCTCGACCTGCTTCCAGCCGGTGAAGTCGTCGGTGAAGGAGGTGGTCCAGAGTTCCGAGGCCTCGCCGTCGTGGCCGCCGTCCTTGATCTCGAAGGCGATCTTCCTGCCGTCCGCCTGGCCGTCCCACCAGAAGCGGATGCCCCGGTGCGCCGACCAGTCGTGAGCGGGTTCCCCGGCGGCGAAGTCGTGGGAGAAGCCGCCGTAGCCGCTGATGTCGTAGCTGCCGCTGAGGACCTTGGCGCCCTCGGGGGCGTCGGAGCGTGCGGCGAGTTGCAGCGCCGGCGGGTCGTCGGAGTCGCTCCCCCAGGTGAAGATGCCCTCGGCGGGCTGGGAGGCGAAGGGGACCTCGCCCTCGAAGCGGTCGACGGGGACGGGTGGCGGGTCGTCGGCGGCTCGCGCGGTCGCCCAGGGGAGCAGACCGGTGAGGAGTGCGGCGGAGACGAGCAGGGCGGTTCTGCGCATGGACCTTCCCTCGGCTCTCATGGTTCACTCATGACTTAGCTCACAGCATGAGTTAACTGGGGGCCCACACAACCGTCAAGACGGCACGTCAGGACGGCCGGGCGCTGCAAGTCCCCCCACACTTCCGGCACGTTGGCTCTCCCCAGAAGGGCGACGCACCATGAGAACCCCCCTGCGCACCACCCGGCTGCTGCTGGCCGGCCTGCTGGCCGCCGCCGGGCTGACGACCCTCGGCGCACCGTCCGCGCACGCGGCCGGCGAACAGGTCACCGCGTGGCTCACCACCACCGACGACTCCGCCGGACGGCACGTCGTACGCGGTCTCCAGGCCCAGACGCCGTTCGCCTTCCAGTCCGGCACCGGTGGCGGCGGCGAGAACATCACCGTCGACGAGAACACCCGCTACCAGACCTTCACCGGCGGCGGCGCGTCCTTCACGGACACCGCCGCCTGGCTGATGAACAGCAGCGGGGCGCTGTCCGCGAGCACCCGGGACGCGACCATGCGCAAGCTGTTCTCGCCGTCGGACGGGATCGGGCTGTCGTTCCTGCGCAACCCCATGGGCGCCTCGGACCTGGCGCGGTACGGGTACACCTACGACGACGTGCCCGCGGGCCAGACCGACACCTCGCTGGCCAGGTTCTCCCTCGCGCACGACCTCGCGGACGTCGTCCCGCTGACCAGGCAGGCACTGCAGCTCGACCCGGCCCTGACGGTGATGGCCTCGCCGTGGACGGCCCCCGCCTGGATGAAGGACAGCGGCTCGCTCAACGGCGGCTGGCTGAAGGCCGAGGACTACGGCGCGTACGCCTCCTACTTCGTGAAGTACCTCCAGGCGTACCGGGACCAGGGCGTGAACGTCTCCTACGTCACCGCGCAGAACGAGCCGACCTGCTGTTCCGGCTACCCGTCGATGAGCTGGAACGGGAACGGGCTGGCGTACTTCACCAAGAACGAGCTGCTGCCGAAGCTGCAGGCGGCGGGGCTCACCACCAAGGTCCTGGCGCACGACTGGAACTGGGACGTCTACGACTCCTACGCCGCCCAGACGGTGGACGACCCGGCCGTGCGCAACCACCCCAACTTCGGCGGGATCGCCTGGCACGGCTACGGCGGTGACATCGGCAAGCAGACGAGCGTGCACGACCAGTACCCCACGCTGGACGCCTTCGGCACCGAGCACTCCGGCGGCACCTGGATCGCCGACCAGCAGCGCGAGGACATGTCCAACATCATCGACTACACGCGCAACTGGGCGAAGTCGGTGACCAAGTGGTCGCTCGCGGTGGACCAGAACATGGGCCCGCACAACGGCGGCTGCGGCACCTGCACCGGCCTGGTCACCGTGCACAACGGGGACGGCGCGAGCGGGACGGTCGACTACACCGTCGAGTACTACGACATGGGCCACCTGACGAAGTTCGTCCGCCCGGGCGCCCAGCGCATCGCCTCCACGGCCTCGACCACCGTGCCCAACGTGGCGTGGCGCAACCCGGACGGCAGCAAGGCGCTGATCGCGTACAACGGCTCGTCGTCCGCCAGGTCGGTGACCGTCAACTGGGGTGCGCAGCACGCCACCTACTCGCTGCCCGGCAGGACCTCGGCGACCTTCACCTGGTCCGGCACCCAGTCGGGCGGCGGCGGCCGCTCCGGCGCCTTCGTGGGGCTCGCGGGCAAGTGCCTGGACGTGGCGGGCGCGTCCAGCGCGAACGGCGCGTCGGTGCAGCTCTACGACTGCAACGGCAGCACGGCGCAGCAGTGGACGCTGCCGGGCGACGGGTCCGTCCGGGCCCTCGGCAAGTGCCTGGACGTGACCTCGGCCTCCACCGCGGACGGGGCCAAGGTCCAGCTGTACGACTGCAACGGCACCGGCGCGCAGAAGTGGTCGTACGACGCGTCCACCGGTGACGTGGTGAACACGGCGGCGAACAAGTGCCTCGACGTCACGGACAACTCGTCGGCGAACGGGACGCGGGCCCAGATCTGGTCGTGCACGGGCGCGGCCAACCAGAAGTGGAAGCTCCAGTAGGACGGCCGTGTCCCGCCCCCGAGGGGCGGGACACGGCGGGGGCCGCCGTGCTGCGGATCGGCGGCCCTCCGCACATGCTGGTGGTGCGGGGAGCCGCGAGCCCGGAGGGGAAGCCGACATGACCACACCGCAGGACCTGTTCATCGTCGCCACGGACGTCCCCGGGGACCGTCCGGTGGAGCAGGGCGACCTGTCGCTGGCCCTCGCGGGTGCCGAGCTGATCGACCTCCTCGGCGCCCGGGCGCTCACCCTGGACGACGAGCGCATCGTGCCGGGCCCGCCGCTGGCCCTGGGTGACCGGCTCCTGGACGAGGCGGGCGCCGCGCTCGTGCGGCGGGAGCCGTACGAGACGGTCGAGGACTGGCTGTGGCGCCGCGGGGAGGGACTGACCGGGGTCTACCTCGACGACCTGGACGCCCGGGGGCAGCTCACCGGCGAGCGCCGGCACTGGCTGCCGTACCGCCCGAAGGCCGACGCGGCCGCCGGCACGGAGGCGCGCCGGCACGCCACCGGCCGGTGGGAGTCCCACGAGCCGGTGCTCGCCGGTCTCGCGGCGGCCCTGGGCCTCGGGGACGGCGGACAGGCCGGGGAGGGCCTCGACGAGGCGGTCGTCACCGTGCTGGCCGCCGTCAACCACGCGCTGACGGAGCTGGAGGGCGTACGGCAGCGGCGGCGGATCGAGAACGCGGCCTTCGACAACATCTGGCGCGCGCCCTGACCCGCCCCGGCTCCGGCCGGCCCGGTGCGGCGCGGTGGCGCACCGCGCTCCCGGGGACGGGGGTGCGGTGCGCTCGTGCCGTCACTCGGCCGGTTCGACCCCGGCCCGCAGCAGCCCGTAGGTGTAGGCGTCCTCCAGGGCCTGCCACGAGGCGGCGATGACGTTCTCGGCGACGCCGACCGTGGACCACTCGCCGGCCCCGTCGGAGGTGGAGATCAGCACCCGGGTGGTGGAGGAGGTGCCGTGCACGCCCTCCAGGATGCGGACCTTGTAGTCCACCAGGTCCAGCTTGGCGAGCTGGGGGTAGATCTTCTCCAGGGCCACGCGCAGCGCCCGGTCCAGGGCGTTGACCGGGCCGTTGCCCTCCGCGGTGGCGACGATCCGCTCGCTCTTGGCCCACAGCTTGACCGTGGCCTCGTTGGCGTGGGTGCCGTCGGGCCGGTCCTCGACGATGGCCCGCCAGGACTCGACGTCGAAGTACTTCAGCGGCCTGCCCTCGACCTCGGCGCGCAGCAGCAGCTCGAAGGAGGCGTCGGCGGCCTCGTAGGTGTAGCCCGCGAGCTCGCGCTCCTTGACCCGCTCGACCACCCGGCCGACCAGCTCCCGGTCGCCGCCGAGGTCGACGCCGAGCTCCTTGCCCTTCAGCTCGACCGAGGCGCGGCCCGCCATGTCGGAGACCAGCATGCGCATGGTGTTGCCGACCAGCTCGGGGGCGATGTGCTGGTACAGGTCCGGGTCGACCTTGATGGCCGACGCGTGCAGGCCCGCCTTGTGCGCGAACGCGGAGACGCCCACGTACGGCTGGTGGGTGGAGGGGGTGAGGTTGACGACCTCGGCGATGGCGTGGGAGGTCCGGGTCATCTCGCGCAGCCGGCCCTCCGGCAGCACCTTCTTGCCGTACTTCAGCTCCAGGGCCGCCACGACCGGGAAGAGGTTGGCGTTGCCGACGCGCTCGCCGTAGCCGTTGGCCGTGCACTGCACCTGGGTGGCGCCCGCGTCGACCGCGGCGAGCGTGTTGGCGACCGCGCAGCCGGTGTCGTCCTGGGCGTGGATGCCGAGCCGGGCGCCGGTGTCGGCGAGGACCGTGGAGACGACCGCGTGCACCTGGGCGGGGAGCATGCCGCCGTTGGTGTCGCAGAGGATGACGACGTCGGCGCCGGCCTCGGCGGCGGCGCGTACGACGGCCTTGGCGTACTCGGGGTTCGCGCGGTAGCCGTCGAAGAAGTGCTCGCAGTCGACGAAGACCCGGCGGCCCTGGTCCCGCAGGTAGGACACCGTGTCGCGGACCATCTCCAGGTTCTCGTCCAGCGTGGTGCGCAGCGCCAGCTCCACGTGCCGGTCGTGGGACTTGGCGACCAGGGTGATCACCGGGGCGCCCGACTCCAGGAGCGCCCTGACCTGCGGGTCCTCGGCGGCCTTCGCGCCGGCCCGGCGGGTGGCGCCGAAGGCGACCAGACGGGCGTGCTTGAAGTCGATCTCGGCCTGCGCGCGGGCGAAGAACTCGGTGTCCCGCGGGTTCGCGCCGGGCCAGCCGCCCTCGATGAAGCCGACGCCGAAGTCGTCCAGGTGCCGTGCGATGGCGAGCTTGTCCGCGACGGTGAGGTTGATGCCCTCGCGCTGCGCGCCGTCGCGCAGCGTGGTGTCGAAGACGTGGAACGAGTCGTCGAGCTCGCTGGTTGCCGTCTCGGTCATGGTCTCAAGGCTCCTGATTGTGAATCTTCGGTCTAACCGGAATGACCGGCTCCAACCGTCCCCCCAATGGTCCCTCGCGCTCCGCTCCCGGCTTCGGGTGGGCCGGAAAACGAAAAAACCCCTCGCGGGTGCGAGAGGTCTGCGCGCGGGTCGAGGACGACGGTGGCCACCCGCACCTGGTCGTACGTAGGTGGTCACTGCGGACCGGCGCGCCTGCTGCCCATAATCATGGTGAGCGAGAGCACGCAGGCAGTCTGGCACAGCACCGCCCCCGGTCCACGGACCGTCTCAGGATGCGGTCGTCAGGCGTCCACCGTGACGAGCGCCTGGTCGAGGAACTCCCGGACGTGGGAGATCACCTGCGGGCGGTCCGTGCCGCGCAGACCGATGGCGACGTGGATGGAGAAGCCGTCCAGCAGGGCCCGCAGCCGGGCGGCGAAGCGGTCGGCGTCGACCGGGCGGAACTCGCCGCGCGAGACGCCCTCGGCGATCAGGGCGACCAGGTCGCGGTGCCAGGCGCCCTCGATGGCGGCCTGCCGCTCGCGGGCGGCGTCGTCGGCGTTCTGCGAGCGGTTCCAGACCTCCAGCCACAGCGTCCAGTGCGGGTCGCGGTGGCCGTCGGGCACGTACAGGTCGACGTACGCCTCCAGGCGCTCCCGGGCGGTGCCCGGCCGGGTGAGCAGCCGGCCGCGCTCGGCGCCCAGCCGGCCCTCGCTCCACTCCAGGGTCCGCAGCAGCAGCTCGTCCTTGGAGTGGAAGTAGTACAGCAGATGGCCGCTGCTCATCCCGACCTCGCGCCCGAGGGCCGCCATGGTGAGCTTCTCCAGACCGCGCTCGGCGATCATGTCCATGGCTGCGACGAGGACCTCCTCGCGCGGCGGCGCGTTCCTGCGCGGACGGGCCGCACCGGCCATCTGCTGCTCCTGTACGTCAGGGGTCCGGTACGTGTCAGACCTTCGGCTGCTGCTGGGTGATGCAGTGGATGCCACCGCCACCGGAGAAGATCGTACGGGCGTCCACGAGGGTGACGGTCCGCTCGGGGAAGAGGCGGCGGAAGATCCCGGCGGCGATCTCGTCGCGCGGGTCGTCGAAGCCGCACAGCACGACCCCGCCGTTGCACAGGTAGTGGTTGATGTAGGAGTAGTCGGCCCAGTGGCCGTCGGCCTCCAGGGCGGTCGGGGCGGGCACCTCGACCACCTCGAGACGGCGGCCGCGCGCGTCGGTCGCGGACCTCAGCCGGCCGATGACCTCCCGGGTCACCTCGTGGTCGGGGTGGGCCGGGTCCGGCTGGTGGTGGGCGACGACGACCCCGGGGCGGGCGAAGGCGGCGACGATGTCGACGTGTCCGAGGGTGCCGAAGCCGTGGGGAGGGTAGTCGCCGGTCAGGCCGCGCGGCAGCCAGATCGCCTTCCGGGTGCCGAGGTGGGCGTGGATCTCGGCCTCGACCTCCTCACGCGACCAGTGCGGATTGCGCTCGGGGCCGAGCTGCACGGTCTCGGTGAGCAGCACGGTGCCCTCGCCGTCGACGTGGATGGCGCCGCCCTCGTTGACCAGCTTCGAGGCGTACGCCTTCGCGCCCGCGCGGTCGGCGACGAACGAGGCGATCTTGGCGTCGTGCTCCCAGCGGGCCCAGTGCTGGGCGCCCCAGCCGTTGAACGTCCAGTCCACGGCGCCCAGCCGGCCCTGGCCGTCGGTGAGGAAGGTGGGACCGATGTCCCGCATCCAGGCGTCGTCCAGGTCCCGTTCGACGGTGGCGACGCCGGGGCCCAGCAGGGTCCGGGCCGCGGCCGACTGGCCGGGGCCGCAGACCACCGTCACCGGCTCGAAGCGCAGCACGGCGCGGGCGACCGAGGCCCAGGCGGCACGGGAGAGGGCGAGGTCGTCCGGGTCGTCGAAGGTGGGGTTGGGGCCCGGCCACGCCATCCAGGTGCGCTCGTGCGGGGCCCACTCGGCGGGCATGCGGAAGCCGTCGGCGGCGGGGGTGCTCATCGTCGGGTCCTTAGAGGAAGTAGAGGCGGTTGAGGGAGACGGACTCGGCGGGCTCGGAGCGCAGCGGGTCGCCGTCGAGGGTGACCAGGCCGGTGCGCTGGTCGACGTCGACCGCTCCGACGCGGGCGTTCAGGCGCAGGTCGGCCGGGCCGATCCCCCGGGTGCCGCGCACCGCGACCCGGCGGCGGCGGGTGGGCATCGTGTCGTTGCCCTGGTCCACGGCGGCCTGGGCGACGAAGGCGACCGAGATGTCGGCGGGCGTGCTGCCGTGCGCGCCGAACTGCGGTCCGAGCACGAGCGGTTCGCAGGTGTCGGTGGCCGCGTTGGGGTCGCCGACCACGCCGTACGCCGGGAAGCCGGACTTGAGGACGAGCTGCGGCTTGGCGCCGAAGTACTCGGGGCGCCACAGCACGATGTCGGCGAGCTTGCCGGCCTCGATCGAGCCGACCTCGTGCGCGAGACCGTGGGCGATGGCCGGGTTGATGGTCAGCTTGGCCATGTAGCGCAGGACGCGGGCGTTGTCGTCGCCCTCGCCGTCGCCCTCCATCGGGCCCAGTTCGGCCTTCATCTTCCCCGCCATGGCGAAGGTGCGCCGGACCGTCTCGCCCGCGCGGCCCATGCCCTGGGCGTCGGAGGAGGTGATGCCGATCGCGCCCAGGTCGTGCAGCACGTCCTCGGCGCCCATCGTGCCGGCCCGGATGCGGTCGCGGGCCATGGCCGCGTCGCCGGGCAGGTCGGTCTTCAGGTCGTGGACGGAGACGATCATGCCGTAGTGCTCGGCGACCGCGTCCCGGCCGAAGGGCAGGGTCGGGTTGGTGGAGGAGCCGATGACGTTCGGGACCCCGGCCATCTTCAGCACGTTGGGCACGTGCCCGCCGCCGCAGCCCTCGATGTGGAAGGCGTGGATCGTGCGGCCCTCCAGGACGCGGAGGGTGTCCTCGACCGAGAGGCACTCGTTGAGGCCGTCGCTGTGCAGGGCGACCTGGACGTCGTGCTCCTCCGCGACCCGCAGGGCGGTGTCCAGGGCACGGGTGTGGGCGCCCATGTCCTCGTGCACCTTGAACCCCGAGGCCCCGCCCTCGGCCAGCGCCTCGACCAGGGGAGCGTCGTGCGAGGACGAGCCGCGGCCCAGGAAGCCGATGTTGACCGGCCAGGCGTCGAAGGCGTTGAAGGCGTGCCGCAGCGCCCACGGCGAGTTGACGCCGACCCCCCACACCGGGCCGAACTCCTGCCCGATGATCGTGGTGACGCCGGAGGCCAGCGAGGCCTCCATGATCCGCGGCGACAGCAGGTGGACATGGGTGTCGACGGCGCCGGCGGTGGCGATCAGGCCCTCGCCGGAGACGATGGACGTGCCCGTGCCCACGACGACGTCGACCCCGTCGAGGGTGTCCGGGTTCCCCGCGCGTCCGACGGCGCAGATCCGGCCCTCGCGGATGCCGATCGAGACCTTGCGGATGCCCTGCGCGGCGTCGATCACGAGGACGTTGCTGATCACGACGTCGCAGGTGTCGCGGACGGCGGCGGCCTTCAGGTGCAGTCCGTCGCGGGCGGTCTTGCCGAAGCCGGCGAGGAACTCGTCGCCGTACTTCTGGGCGTCCGACTCGACCCGGACGACGAGGCCGGAGTCGCCGAGCCGGACGCGGTCGCCGGCCCGGGGGCCGTGCGTGGCGGCGTACGCGTGCGGGTCGACCTGGGTGGCGCGGCTGATCTCCCGGCCCTTGGAGCGGCTCATCGCTCGTCCCCTTCCCGTGTGCTGCCGTCCGGTGTGCTGCCGTCCGGTGTGATGCCGAGGTAGCCGCAGGCGGCGGCCCGGCGCAGGGCCTCCTCACGGGCCCCCGGTGCGTCCAGCGGCCCGTCCACCAGGCCGGCGAAGCCGATCGCGATCCGCGCGCCGCCGATCGGCACCAGCCCGACCTCCGCGCTCTCGCCGGGCCCGAACCGGACCGAGGAGCCGGCGGGCACGGCGAGCCGCATGCCGTAGGACCTCTCCCGCGGGAAGTCCAGCCGCGGGTTGGCCTCGAAGAAGTGGAAGTGGGAGGTGACGGAGACCGGCACGGTCGCGGTGTTGGTGACCCGCAGCCGGACGGCGGGCCCGGGCTCGGTGTGCTGCGGTCCCGGCAGCAGCGCGCCCGGGCCGTCCTCGCCCGTCCCGGCGCCGATGGGGTCGCAGACCACGGCGAGCCGGGAACCGTCGTCGAAGACCGCCTCGACGTGGACCTCGGTGACCACGTCGGCCACCCCCGGCAGCACGTCCTCGGGGCCGAGGACGGACCGGGCCGCCTCGATGGCCTCCGCGAGCCGCCTGCCGTCCCGCGCGGCCTCGCAGACGGTGTCCGCGATCAGCGCGGTCGCCTCCGGCACGTTCAGCCGGAGGCCGCGGGCCCGGCGGGCCCGGGCCAGCTCGGCCGCTCCGAAGAGCAGCAACCGGTCACGTTCGGTGGGGGTGAGTCTCACGACGCGGCACCTCCTTGCCTTCCACAGTTTAGAACATCACTCTAAACACACTCTTCATGAAACAGAAGCATTGACCCACGACCGCTGTTCACGACACATTGAACGTCGCTCAAACCGTAGGCGGCGTCGAAGGAGACCAGCCATGCCGATCGAACAGCGCGGTGTCGACACCATCCCGGAGGAGGAGCGGACCAGCGGGCCACGGGACCTGGTCTCGATCCTGCTCGGCTCCAACCTCTGCCTCGGGGTGATCATCTTCGGCTGGCTGCCGGCGTCGTTCGGGCTCGGCTGGTGGGCCTCGGTGAGCGCGGTCGTCGCGGGCACCGTGGTCGGCACCGTGTTCACCGCCCCGCTCGCCCTGGTCTCCCTGCGCACCGCGACCAACCTGTCCACCTCCTCGGGCGCCCAGTTCGGCGTGCGCGGCCGGCTCGTCGGCTCGGTGGTGGGCCTGCTGCTGGCCCTCGGTTACACCGCCCTGACCGTGTGGATCGGCGGTGACGTGATGGTGAGCGTGCTCGGCCGGCTGTTCGGGCTGCGCGCGGACGGACTGTCGTACGCCGTCGTCTACGCGCTGCTCGCCGCGGCGACGGTCGCGGGCGCGGTCTACGGCTACCGGGTACTGCTCGCCATGTCCCGGGTACTGGCCGTCGGCATGACCGCCCTGCTGGCCCTCGGCGTCCTCGCCTACGCCCCGCGCTTCGGCACCTCGCCGCTCGCGGACGCCGGCGGCTACCTGCTGGGCTCCTTCTGGCCGACCTGGTTCCTCGCGGCGGTGGCGGCGGGGCTGTCCGGGCCGATCGCGTTCATCACGCTGCTCGGCGACTACACCCGCTACATCTCCCCCGCGCGCCACTCCGGCCGCCGCGTGCTGCACGCGACCTGGCTCGGCCTGGTCCTGGGTCTGCTGGTGCCGCAGCTGTTCGGCACCTTCACGGCCTACGCGGCCCGCGCGGCCGGCGACTACGCCGGTCCCCTGGTCTCCGCCTCGCCCGCCTGGTACCTGCTGCCGCTGCTGCTGTCCGCCTCCGCGGGCTCGGTCGGCAACGCGGGCCTGATGCTGTACTCGATGGGCCTCGACCTGGACGCGATCCTGCCCCGCGCCTCCCGCGCCCGCGCCACCTGCACGGTCGCCGTGGTGGCCACGGCCTGCGTCTTCGCCGGGCACTACGCCTGGAACGCGCAGTCCGCCATGACGTCCTTCGTGCTGCTGCTCACCGCGATCGGCACCCCGTGGGCGGTCATCACCCTCATCGGCTTCGTCCGCTGCCGCGGTGTGTACGACGCCGACGCCCTCCAGGTCTTCAACCGCCGCTCGCGGGGCGGGATCTACTGGTACCGGGCCGGCTGGAACCCGCGGGCCACCGTCTCCTGGGCGGCCGGCGCGGCCGTCGGCCTGCTGGCGGTGTCCCTGCCGTCGTACGAGGGCCCGCTGCTGGGCCTGACCGGCGGGGTGGACTGCAGCTTCCTGCTGTCGGGCGCCGTCGGCGGGCTGGTCTACGTGCTGCTGACGCTCACCCCGGAACGGCCCACGGCCGCCGCGGACCAGGAGTCCGCGGCGGCCGCGGGCGTGGGCGCCGAGCGCTGAGGGCTGGCCGGGGGCGTCAGGCCAGCTCGTGCATCCAGCCGTGCCGGTCCTCGGCCGTGCCGCGCTGGATGTCCAGCAGGGCGCGGCGCAGGCGGAGGGTGACCTCGCCGGGCTCTCCGCCGCTCTGCCGCCACTCGGCGCCGTCCCGCTTGACGGTGCCGACCGGGGTGATCACGGCCGCGGTGCCGCAGGCGAACACCTCGGTGAGCGTGCCGTTCTCGGAGTCGCGCTGCCACTGCTCGACGGAGACGCGGCCCTCCTCGGACTTGTAGCCGAGGTCGCGGGCGACGGCCAGCAGGGAGTCACGGGTGACGCCCTCCAGGATCGAGCCGGTCAGCGTGGGCGTGACGATCCGGTCGCCGTAGACGAAGTACAGGTTCATGCCGCCGAGTTCCTCGACCCACTTGTGCTCGACCGCGTCGAGGTAGCAGACCTGGTCGCAGCCCTTGGCCGCGGCCTCGGCCTGGGCGAGCAGCGAGGCGGCGTAGTTGCCGCCGGTCTTGGCGTCGCCCATGCCGCCGGGGACGGCGCGGACGCGGTCCTCGGAGACCCAGATCGACACCGGGCGCACACCGCCCGGGAAGTAGGCGCCGGCCGGGGAGGCGATGACGATGAAGAGGTACTCGTTGGCCGGCTTGACGCCGAGGCCGACCTCGGTGGCGATCATGAAGGGGCGCAGGTAGAGGGACTCCTCGCCGCCGTGCGCGGGCACCCAGTCCTTGTCCTGCTGGACCAGCACGTCGCACGCCTCGATGAACGTCTCGACCGGCAGCTCCGGCATCGCCAGGCGGCGCGCGGAACGCTGGAAGCGCTTGGCGTTCTGGTCCGGGCGGAAGGTGGCGACCGAGCCGTCGGGCCGGCGGTAGGCCTTCAGGCCCTCGAAGATCTCCTGGGCGTAGTGCAGGACGTTGGTGGCCGGGTCGAGGGGGATCGGCGCGTACGGAACGAGCTGGCCGTCGTGCCAGCCGCGGCCCTCGGTCCACTTGATCGTCACCATGTGGTCGGTGAAGTGGCGGCCGAATCCGGGGCTGGCCAGGATCGCCTCGCGCTCCGCGGCGGCGAGCGGGTGGGCGGAGGGCTTGAGCTCGATCGTGGGCGTCGTCATGTGTTGTCCTTCACCGGTTGTAGTGACGAGCCGCGTGCACGCCCGGCCGGCCGGTGGCCAGTGCGAGGACGTCCGAGCATTCCCTCATGTCGCGGCTCCGCGTTCGATTATCGCGCGCGGGGCCCCGGCGGACGGAATCGGGGTGAATGCGGCCCGGGGTTGATGGTGGCACCCGGCGACCGCACAGGAAAAGCCGCCGGGCGCTGATGCGACCCGGCGGCTTGGGCGTGCTCGGCGGGTCAGCCGGCTACGCGTACGGCGAGGGCGTCGCCGATCTCCGAGGTGCTCCGGGCGGGCTTGCCGGCCCGCTCGGTCAGGTCCGCGGTGACCGCCGCGTCGATGCGGTCGGCCTCGCCGTCGTAGCCGAGGTGGCGCAGCAGCAGGGCGACGGACAGGACCGTGGCGGTGGGGTCGGCCTTGCCCTGGCCCGCGATGTCCGGGGCCGAGCCGTGCACCGGCTCGAACATGGACGGGAACTCGCGGCCGGGGTTGATGTTGCCGGAGGCGGCCACGCCGATGCCGCCGGAGACGGCCGCGGCGAGGTCGGTGATGATGTCGCCGAAGAGGTTGTCGGTGACGATCACGTCGAACCGGGCCGGGTCGGTGACCAGGTAGATGGTCGCCGCGTCGACGTGGATGTAGTCGGTGGTGACCTCGGGGAACTCCTGGGCCACCTTGTTGAAGACGTTCGTCCACAGGTGCCCGGCGAAGGTCAGCACGTTGTTCTTGTGGACCAGCGTGAGCTTCTTGCGCGGGCGGGCCTGGGCGCGGGCGAAGGCGTCGCGGACCACGCGCTCCACCCCGAAGGCGGTGTTGACGGAGACCTCGGTGGCGACCTCGTGCTCGGTGCCCTTGCGGATGGTGCCGCCGTTGCCCGTGTAGGGGCCCTCGGTGCCCTCACGGACCACGACGAAGTCGATCTCGGGCTGGCCGGCGAGCGGGGTGGCGACACCCGGGAGCAGCTTCGACGGACGCAGGTTGACGTGGTGGTCGAAGGCGAACCGGAGCTTGAGCAGGAAGCCGCGCTCCAGCACGCCGGACGGCACGGACGGGTCGCCGATGGCGCCGAGCAGGATGGCGTCGTGCCGCTTGAGCGCGTCGAGGTCGGCGTCGGTGAGGGTCTCACCGGTGGCGTGGTACCGCTTGGCGCCGAAGTCGTACTCCTGGGTCTCCAGCTTCACATCCTGCGGCAGGACGGCGGAGAGGACCTTGAGACCCTCGGCCACGACCTCCTGGCCGATGCCGTCACCGGGGATCACTGCGAGATTGATGCTGCGAGACATGTCGGCACCCTACTCCTCGTCCCAGGGGATGACACGCCTTGTCCGCGATGCGGACACCCGGGACGGGTGCGGTGTCATCCTGTCGGCTGGCGTTCACCCCGGGGTGGCTCGGCCGTCGCAACCCCGTGGAAACTTCCCCTCCATGGAGACTCCCGACTTCGGCATCCCGCGCCCGCTGGCGGAGCGGATGAGCATGGCCGAGCAGTACGAGTACCTGCGCGCCCGGCTGGTCCCCCGCCGCACCCTGGTGACGGCGGGCGCGGTCGCGGGCGGGCTGCTGGCCGGCTGCTCCGGTGCCGGCGCGGCGGCGCGGCCGGGCCCGGCCGCCTCCCGCGTCTCCGGGTCGGTGATCCGGCCGTTCGGCCGCCACCTGGCCTTCGGCGCCGACCCGAGGACGCAGATGCGGGTCTCCTGGCAGGTGCCGTTCGCGGTGCGCCGGCCGTATCTGCGCCTCGGGACGCGCCCGGACGACCTCGGCCGCCGGGTCCCGGCCGAGCTGCGCGACCTGCGCACGCCCGGGGTACCGGGGGTGCGGCGGGCGGTCGAGCAGTACTACCTGCACGCGGCTCTGGACGGGCTGCGGCCGGGCACGACGTACTACTACGGGGTCGGGCACGACGGCTGGGACCCGGCCGCGCCCGCCCACCGCACCGCCCTCGCCTCGTTCCGCACGGCGCCCGCGGCGGCGGAGCGCTTCGTCTTCACCGCCTTCGGCGACCAGGGGGTCGGCCGGGCCGCGAACGCCAACGACCACGTGGTGCTGCGCCAGGAACCGGCCTTCCACCTGCACGCGGGCGACATCTGCTACGCGGACGTCAACGGCGCCGGGCAGACCTCGGACGGCTACGACCCCACGTTCTGGGACCTGTTCCTGAAGCAGAACGAGCCGGTCGCGCGGTCGGTGCCGTGGATGGTGACGACCGGCAACCACGACATGGAGGCGTGGTACTCGCCGGACGGCTACGGCGGCCAGCTCGCCCGGTTCTCCCTGCCGGACAGCGGGTTCGACCCGCGCGGGACGCCGGGCGCCTACGCGTTCACCTACGGCAACACCGCCTTCGTGGCGCTGGACGCCAACGACGTGTCGTACGAGATCCCCGCCAACCACGGGCACAGTGACGGCCGGCAGACCCGCTGGCTGGACGCGAAGCTGGGCGAGCTGCGGGCCAGGCCGGGCGTGGACTTCGTGGTCGTCTTCTTCCACCACTGCGCGTACTCGACCTCGCAGCACGCCTCGGACGGCGGGGTGCGGGCGAAGTGGCTGCCGCTGCTCGCCAGGCACCGGGTGGACCTGGTGATCAACGGGCACAACCACGTCTACGAGCGCACGGACGCCATCCGGAACGGCGCGGTGGGCCGTGAGGTGCCCGTCGGCGGCTCCACCGACCCCGCCCGGGACGGGATCGTGTACGTCACCGCCGGCGGGGGCGGCCGCGACCTGTACTCCTTCCCCTCGGGCGTCAGGGACAGCTACGAGGGGCACGTCGGCCGGCACCGCGCGGTGCCGACCTTCCACTGGGGCCGGGACAAGGAGCGGGTGCCGGAGACGGCGCACTGGTCGCGGGTGCGCTACACCGGCTTCTCGCTGCTCAGGGTGGAGGCGCGGCCCGGCCCGCGGCCGCGGCTGAAGGTGTCGGCGCTGGCGCAGGACGGCCGGCGGATCGACCACTTCGAGGTGCGGCGCGGCGGCTGAGGCCGCGCCGCACCCCACGGGGTGCGGCTCCCGGTCCGGGGTGGCTCAGTGGCCGGTCTCGCCGCCGTTGTCGCGGCGGTCGAGGGCGCGCTGGAGGGCGGCGGCGGCGTTCTTGCGGTCGGACTCGCTGGTGCGGGTCGCGTGGCGGACCCGGCGGCTGACGGTCGTCTCGGCCATGGCAGATCGACTCCTTCGACGCACGTGCTGTGCGCAATGAGGGTTACGAGACGCCGGAAGGGGCGGGGAGCTGCGGCCGCAGGGGTTGCCTGCACGGGGCCCGGCTCACGACCGCCATTCGCTGGATCGAGCGAGACGTTCGGCTTCTTCCAAAGTAAGGGAGCGGACCGCGCCTGTCTGCCCAATTACTCGGACTTCCTACTATCTGAGACGGTGGACCCGGTCACACCGCGTTGACCTGCGCGTTCGCTGTCCGGGGCGGGGGCCCGGACAGCCCTCAGGACATGGAAACGGGCCGGGGAGCCTGATCGGTGTCAGGCTCCCCGGCCCGTCGCTCGGGGGTGGGCGGATCAGCCCATGTGCGGGTACGCGTAGTCGGTCGGCGGGACCAGGGTCTCCTTGATCGCGCGGGTCAGGGTCCAGCGCAGGAGGTTCTGGGGGGCACCGGCCTTGTCGTTGGTGCCGGAGGCGCGGCCGCCGCCGAAGGGCTGCTGGCCGACGACGGCGCCGGTCGACTTGTCGTTGATGTAGAAGTTGCCCGCCGCGTAGCGGAGCTTCTCCATCGTGTACGCGGCCGCGGCACGGTCGCCCGAGATGACCGAACCGGTGAGCGCGTAGTCCGACACCGACTCCATCTGGGTCAGCATCTCGTCGTACTGGTCGTCCTCGTAGACGTGCACGGCGAGGAACGGGCCGAAGTACTCGCTCGTGAAGACCTCGTTCTCCGGGTCGCTGCACTCGACGACGGTCGGGCGGACGAAGTAGCCGACCGAGTCGTCGTAGGTGCCGCCCGCGACGATCGTGCAGGTCGGGTCCGCCTTGGCCCGGTCGATCGCGGCCTTGTTCTTGGCGAACGCGCGGTCGTCGATCACGGCGCCCATGAAGTTCGACAGGTCGGTGACGTCACCCATGGTGAGGTAGTCGACCTCGGCCGCGAACTCCTCCTTGAAGCCCGAGTTCCAGATGGAGGCCGGGATGTAGGCGCGGGAGGTGGCGCTGCACTTCTGGCCCTGGTACTCGAAGGCACCGCGGGTCAGGGCGGTCTTCAGCACCGCGCGGTCGGCGCTGGGGTGCGCGACCAGGAAGTCCTTGCCGCCGGTCTCGCCGACCAGGCGCGGGTAGGAGCGGTACTTCTCGATGTTGTTGCCGACCGTCTTCCACAGGTACTGGAAGGTCTTGGTCGAGCCGGTGAAGTGGATACCGGCCAGATCGCGGTGCTCGAGGACGACCTTGGAGACCTCGATGCCGTCGCCGGTGACGAGGTTGATGACGCCCTTGGGCAGGCCGGCCTCCTCCAGGAGCTGCATGAGGAGCACGGCCGCGTGCGTCTGCGTCGGGGACGGCTTCCAGACCACGACGTTGCCCATGAGCGCGGGGGCGGTGGGCAGGTTCGCGGCGATCGCCGAGAAGTTGAACGGCGTGATCGCGTAGACGAAGCCCTCCAGCGGGCGGTGGTCCATGCGGTTCCACACGCCCGGGGAGTTCGCCGGGGGCTGCTCGGCGAGGATCTGGCGGGCGTAGTGGACGTTGAAGCGCCAGAAGTCGACGAGCTCGCAGGGGCTGTCGATCTCGGCCTGCTGGGCGGTCTTCGACTGGCCGAGCATGGTGGAGGCGGCGATCGTCTCGCGCCACGGGCCGGAGAGCAGCTCGGCGGCGCGCAGGATGATCGCGGCGCGGTCGTCGAAGGACATGGCGCGCCAGGCCGGCGCGGCGGCCAGGGCCGCGTCCACGGCGTCCTGCGCGTCCTGCTGGGTGGCGTGGCGCAGGGTGCCGATGACGGCCTTGTGGTTGTGCGGCTGGACCACCTGGAACGGCTCGCCGCCGCCCATGCGCTTCTCGCCGCCGATGGTCATCGGCAGGTCGATCGGGTTGTCGGCCAGCTCCTTGAGCTTGGCCTCCAGGCGCAGGCGCTCGGGCGAACCGGGGGCGTAGCCGTGCACCGGCTCGTTGACCGGGGTGGGGACCTGGGTCACAGCGTCCATGAGATCCGTAACTCCTTGTACGTGAGCGGGTGTTCGGGCTCAGCCCTTGCTGACCATCGACCGGAGGAAGAAGCGCAGGTTCGCCGGCTTCTCCGCCAGACGGCGCATGAAGTAGCCGTACCAGTCGGTGCCGTAGGCGGTGTAGACGCGCATGCGGTGGCCCTCGGCGGCCAGGCGCAGGTGCTCGTCGCCGCGGATGCCGTACAGCATCTGGAACTCGTACTCGTCGAGCTTGCGGCCGGCCTGGTGGGCCAGCTCCTGGGCGATGGAGATCAGGCGCGGGTCGTGGGACCCGATCATCGGGTAGCCCTCGCCCTCCATCAGCGTCCTCAGGATACGCACGTAGGCCTTGTCGATCTCGTGCTTCTGCTGGTAGGCGACCTCGGCGGGCTCCTTGTAGGCGCCCTTCACCAGACGCACGCGGCTGCCGGCGTCCGCCAGGCGGCGGGCGTCGGCCTCGGTGCGGAAGAGGTAGGCCTGGATGACGCAGCCGGTCTGCGGGAAGTCCTTCCGCAGCTCCTCGTGGATGGCGAACATCGAGTCCAGGGTGGTGTGGTCCTCGGCGTCCAGCGTGACGGTCGTGCCGATGGCGGCGGCGGCCTCGACGACCGGGCGGACGTTGGCGAGGGCCAGCTCGTGGCCGCCCTCCAGCGCCTGGCCGAACATGGACAGCTTGACGGACATCTCCACGCGCTCGCCGAGCTCCAGCTCCTTGAGCCGGCCGATCAGCTCCAGGTAGGCGTCGCGGGCGGCGGCGGCCTGCTCGGGGGTGGTGATGTCCTCGCCGACGACGTCCATCGTCAGCTCCAGGCCCTTGGCCGTGAGGTCCTCGACGATCGGGACGATGTCGGTCACGGTCTCGCCGGGGATGAAGCGGTCGACGACCTGCTTGGTCACCGGGGCCGCCGAGATCAGGCGACGCATCCGGTCGCTGCGCGACGCGGCGAGAATCACGGGACCCAGCACGGGGCACCTCCACAGGCGAGCATCTGAACGGCCACTACCCGACTGTCCGGGTACGGCACGGAGAACCACCGTGAAACCTAGGGAGTTCTCCGATCGTGGGCCATCGACAGCTGTCACGCATCCCCGAGTCCGATCTCAGACAGATGTATGAAGAGGGCCGGAGAATGCGGGAGAATGCCCGGGTGGCGACCGATCACAAGGGTGACTACCAGGAGCTGGTGGACGAGATCTCGGAGCTGCTGGGCGCGCCGGCGACCCTGGAGAACCGGGACTTCGAGCTGATCGCCTTCGGCGCGTACGACAGCGAGGGCGACCTGGACCCCTCGGCCCTGGATCCGGTGCGCACGCGCTCGATCCTGACCCGGCGCTCCACGGCGGCGGTGCGCACCTGGTTCGAGGGCTTCGGCATCACGCGGGCTACCGGACCCGTGCGCATCCCGCCGACCCCGGACGCCGGTGTCTACCGCGGGCGCGTCTGCCTCCCCGTGCGCCACCGGGGGGTGGTCCTCGGCTACGTCTGGCTGCTGGACGACGATCCGGGCCCGACGGACGCGCAGCTCGCCGCCGCCATGCTGGTGGCCGGCCGGATCGGCGCGCTGCTGGCCGACGAGGCGCAGGCCGGGGCCGACCTCGGCCGGGAGCTGCGGGCGGTACTGGCGGCCGAGCGCGGCTGGCAGCAGGACATGGCGGTGGCCGAGCTGCGCACGGCGCTCGGGCCCCGCGCGGACGTCCCGCACACGCTGGTCTGCGTGGCGCCCTGGCCGTCGGCCGATCCGGAACAGGCGCCGTCCGCGCGCGCGGTCCCGCACGCCACCGCGCTGTGCACGGTGCCGTGGGGGGCGACCGAGCAGAGCCTGGCGGTACTGGTCCGGTTGCGCGCGACGGACGTGGCGACGCCGGCGCTGACGGCGGCCGCCCGGCTGCTGAAGGAGTCGGAGGGGGCCGGTGGCCGCGGCTCGCGGGACCGGCCGGCGGCCGCCGGGGTCGGGGAGCCCCGGACCGGGCTGGCCGAGCTGGGGGACGTCTGGCGGGAGGCGTCCGCCGCCGCGCGCGCCGCGCTGGCCGAGCCGCGGCTCGGTCCGGTCGCCGAGTGGCGGCGGATCGGGCCGTACCGGCTGCTGACCGCGCTGCCCCCGCAGTCCGCCCACGACCCGGTGGTCGGCCCGCTGCTCTCCCCCGCCCACCGGGAGCTGGCCCGGACCGCGGAGGTGTACCTCGACTGCGCGGGCCAGGCCGGCCGCGCGGCCGCCGCCCTGGGCATCCACCGCCAGACCCTGTACTACCGCCTGTCCCGGGTGGAACAGCTCACGGGCCTGGACCTCGACGACGGCGAGGACCGCCTCCTGCTGCACATGGCCCTCAAACGGGCACGGCTGTAGTCCGGGCGGCGGACGACCGACGGGGTCCGGGCCGACGGGGGCCCGACGGGGCGGGGCCCGGCGCGGCAGAGCGGGGCCCATGGGGCTCGGCCCGGCGGGGCAAGGCGGGTCCGAAGGGGGCTCGGCCCGGCGGGGCTCAGCTCTTCGTGGCCGCCTCGACGACCTGGCGCAGGCCCTCGGTCAGCGCGTCGCCCTCGGGGGCGTTCTTCGGGTCGAAGGTCCACTGGGCGATGAGGCCGGTCATGAGCGTCAGGTAGAACCGGCCGAGCGTGTCCGCGCTCTCGTCGGAGACCTCCTCCTCCGGCACGCCCATCAGCAGCGCCACCAGTCCGCGGCCGCCCTCGCGCTGGGCCCGGGACAGGTGCTCGCGCACCACCGGCATGTCGAGGGTCATGACCTCCATGCTCAGCCGGTAGACCGAGCCGGGCTCCCGCATGGTGGCGATGATGTTGGACCACACCCACCGGAAGCGCTCCAGCGATCCGGGTGCGCCCTCGGCCAGGTCGCCGCTGCCTTCGAAGGCGCCGGACACGTTCTCCATGAGCGCGACGTAGGCCTGCGCGAGAAGGGCGTCCTTCGAGCCGTAGTGGTAGCCGATCGAGGCCAGGTTGGTCCCCGACTCCTTCACGATGTCGCGCGCCGTCGTCCGCGCGAACCCCTTCTCCAGCAGGCAGCGCTTGGCGCCTTCGAGCAGATCCTCACGGTGTCCCATGCGGATCAGGCTACCCGGCGGTCCATACAGGCGTCCTAGACGGCTGACTTACACGGCGGTTCGATGCGAGCGTCCTATACGTATGTTCTATACAAACGTTCTAGACAAGCGTTTAAGACGTCCGTACAGTCCCTGTCATGACGAACTCGACGAGCACGACCACCGTCGGCGCCGAGAGCGCCCCCGTCCGCGCCGGACGCCGTGAGTGGACCGCTCTGGGCGTGCTGATGCTGCCGCTGCTGCTGGTCTCCATGGACGTCTCCGTCCTGTACTTCGCCACCCCTGCGATCAGCGCCGACCTGCGGCCGAGCGGCACCCAGCAGCTGTGGATCTTCGACATCTACGGCTTCGTCCTGGCCGGCCTGCTGATGACGATGGGGTCCCTGGGCGACCGCGTCGGCCGCCGCAGGCTCCTGCTGACGGGCGCCGCGGCCTTCGGCGGCGCCTCGCTCCTGGCCGCCTACGCCGACAGCGCCGGGACCCTGATCGCGGCCCGCGCGATCCTCGGCATCGGCGGCGCCACCCTGATGCCGTCGACGATGGCCCTGCTGCGCACGATGTTCACCGACCCCGGCCAGCGGGCCAAGGCGATCGGGCTGTGGTCGGGCGTGATGACGGGCGGCATCGCCCTCGGCTCCGTGATGAGCGGCGTCCTCGTCGAGCACTTCTGGTGGGGCTCGGTCTTCCTGGTCAACCTGCCCGCGATGGCACTGCTGCTGGTCCTCGGCCCGATCCTGCTCCCCGAGTCGAAGAACCCGGACCCCGGCCGCTTCGACTGGCCGAGCGTCCCGCTGTCGATGGCCGCCGTGCTCCCCGTGATCTACGGCCTGAAGGAGATCCCCTCCGAGGGCTGGCACCCGCTCTACGTCGTCTCGGTGACGGTCGGTCTGCTCTTCGCGGCCCTCTTCGTCCGCCGGCAGCGCACCGCGGCCTCGCCGCTGATCCCCCCGGCCCTGCTGCGCGGCCGCGGCTTCACCCCGGCGCTGGTCCTGACCCTGGTCTCCGCGTTCGGCATGATGGGCTCGGCCATCTTCACCACCCAGTACCTGCAGTCGGTCCTCGGCAAGAGCCCGCTCCAGGCCGCCCTGTGGAGCCTGCTCCCCTCGGTGCTGATCGGTGTCGCGGGCCCGGTCACCGGGGTGCTCGTCGCCCGGGGCGTCCACCGCGGCCACGTCGTCGCCGCCGGGTTCGCCGTCACCGCCACCGGCTACACGGCCCTCGCCTTCACCGGCACCGACTCCCTGTGGCTGGTGCTGGCCGCCGCCGGGGTCCTGGCCTCCGGCGTCGTGATGGTGATGTCCCAGCTCACCGACCTGGCCATGTCCACCGCCCCGGTGGAGCGCGCGGGCAGCGCCTCCTCCCTGCTGGAGACCGCCACCGAGTTCGGCGGCGCCCTCGGCATGGCGGTCCTCGGCTCCGTCGGCACGGCCGTCTACCGGCACCGGATGCCGTCCTCGGCACCGGCCGAGGCCCGCGAGACGCTGGGCGGCGCCCTGGCCGACGCCGACCGGCTGCCCGGCCGGGCCGGTCGGTCCCTGCTCGCCACGGCGCGGGAGGCCTTCACCAGCGGGATGCACGGCGCGGCGATCGCCGGCGCGGTGGTCCTGGCGCTGGCCGCGGTGGGCGCGGCGGTGACCCTGCGCAGTATCCGGGTGGGCGACGACGCGTAGGACACCGGGCGGCGCCGGGACATACGGAGAACGCCGGACGGGCCGAGGGAACTCGGCCCGTCCGGCGTTTCGTGATGCCCGGACGAGAGGGAGGTCAGACGAGGTTCACCGAGCGGGCGGAGGTCGCCCCGATCTCCTCGGCCACCTCGGCCAGCACACCGGGGGCGACCGTGTCGTCGACGGTGAGGACGGCCAGCGCCTCGCCGCCCACCGTCGCACGGGCCACCTGCATGCCGGCGATGTTGATGCCCGCCTCCCCGAGGATGCGGCCGACGGTGCCGACGACACCCGGGCGGTCCTCGTAGCGCAGCACGGCCATGTGGTCGGCGAGCGCGAGGTCGACGTCGTACTCGCCGACCGCCACGATCGTCTGGACGTGCTTCGGGCCGGCCAGGGTGCCGGAGACCGACACCTCCTCGCCGTTGCCCAGCGTGCCCCGCACGGTCACCACGTTGCGGTGGTCCGACGACTCGGAGCTGGTGGTCAGGCGCACCTCGACACCGCGCTCCTGCGCGAACAGCGGCGCGTTGACGTAGGACACCGTCTCGTCCACGACGTCCTCGAACACGCCCTTGAGTGCGGACAGTTCGAGCACCTTCACGTCGTGCTGGGTGATCTCGCCGTAGACCTCGACGTCGAGGCGGACCGCGACCTCGCCCGCGAGCGCGGTGAAGATGCGGCCGAGGCGCTCGGCGAGCGGCAGGCCCGGCTTGACGTCCTCGGCGATGACACCGCCCTGGACGTTCACCGCGTCCGGCACCAGCTCGCCGGCGAGCGCGAGGCGCACCGACTTCGCGACCGCGATACCCGCCTTCTCCTGGGCCTCGTCCGTGGAGGCGCCGAGGTGCGGGGTGCACACGACCTGGTCCAGCTCGAACAGCGGGGAGTCGGTGCAGGGCTCCTTCGCGTACACGTCGAGCCCGGCGCCGGCGACCCGGCCCTCCTTCAGTGCCGCGTACAGCGCCGCCTCGTCGACGATGCCGCCACGGGCCGCGTTGACGATGCGCACGCTGGGCTTGACCTTGCGCAGCGCCTCGTCACCGATCAGGCCGAGCGTCTCGGGGGTCTTGGGCAGGTGGACGGTGATGAAGTCGGAGACCTCGAGCAGCTCGTCCAGGGACAGCACCTTGACGCCCATCTGCGCGGCCCGCGCGGGCTGCACGTAGGGGTCGTAGGCGACGACCTTCATGCCGAAGGCGGACATGCGCTGCGCGACCAGGGCGCCGATACGGCCCAGGCCCACGACGCCCAGCGTCTTCTCGGCCAGCTCGACGCCCGTGTACTTGCTGCGCTTCCACTCGCCGTTCTTCAGCGCGGCGTTGGCCTGCGGGATGTTGCGGGCGGTGGCCAGGATCAGACCGCAGGCCAGCTCGGCGGCCGTGACGATGTTGGAGGTCGGCGCGTTGACGACCATCACGCCGGCCTTGGTGGCGGCGGAGACGTCGACGTTGTCCAGGCCGACGCCGGCGCGGGCGACGACCTTGAGCTTCTTGGCGGCGGCGACGGCCTCCGCGTCGACCTTGGTCGCGGAGCGGATCAGGATCGCGTCGACGTCGGCGATGGCGGGGAGCAGTTCGGCTCGGTCGGCTCCGTTGGCGTGCCGGATCTCGAAGTCCGGGCCGAGCGCGTCGACGGTCGCGGGCGACAGCTCTTCAGCGATGAGTACGACGGGTTTCGAGCTCACGTGAGTCCTCACAAGTCCAATGCGGACGGCCGTCCCGACGGCCGCTGGCGGTGGAGGGGGCTAGCCGCGGAAGACGCACGACGCTGTGGGCCTGACGCGTATGTTGTGCAGCAGTCTAGTGGCGCCAGGGTCGCCGTATTGCGCCGCTGCGGAAGTATCACCCGTCCGTGGCTGGACGGGGTGGACAACCGGTGGACGGCGTTCGCGGATCGTCGTCGGCCCGGCGGGGTCCGGGGTGGCGGAAGGGGGCCGGAGCAGCATGCCCCGGCCCCCTGACGCGAGGCTTACGCCTCCTCGTTCACCCAGCTCATCAGCTTGCGCAGCTGCTTGCCGGTGGTCTCCAGCAGGTGCTCGGAGTCCTGCTGCTTGTACTCGTTGTACTTCTTCAGACCGCCGTGGTACTCGTCCATCCAGGTCCGGGCGAAGGTGCCGTCCTGGATCTCGGCGAGGACCTGCTTCATCTCGGCCTTGGTGGCGTCGGTGATGATGCGCGGGCCGGTGACGTAGTCGCCCCACTCGGCGGTCTCCGAGACGGACCAGCGCATCTTCTCCAGGCCGCCCTCGTACATGAGGTCGACGATCAGCTTCAGCTCGTGCAGGCACTCGAAGTAGGCGATCTCCGGCTGGTAGCCCGCCTCGACCAGGGTCTCGAAGCCGGCCTTGACCAGGGCGGAGGTGCCGCCGCACAGCACGGCCTGCTCACCGAACAGGTCGGTCTCGGTCTCCTCGGTGAAGGTCGTCTTGATGACGCCGGCGCGGGTGCCGCCGATGGCCTTGGCGTACGACAGGGCCAGCGCGAAGGCGTTGCCGGTCGCGTCCTGCTCGACGGCGGCGATCGCGGGGACGCCGCGGCCCTCCTCGTACTGGCGGCGGACCAGGTGGCCCGGGCCCTTGGGGGCGACCAGGGCGACGTCGACGCCGGCCGGGGCCTTGATGAAGCCGAAGCGGATGTTGAAGCCGTGCGCGAAGAACAGCGCGTCGCCGTCGTTCAGGTTCGGGGCGATCGACTCCTCGTAGACCTGGGCCTGGATCGGGTCCGGGATGAGGATCATGATGACGTCGGCCTCGGCGGCGGCCTCGGCGGGGCTCACCACGCGCAGGCCCTGCTCCTCGGCCTTGGCCTTGGAGTTGGAGCCCTCGTGCAGACCGACGCGGACGTCGACACCGGAGTCACGCAGCGACAGCGCGTGGGCGTGGCCCTGGCTGCCGTAGCCGATGACCGCGACCTTGCGGCCCTGGATGATGGACAGGTCGGCGTCAGCGTCGTAGAACAGCTCGGCCACTTTGGGTTCTCTCCTTGGTGTGCAGATGGTGCGTCCCACCGTATGCCGGTGGGGTGACGGGAAGTTCCGGGGTCTCGGCATACGGGCGGCGCGGGACCGCCCGTGTCCAAGCCTTACGCGGATCGGTCCAGGGCGCGCAGCGAGCGGTCCGTGATGGAGCGGGCGCCCCGGCCGATCGCGATGGTGCCGGACTGGACCAGCTCCTTGATGCCGAACGGCTCCAGCATCTTGAGCATGGCGGACAGCTTCTCGCTGGACCCGGTGGCCTCGATGGTCACGGCCTCCGGGGAGACGTCGACGGTCTTGGCGCGGAACAGCTGGACGATCTCCACGATCTGGGAGCGCGTCTCGTTGTCGGCGCGCACCTTCACCAGGACGAGTTCGCGCTGCACGGCGTGGCCGGGTTCCAGCTCGACGATCTTCAGCACGTTGACCAGCTTGTTGAGCTGCTTGGTGACCTGCTCCAGCGGCAGGTCCTCGACGCCCACCACGATGGTGATGCGGGAGATGTCGGGGTGCTCGGTGACACCCACCGCGAGCGAGTCGATGTTGAAGCCGCGGCGGGAGAAGAGGGCGGCGATCCGGGCCAGGATGCCCGGCGTGTTCTCCACCAGGACGGAGAGCGTGTGCTTGGACATTTTCTCGTTCGTCTCTCTCGCTCAGTCGTCTTCGTTGTCGCCGAAGTCGGGGCGGACGTCCCGGGCGGCCATGATCTCGTCGTTGGAGGTGCCGGCGGCGACCATCGGCCACACCATCGCGTCCTCGTGGACGATGAAGTCGACGACGACCGGGCGGTCGTTGATCGAGTTCGCCTCCTCGATGACCTTGTCCAGGTCCTCCGGGCGCTCACAGCGGATCGCGTAGCAGCCCATGGCCTCCGACAGCTTCACGAAGTCGGGGACGCGGGTGCCGGCGCTCGGCTGCCTGCCGTCGGCCTCCGGGCCGCTGTGCAGCACGGTGTTGGAGTAGCGCTGGTTGTAGAAGAGGGTCTGCCACTGGCGGACCATCCCGAGGGCGCCGTTGTTGATGATGGCGACCTTGATCGGGATGTTGTTCAGCGCGCAGGTGGTCAGTTCCTGGTTGGTCATCTGGAAGCAGCCGTCGCCGTCGACCGCCCAGACGGTGCGCTCCGGCCGGCCGGCCTTGGCGCCCATGGCGGCCGGGACCGCGTAGCCCATGGTCCCGGCGCCGCCGGAGTTCAGCCAGGTGGCCGGCTGCTCGTACTGGATGAAGTGCGCGGACCACATCTGGTGCTGGCCGACGCCCGCCGCGAAGATCGTGCCCTCCGGGGCGAGCTGCCCGATGCGCTCGATGACCTGCTGCGGGGAGAGCGAGCCGTCGTCGGGCTGGTCGTAGCCGAGCGGGTAGGTCTCGCGCCAGCGGTTCAGGTCGCTCCACCAGGCGGTGTAGTCGCCCGTCTGGCCCTCGCTGTGCTCCTTCTGCACCGCCTGGACCAGGTCGGCGATGACCTCGCGGGCGTCACCGACGATCGGCACGTCGGCGGCGCGGTTCTTGCCGATCTCGGCCGGGTCGATGTCGGCGTGGACGATCTTGGCGTACGGGGCGAAGCTGTCCAGCTTGCCGGTGACGCGGTCGTCGAAGCGGGCTCCGAGGGCGACGATCAGGTCGGCCTTCTGCAGCGCGGTGACGGCGGTGACCGCACCGTGCATGCCCGGCATCCCCACGTGCAGCGGGTGGCTGTCGGGGAATGCGCCGAGCGCCATCAGGGTGGTGGTGACGGGCGCTCCGGTGAGTTCGGCGAGGACCTTCAGCTCGGCGGTGGCCTGCGCCTTGAGGACGCCGCCGCCGACGTACAGCACGGGCCGCTTGGCCGAGGTGATCAGCTTGGCCGCCTCGCGGATCTGCTTGGCGTGCGGCTTGGTCACCGGGCGGTAGCCGGGCAGGTCCATGGTGGGCGGCCAGGAGAAGGTGGTCTTCGCCTGGAGGGCGTCCTTGGCGATGTCGACCAGGACCGGGCCGGGGCGGCCGGTGGAGGCGATGTGGAACGCCTGGGCGATCACCCGCGGGATGTCCTCGGCCTTGGTGACCAGGAAGTTGTGCTTGGTGACCGGCATGGTGATGCCGACGATGTCCGCTTCCTGGAAGGCGTCGGTGCCGATGGCCTTGGACGCGACCTGGCCGGTGATCGCCACGAGCGGCACCGAGTCCATGTGCGCGTCGGCGATGGGCGTGACCAGGTTGGTGGCGCCCGGCCCCGAGGTGGCCATGCAGACGCCGACCTTGCCGGTGGCCTGCGCGTAGCCGGTGGCCGCGTGGCCGGCGCCCTGCTCGTGGCGGACCAGCACGTGCCGGACCCGGGTGGAGTCCATCAGCGGGTCGTATGCCGGCAGGATCGCGCCGCCGGGGATACCGAATACCGTCTCAGCGCCGACCTCCTCGAGGGAGCGGATGAGGGACTGCGCACCCGTCACGTGCTCGACGGTGACGGAGTGCTGTCCTCCGGATCGGGGCCGCGGCTGCGGATGGGCCCCGGTGGCCTGCTCGGTCATCGGCATTCTCTTCTCGATGCTGAGGGTTTTTGCGAGGTTTGGGCGGAGTTCGAGCGCTGCACGAACGGCACTCGTGCAACAAAAAACCCCTCGTGCCGAAAGGCAAGCGAGGGGAGCGCGCCGGTGAGGTCGCTGGGGATTCCGGATCTCCTCCGGTGGGTCCCAGCTCAGCCGACGCGCTGTCCAAGTACGAGAATTCGGGTGCGCATGGAACTGACCCTCTCCCCGGCACGCACCACGTGTCAAGTGGGTGGGACGGGAGTCTCATTATGTGAGCGGAGGCCGCTGCCACCTCCGATGACGGCGGACACCCCCTTGGTGCACACCCCGCCGCCCCCGCCCGCGAACGCCGGCTCGGCCGGAGCGTGCGGCACCGGATAATGGCCTGATCCGAGCGCCCGGCGCAGCCGGTACTCGTCCAGCGGACCCGCGAACGCCATGCCCTGCCCGTGGGTGCAGCCCATGGCGCGCAGCGCGACCACCTGCTCCGGCAGGTCCACGCCCTCGGCGACGGACTGCAGCCCGAGGTCGCCCGCGATGCGCAGCAGCCCGCTGGTGATCTTGTGCAGCCGCGCGGACTCCACGACGCCCTCGACCAGCCCGCGGTCCAGCTTGAGGATGTCCACCGGCAGCCTGCGCAGGGCCGTGATCGCCGCGTAGCCGCTGCCGAATCCGTCCAGCGCGATCCGCACGCCGAGCCGGCTGAGGGCGGTCAGCCGCCGCTCCAGCTCCTCCAGCGAGGCGGCCCGGGGATCGGTGTCGGCCAGCTCGACGACCAGCGCGCCGGGCGGCAGCCCGTGCCGGGTCAGCACCGCCTCCACGGACCCGAGCGGCGTCGAGCGGTCCAGCAGTCGCCGGGCGCTCATCCGTACGGTCACCGGCACCGCGGCCCCGGCGGCGGCCCGCTCGGCGGCCTGCTCCACGGCCTCCTGGAGGATCCAGCGGTCCAGTTCGGCGGTCTTGTCGCCGTCCTCGGCCACGCGCAGGAACTCCGCCGGGGTGAACAGCACCCCCTGGGAGGAGCGCCAGCGCGCCTGTGCGGAGACCGACGTGATCCGGCCGTTCTCCAGACAGACCACCGGCTGGTGCAGCAGCGCGAACTCGCCGTCGTGCAGCGCGGCGCGCAGCCGGGTGGCCAGCTCCGCCTTGCGGACGACGTCCTGCTGCATCTGCGGCTTGTACAGCTCGACGCGGCCCTTGCCCGCCGACTTCGCGCGGTACATGGCGAGGTCGGCGTTGCGCAGCAGTTCGCCCGCGCCGAGGCCCGGTTCCGCGAAGGCGACGCCGATCGAGGCGTTGACCCGGACATCGTTGCCGTCGATGGAGTACGGCTGGGAGAGGGTGGCCCTGAGGCGGTCGGCGAGCTCCAGGATGTTCCGCTCCCGGGCGGCACGGTCGCGGGTGCCGTCCCCGACGATCAGGGCCGCGAACTCGTCGCCGCCGAGCCGGGAGGCGGTGTCCCCGTGCCGGACGGCGTCGTGCAGTCTGCGGGCGGCCTGGACGAGCAGTTCGTCCCCCGCCTGGTGCCCGATCGTGTCGTTGACGGCCTTGAAGCCGTCCAGGTCGATGAAGAGCACGGCCGTACCACGCAGGGCGGCGCCGCGGTCGGTGGCCCGGCGGCCGGACAGGGCCTGCTGCACGCGCCGGGTGAACAGCGCGCGGTTGGGCAGGTCGGTGAGCGGGTCGTGCTCGGCGTTGTGCTGCAACTGGGCCTGCAGGCGCACCCTTTCGGTCACGTCCCGGCTGTTGAAGATCAGGCCGCCGTGGTGGCGGTTGACGGTGGACTCGACGTTGAGCCAGCCTCCCCCGCTCACGGACTCGCCCGGCCGGGAGGTGCCCCCGCCGCCGGACCGGAACCGGCACTCGATGCGCGTGGTCGGCTCCTCGAGCGGGCTGGCGGCGAGGAAGCGGCGCACCTCGTGCACCACGCAGCCCAGGTCCTCCGGGTGGATGAGGGCGGCCAGCTCGGTGCCCACCAGGTCCTCGGCGGGCCGTCCGTAGACCCCGGCGGCGGCCGGGGAGACGTAGCGCAGGATGCCGTTGGGCGCGGCGATCATGATGACGTCGCTGGAGCCCTGCACCAGGGAGCGGAAGTGGTTCTCCTTCTGCGCCAGTTCCTGCGTGAGGGTGATGTTGTCCAGCAGCATGATGCCCTGGCGCATGACGAGCGCCAGCACCACGGCGCCCGCGGTGATCAGCACCACGTGGTCGGGCCGGCGGCCGTTGAGCACGTTGTAGAGGATGCCCAGGGTGCACACGGCGGCGGCCAGGTACGGGGTGAGCGCGGCGAGCGAGCCGGTGAGCGGCCGTCCGGCCGGGTACCGGACGTGGTCGCCGCCCGGTGCGGGGGCGGGCGGCGCCGGGTGGCCCGTGGCGCGCTGTCCCGGCACGTGCTCGTGGATCACGCGCGTGTGTCCGTCCGGCACGTGCCGTTCGGGCTCCGGCCCGCCGGTGCGCCGCGGGGCGGCCCAGGGGGCGTAGGCGAGCAGCAGCGAACCGGCGAACCAGCCCGCGTCCAGCAGTTGTCCGGAGCGGTAGCTGCTGTGCAGCAGCGGTGAGGTGAACAGCGCGTCGCACATCACGGTCAGCGCGAGTGCGCCGATCGCGGTGTTGACCGCCGTGCGGTTGCCCGGGGAGCGGCGGAAGTGCAGCGCGAGCACCATGCTCACGAGCACGATGTCCAGCAGCGGGTACGCCAGGGACAGCGCGGTGTGCGCGACGCTCGGCCCGTCGAACCGGGCCGCCTGGGCGAGCGCGAGGCTCCAGGACAGGGTGAGCAGCGAGCCGCCGATCAGCCAGGCGTCGAGGCCGAGGCAGATCCAGCCCGCCCGGGTCACCGGGCGCTTGGCGAGGACCAGCAGGCCGACGATGGCCGGGGGCGCGAAGCAGAGGAAGAACAGGTCGGCGTAGCTGGGGCTGGGCACCGGCCGGTCGAGGACGACCTCGTACCACCCCCAGACCGCGTTGCCCAGGGCCGCCATCGCCGAGGAGAGCGAGAACAGCAGCCAGGCGGGCCGGAACCGGACCCGGGGACCGCGGGCGTAGAGGAAGCAGGAGACGGCGGCGGCGCCCGCCGCGGCGCTCAGTCCGAAGTCGCCCATGAACAGCGCGACGGCCTGTGAGCCCCAGTCGAAGGTGGAGCCGACGGCGTACGCGCCGCAGACCAGGGCGAGGACGAGTTGCTGGACCAGGCGCGCCCCGTCGCCGGTGGCCGGCGGGCGAGGCGGCAGCGGTGCCCCCGGCAGATGCGGTGCGCGCAGCCCGCCGTCGAGGGCGGTCGAGAGGGAGGGCGGCGCGTTCACCGGGGCCTCCCGCTCCGCGCCGTACCCGTGTCCCGCCGTGACCGCTGCGCCGGGTGCCTCCTGCGGCCGCCCGGCCTGCGCGGGTGGCCGTGATGGTTCGTGTGGTGGCCGCGTCTGCGCGTGGCCGTGCGCCAGGGTCGCCGCCGGCGGCTCCGCCGCGTCGGATCGTTCGTCCATAGGCCGTGCATCGCCCGTCGCCCCCCTCACAAATCTGAAATGTCCATCCCCGGCGCCGAACGGTGAGCGGCGCAGCCCCTGTCGGGACGATACACCAGGATCGTCACTCAGGGACATAGCTTCTCTACGCTCCGTGACGATCACCGTCAAGGCGGACACGCCCCGCGTCCGCGAGATCGCGGAGCGTGCCGGAAGCTGATTACTCCCCTGTCGTCAGGATCACGTTTCGCAGGGGCTCGTGGTTCACGAATCGGTGCAACTGGTCCACGAGCAGCCGCTTGGCGCGGGGCAGGAACGCGGAACTGGGGCCGCCGACGTGGGGGCTGATGAGTACGCCGGGCGCCTGCCACAGGGGGTGACCGGGCGGCAGCGGCTCGGGGTCGGTCACGTCCAGGGCCGCGGTGAGGCGCCCGGTTCCCAGCTCCTTGAGCAGCGCCTCCGTGTCGACGACGGGCCCCCGGGCCACGTTCACGAGCAGGGCGCCGTCCTTCATCCGGGCGAGGAACTCCGCGTCGGCCAGCCCGTGCGTCTCCTCCGTCAAGGGCGTGGAGAGGATCACGACATCGGCGTCCGGAAGCAGAGAGGGCAATTCGGTGAGCGGATGCACGACACCGCGCGCTGTGGTGCGCCGGGAGCGCGCGACGCGCGCCACGCGCGCCACTTCGAAGGGCACGAGCCGGTCCTCGATGGCGGCACCGATGGCGCCGTAGCCGACGATGAGGACGTTCCTGTCGGCCAGGGAGGGGTGGAACCGGCTCTGCCAGCGCTCCGCCCGCTGCGCGTGGACGAACTCGGGGACGCCGCGCAGGGAGGCGAGGGTCAGGGTCAGGGCGAGCTCGGCCGTGCTCGCCTCGTGCACGCCCCGGGCGTTGCAGAGCTGGACGCCCGGCACGATGGAGGACATCCGGGCGGTGATGTCGTCGACGCCGGCCGTGAGCGTCTGGATGACCCGCACCCCCGTCAGGTGCTCCAGCGGGCGCACCTTGACCGGCCACTTCTTCATGTACGGCACCACGTACAGCACGCAGTCCGCCGGGTCGCCGGGGAACTCCTGGTCGCCGTCCGCACCGCCGTCCCAGAACAGGTAGCGGGGGCCTTCCGGGAGCCCCTCGATCTCCTCCGGCGCGATGGGGAGCCACACGTCAGCACTCATGACAGGAGGCTATGTCAGGTGCGCGGATGACCAAGGGTTAGGTTGGTGACCCGGACGAGGGAGGTTCACGGGCACGTGGAGCGCAGGACGATCGGCGCGGGGGCGCTCGCGGTGGGGGCCGTCGGACTCGGGTGCATGCCGATGAGCTGGGCTTACAGCGGTTCGCGGCAGCGGGGCGACGCATCGCTCAGAACCGTGCACCGGGCACTGGACCTCGGCACGACCCTGCTGGACACGGCCGACATGTACGGCCCGTTCACCAACGAGCTGCTGCTGGGGCGGGTGCTCAAGGAGCGGCGCCCGGAGGCGTTCGTGTCGACCAAGGTGGGGCTGCTCGTGGGTGAGCAGCACATCGTGGCCAACGGCCGTCCGGGCTATGTCCGGCGGGCCTGCGACGCGTCGCTGCGGCGGCTGCAGACGGACGTGATCGACCTCTACCAGCTGCACCGCGCGGACCCCGAGGTCCCGGTCGAGGAGACCTGGGGCGCGATGGCCGATCTGGTGCGGGCCGGGAAGGTGCGGGCGCTCGGGCTGTGCGCGGTGGGCGCGCGCGGCGGCCGCCGTCACGGGTCCCGGATGCACGACACCACGCTGCGCCAGTTGCAGCGGGTGCAGCAGGTCTTCCCGGTGAGCGCGGTGCAGGCGGAGCTGTCGGTGTGGTCGCAGGAGGCGCTGGACGCGCTGCTGCCCTGGTGCGCGTCGCGGGGCGTGGGGTTCCTGGCGGCGATGCCCCTGGGCAACGGGTTCCTGACCGGCACGCTCACGCCGGGCGAGGGGTTCGAACCGGACGACGTCCGGGCCCGTCATCCTCGTTTCACGGCCGAGATGATGGCGTCCAACCAGCCGATCGTCGCCGGTCTGCGCCGGGTCGCGCGCCGGTACGGCGAGGAGGTGACCGCTGCTCAGGTGGCCCTGGCCTGGGTGCTCGCCCAGGGCCGCCATGTCATCGCGCTGCCCGGGACCAAGCAGGAGCGCTGGGCCGCGGAGAACGCGGCCGCCGCCGGGCTGCGGCTGTCCGCCGAGGACCTGCTGGAAGTGTCCCGGCTGCCGGCCGCCCAGGGGTCCTGGGACTGAGCGACTTGGCGGGGAACGGGAACCCTGGCGGGGTGAGCGGTGTATGAGAGGGAGTAGCCGACGCCTCGAAGGGACCAAGACCGTGCCACGTCGACATGTGACGGCCGTGCTGGCCGCGACCGCGCTCCTGCTGACGGCGGGCTGCTCCGGCGGCGGAAGCCCGCCGGGCGGCAGCGGCATGGGGCCGGCGACCACGGCCCCGGGCGGCGCGGCGTCCTCCCCGGCCGCCGGGCCGACACCGCCGGCCAAGGGGTCGGTACAGGTGCTGCGCACGGTGGCCGAGGGCCTGAAGTCCCCGTGGGGCCTGGCCCCGCTGCCGGGCGGCGGCCTGCTGGTCTCCTCCCGCGACGACGGCACCATCGTCCGTGTCGACGAGAAGACGGGCCACAAGACCCCGCTGGGCACGGTGTCCGGGGTGTCCGCGGCCGGCGAGGGCGGTCTGCTGGGCATCGCCCTGTCACCCGGCTTCGCCTCCGACCACATGATCTACGCCTACTTCACCTCGGCCTCGGACAACCGCATCGTCCGCGTGCTGTACGACGAGCACAAGCCGGCGGGTGAACAACTGGGCGCGCCGGACACGGTGTTCAAGGGCATTCCGAAGGGCATCATCCACAACGGCGGGCGGATCGCCTTCGGCGCCGACGGGATGCTCTACGCGGGCACCGGCGAGAGCGGCGACCGCGGCCTGGCCCAGGACCGGAAGTCGCTGGGCGGCAAGATCCTGCGGCTGACCCCGGAGGGCGAGCCGGCCCCCGGCAACCCGTTCCCGCACTCCCCCGTGTACTCCTACGGCCATCGCAACGTCCAGGGCCTGGCCTGGGACGGCCGGCAGCGGCTGTTCGCCTCGGAGTTCGGGCAGGACACCTGGGACGAGCTGAACGCGATCAAGCCGGGTGGGAACTACGGCTGGCCCGACGCCGAGGGCAGGTCCTCCGACCCCCGCTTCGTCAACCCCGTCGCCGAGTGGCACACCGACGACGCCTCCCCCAGCGGGATCGCCTACGTCGACGGGGTGATCTGGATGGCCGCGCTGAAGGGGCAGCGCCTGTGGCGCATCCCGCTGAACGGCACCAGGGCCTCGGCGGCCCCGCAGGCCTTCCTCACCGGCGAGTACGGGCGGCTGCGCACCGTGGTCGCGGCGGGCGGCGGCAAGGTGTGGCTGGTGACGAGCAACACCGACGGCCGCGGCAGGCCGAAGAAGGGGGACGACCGGGTGCTGGAGGTGCGGGTCAGGTAGCACCGCGGCTCACCCCGGATCCGGCGCCTCCCGCTCGTCGTCGGCGGCGGGCTGCCCGGGGCGGCGGACGACGACCTTTCCCGAGGCCAGGTCTATGGGACCGCGGGCGGGATCGGCGTCGCCGACGTCCTCGCGGGTCAGCTCCAGGCGTTTCTGTTCGTCATGGGTGTGCTTGCGGCCGGGCGCGAACAGTTCCTCGAAGGCGTTGAACACGGCGTCTCCCCCCTGCCGGACTCCTCCAGCGTACGGTCACCCGGCCGCGGGGGCGGCGAGCGTGCCGTCCGGGAACAGCCCCAGCCGGTGCGCCAGCGCCGCCGCCTCCCCCCTGCCCGAGACGCCGAGCTTGCCGAGGATGTTGGAGACGTGGACGCTCGCCGTCTTCGGCGAGATGAACAGCTCCTCGGCTATCTGGCGGTTCGTGCGGCCGGCCGACACCAGGCGCAGGACGTCCCGCTCCCGGCCGGTGAGACCGAGGGCCTCGGCCGGGTCGGCCGGGTCGGGGGCCCGCCGCGGGGTGCCGGCCAGGGTGAGGCGGGCGCGCTGGGCCAGCCGGGCGACCGCGTCGCCGAGCGGGCGGGCCCCGAGGTGGCCGGCGACGGCGCCGGCCAGCCGCAGCAGCTCCACGGCGCGCTCGCGCCCGTCCTCGCCGCCCTCGGCGAGCAGGGTCTGGGCCAGCCGGTACCGGACGCGGGCGAGGTCGTAGGGGCGGTCGAGGCACTCGAACGCGGCCACCACCGGGGACCAGACCTCGGCGGTGTCCCGGCCCTCGGCGCGGTGCAGTTCGGCCTGGACCCACTGCTGGTGGGCCAGCCAGACCGGTGCGCCGGTGGTGAGTCCCCGGGCGGTCTCGCGCAGTCGGTCGAGGATCTCGGCGCGGCCGTCCGCCGCGGCGGGCAGGGCGCGGGCGTCGGCCTCGGCGACGGCGGCGGCCAGCAGCAGGAGCCAGGCGTAGCGCTGGGTGCCGGGCGGGAAGCCCGCTTCCAGGGCGGCGCGCAGCTCGGCGCGGGCGTCGAGGACGCGGCCCTGCGCCGCGGCGACCCCGATGGCGACGCGGACCACCCGCAGGGACTGCTGGGGCACGGGATCGTGGCAGCCGTAGCGGGCGCCGGCGGTGGCCAGGTGCCGGGCCGCCTCGGCGAGGTCGCCCCGGGCGAGCGCGAGCTGGGCCAGGCGCAGGGCGCCCGCGCCCTGGGGCTTGGCGCTGTGGCCGACGCGGAGCGCGTGCTCCGCCGCGTCGGCGGCCTCGGTCCACCGACCGAGCGTGTACAGCGAGTCGGAGAGGTTGCCCCACACCCAGGCCTCGGTGTCCAGCAGTCCGAACTCGCGGGCGAAGGCGGTCCCCTCGCGCAGCAGGGGGACGGCCTCGCGGGAACGGCCGACCGCCTGCAGCGCGGACGGCAGGTTCACGAAGGCCCGGCCCGCCACACTGCGCACGCCTTCGCGGAGCGCGTCCTCCTTCACCCGGGCCATCTCCGCCAGTCCCGCCTCGGTGTCGCCGGCGTCGACCATGAGGCCGCCGAGGGTGAGGCGGGCGTTGAGCTCGATCTCCCGGGCGCCGACCATGCGCGCGTACTCGACGGCCCGCTCGGCGGCGGCGAACGCCTCGGGTCCGGGCCGGTGCAGCATGGACCAGCCGGCGGCCTCCGCCAGTACCTCGGCGTGCACCTCCGAGGGCGGCAGGCCGCGGACCAGGTCCTGCGCGGTGGACAGTTCCGGCCATCCGTCACCGCGGGCCAGGGCCTGGACGACCCGGGAGCGCTGCACCCAGAACCAGGCGGCGCGCAGCGGGTCCGGCTCCTCCTCCAGCAGGCGCAGGGCACGCTTGATGATCTTGAGTGCGCGTTCGCGTTCCCCGGCGAAGCGGCCCGCGGCCGCCGCCTCCGCCATCAGGTCGAGGTAGCGCAGCGGGGTGGTCGCCGGGTCGCAGCCGCTGGGGGTCCCCCCGCGCCTTTCGGGCAGTGGGGGAGGATAGACGTCGGTGTAGTCCACCGGGCGCAGGGCGTCGCGAACCTCCGCCGGAGCGGTGTCCCACAGCTCCATCGCGCGCTCCAGGAAGCGCAGTTGCTCGGTGTAGGCGTGTCTGCGGCGGGCCACCACGGAGGCGTCGAGGACCGCGGGCAGGGCCCGGGCGGGGTCGTGCGCGTGGTACCAGTAGCCGGCCAGGCGGACCACCCGTTCGGCGGCGGGGACGAGCGTGGGGTCGGCCTCCAGGGCCTCGGCGTAGCGGCGGTTGAGACGGGAGCGTTCGCCGGGCAGCAGGTCGTCGGCGACGGCCTCGCGTACCAGGGCGTGCCGGAAGCGGTAGCCGTCGCCGTCCGGGGTCGCGGTGAGGATGTTGGCGCCCACGGCGGCCCGCAGCGCCTCGATGAGGTCGTCCTCGCTGAGCCCGGCGACGGCGGCGATGAGCCCGTACTCCACGGTGGAGCCGCCCTCGGCGGCGATCCGGGCGACCCGCTGGCTCCGCTCGGGCAGCGCCTCGACCCGGACCAGGAGCAGGTCGCGCAGGGAGTCGGTGAGTCCGGTGCAGCAGCCCTCGCCGGCGGCGACGGCGAGTTCCTCGACGAAGAAGGCGTTGCCGTCGGAGCGTTCGAAGATCTCGTCGACCTGGGCGGGGTCGGGTTCGGCGGCGAGGATGCCGGCGATCTGGCGGGCGACCTCCGCGCGGGTGAAGCGGGCCAGTTCCAGGCGGCGGACGGTGCGCAGCCGGTCGAGTTCGGCGAGCAGGGGGCGCAGCGGGTGGCGGCGGTGGACGTCGTCGGCGCGGTAGGTGGCCAGGACGAGGAGGCGGCCGGTGCGCAGGGTGCGGAAGAGGTAGGCGAGGAGGTGCCGGGTGGAGGCGTCGGCCCAGTGCAGGTCCTCCAGGACGAGCACCACGGTGTGCCGGGCGGCGATCCGCTCCAGCAGCCGGGCGGTGAGTTCGAACAGACGGGCCGTGCCGCGTTCGTCGGGGCGGCCGGGGCCGGTCTCGCCGAGTTCGGGCAGCAGCCGGGCCAGTTCCTCCTCCTGGCCGGCCACGGCGGCGGCGAACTCCTCGGGCAGGGCGTCCCGCAGGACGCGCAGCGCGGTGGAGAAGGGCGCGAAGGGCAGCCCGTCGGCGCCGATCTCCACGCAGCCGCCCACGGCGACGGTGGCGGCGCGACGGCAGACGGCCGCGCCGAACTCCTCGACGAGGCGGGTCTTGCCCACGCCGGCCTCACCGCCGAGCAGCAGCGCCTGGGGCTCGCCCGTGGCGGCACGGGCGAGCGCGTCGTTCAGGATGTCCAACTCGCCGGTGCGGCCGACGAACACGGGACTCACGGACCTGGTCTCCACAGGCCCGAGCATCGCACGAGGTCCGCAGAGCGCGGGAGCCGTTTTCCACAGGTCAGGTGTGATCGTCGTACCGACGGGCCGCAGGGCCGGGCCCTCGTCGGTGCGAGGTGCCCGGCCCTGCTCCCGCGGACGGCCGACCCCCGTACGGCCGCCCGCCACCACCCGGCCCCTCACGCGCTGCGCGGGAGCCGGTGTCCGCGCGGGCGGTCGGTATGGGGCTCCGCCTCGGGGGCGTAGCGCAGGGCGGCCGCCGCGCGCCGGGCGGCGCGGCGGTCGCGGGCGACCTCGCGGGCCAGGCGCTCCCGCGCGGCCTCGCGGCGCAGTTCGGCGGAGCGCATCCGGACCAGGTCGAGCTCGTACATGGCGTGTCCTTCGGTCGAGGTGGGTGTCGTGCTTCGCTTTCCGCGATGCCTCCACCTTCGTCTCCCAGGGGGGTGCGCCACATCGGGAGAGTTCCGCATCCTGGGCCGGGTCCGGGGGCCCCGGACGCGCGTAAGGGGCCTCAGGGGCTCCGTAAGGCGGGTACGGATTCCCTAAGGCCCCGGGGGCCTGCGGTTCCTCAGCCGGTGGAGGGCAGGGCCAGCAGCGCGTCCGAGTACTTCAGGACGGCCAGCAGCAGGCCGACGGCGCCGAGCGAGACACCCGCCCAGGCGACCGACCTGATCCAGGCGGCCTGCGGGCGTCCCGGGGTGCCGAACGCGGGCCGGATCAGGACGACCACGCCGACGGCCAGCGCGGCCAGGGCGAACAGGCCGGCCCACAGCGCCGTGGTGTGCCAGGCGTCGCCGTAGACCTCCTTGATCTGCTTGCCGACGCTCGCCCCGGACGAGGTCCGCAGCTGCCCGACCAGGGTCTCGCGGGCGGCCGCGACGGTGCCGATCCAGCCGCCGCTGAGCGACACCACGCCCAGCGCGGCGGAGACGACGGCGCCCGCTCCCTGGCCGGCGCCGGGCGTCTTCTCCCGGACCTCCCCGGACTCCGCGCCGTGCTCGGCGGTTTCGGTGCCCTCGGCCCCGGCGGCGGCCTCCCCCGTGCCCGCCGTCCGCGCGTCGTCCTCGGTGCCCGCCGCGGCCTCCTGCCGCGCCCGCTCGTCGTCGGTCCTGCTCACGTCCGCTGTCTTCGTTGCCATGCCCGGCACCGTACGGACGCTCTCTGAGAGCTCCCTTAACGCTCGTCGCGAGCAGTCGCCCGTCGAGCCAGATGCCGTGCAGTGAGCCCGCCTCGGCGGCACCGGGGAACGTGCGAGAGGAGCGGGAGCGCGATGTACGCGGTGTCCCTGGGGGAACGACGGCGCCGAACTGCGGCCCCTGGAGGTCTGGCACGCGGCCGGTTTGCTCGCCGGCATCGACCGGGGACGCGAGTTCATCGGCCGCCGCATCGGCCTCGCGGACGTGGTGGGCGACCTGGACGGTGCCCGTGCCTGGATCCGCTCCTACGCGGACAAGCGCAGCCACCACCGGGACCCGGCCGAGCCTCTCATGGGCGGCCCGTCAGTCGAACTGGTCCCCGACGGCCATGACGGTCGTCCCGGCGACCAGCAGCCACAGCGCCCGGCGGGTACGGCCCCGGAGGCCGAGGACCGCGGCGAGGGCGCACAGGCCGGCGCCCAGGGCGTAGGCGGCGGGCACGAGCGCGGGGGCGGAGCCGGTGAGACGCAGCAGCGCGGCCGCGAGACCGGCCAGGGACAGCAGCGCTCCGGTGCCGAGGGCGGCCCAGCGGGCCCGGCGGGCACCCCGCACGCAGTCCGCCGGGTCGTCGCTCTCGTCGGTCACGTCGGCCTCGCCGGTCTCCTCGGTTCCGGCTATGGCGGATTCGGTGCCGGAACCGCTGCCGGAGGCGGTGCTTCCACTCATGGCGGGCGAGCGTAGCGCCTCCGGGACCGGGCACGGGTACGGCCCCGGAGGACATGCCTGCGGGGCCGTACGGGAGCGGGGACTCAGCCCTCGCTCACCCCGAGCTTCTCCAGGATCAGCTCCTTGACGCGGGCCGCGTCGGCCTGGCCGCGGGTGGCCTTCATGACCGCGCCGACCAGGGCGCCGGCCGCGGCCACCTTGCCACCGCGGATCTTGTCCGCGACGCCCGGGTTGCCGGCGATGGCCTCGTCGACGGCCGTGCCGAGCGCCGAGTCGTCGGAGACCACCTTGAGGCCGCGCTTGTCGACGACCTCGTCCGGGGTGCCCTCGCCCGCGAGGACGCCCTCGATGACCTGGCGGGCCAGCTTGTCGTTCAGGTCGCCCTTGGTGACCAGCTCGGTCACCCGGGCCACCTGCGCCGGGGTGATCGCCAGCTCGTCCAGCGCCTTGCCGGACTCGTTGGCGCTGCGCGCCAGTTCACCCATCCACCACTTGCGGGCGGAGGCCGCGTCGGCACCGGCGTCGATCGTCGCGACGATCAGGTCCAGCGCGCCGGCGTTGGTGATGGACTGCATGTCGGTGGCGGAGATGCCCCACTCGGCGAGCAGCCGGGTGCGGCGGGCCAGCGGCAGCTCGGGGAGCGCCGCGCGGATCTCCTCGACCCACTCGCGGGAGGGAGCCACCGGGACGAGGTCGGGCTCCGGGAAGTACCGGTAGTCCTCGGCCTCCTCCTTCACGCGGCCCGAGGTCGTGGACCCGGTGTCCTCGTGGAAGTGGCGGGTCTCCTGGATGATCGTGCCGCCCGAGGACAGCACGGCGGCGTGCCGCTGGATCTCGAAGCGGGCCGCACGCTCCACCGAGCGCAGCGAGTTGACGTTCTTCGTCTCGGAGCGCGTGCCGAACTTCTCGGTGCCGTTCGGGCGCAGCGAGAGGTTCACGTCGCAGCGCATCTGGCCCATCTCCATGCGGGCCTCGGAGACGCCGAGCGCCCTGATGAGCTCGCGCAGCTCGCGCACGTAGGCGCGGGCGACCTCGGGGGCGCGCTCGCCCGCGCCCTCGATCGGCTTGGTGACGATCTCGATGAGCGGGATGCCGGCGCGGTTGTAGTCCAGCAGGGAGTGGGACGCGCCGTGGATACGGCCGGTGGCGCCGCCGACGTGCGTCGACTTGCCGGTGTCCTCCTCCATGTGGGCGCGCTCGATCTGCACGCGGAAGGTCTCCCCGTCCTCCAGCTGCACGTCGAGGTAGCCGTCGAAGGCGATCGGCTCGTCGTACTGGGAGGTCTGGAAGTTCTTCGGCATGTCCGGATAGAAGTAGTTCTTCCGGGCGAAGCGGCACCACTCGGCGATCTCGCAGTTCAGCGCGAGACCGATCTTGATCGCGGACTCCACGCCGGTCGCGTTGACGACCGGCAGCGCGCCCGGCAGGCCGAGGCAGACGGGGCAGGTCTGGGTGTTCGGGTCGGCGCCGAGCGCCGTCGAACAGCCGCAGAACATCTTGGTCTTGGTGCCGAGTTCGACATGGACCTCGAGGCCCATGACGGGGTCGTACGACGCCAGCGCGTCCTCGTACGACACCAGGTCGGTCGTGGTGGTCACGGTGAAAACTTCCCTCTCAGCCCAGCAGGACGTCGTCGTCGCCCAGCCGCTTCAGCTCGCGGTAGAGGATGGCGAGGCCGGTGACGATCGCGACGGCGGACACGGTGGCGTCGATGAGCCGCAGCGTGTCGTGCTCGGCGCGCGCCTTCTTGATCTGCTTGGCCACACCGAACGCGCCGAACGCGGTCCCGGCCATCGACAGGTACGTGCCGGACTTCGACTTCTTGAAGCCCTTGGCCTTGTTCAGTGCACTCACAGCGACGGAGCCTCCTCGAGCAGCGGGTGCCCCCACTTTTCCACGAAGGCGGCCTCGACGGCGGCACCCACCTTGTACAGGCGGTCGTCCTTCAGGGCCGGGGCGATGATCTGCAGGCCCACCGGGAGGTTGTCCTCCGGGGCGAGGCCGCACGGCAGCGACATGGCCGCGTTGCCCGCCAGGTTGGTGGGGATGGTGCACAGGTCGGCCAGGTACATGGCCATCGGGTCGTCCGCGCGCTCGCCGATCGCGAAGGCGGTGGTCGGGGTCGTCGGGGAGACGATCACGTCGACCTGCTCGAACGCCTTCTCGAAGTCACGCGTGATGAGCGTGCGGACCTTCTGCGCGGAGCCGTAGTAGGCGTCGTAGTAGCCGCTCGACAGGGCGTAGGTGCCGAGCATGACGCGCCGCTTGACCTCCGGGCCGAAGCCCGCCTCACGGGTGAGGGAGGTGACCTCCTCGGCCGAGTGGCTGCCGTCGTCGCCGACCCGCAGGCCGTAGCGCAGGCCGTCGAAGCGGGCGAGGTTGGAGGAGCACTCGGAGGGGGCGATCAGGTAGTACGCGGACAGCGCGAGGTCGAAGGACGGGCAGTCCAGCTCGACGATCTCGGCGCCCAGCTCCTTGAGCAGCGCGACGGACTCGTCGAACCGCTGGACGACGCCGGCCTGGTAGCCCTCGCCGCGGAACTGCTTGACCACGCCGACCCGCATGCCCGCGACGCTGCCGTTGCGCGCGGCCTCGACCACCGGCGGCACGGGGGCGTCGATGGAGGTGGAGTCGAGCGGGTCGTGCCCGGCGATGACCTCGTGCAGCAGGGCCGCGTCCAGGACCGTACGGGCGCAGGGGCCGCCCTGGTCGAGGGAGGAGGAGAACGCCACCATGCCGAAGCGGGAGACCGCGCCGTACGTCGGCTTCACGCCGACGGTGCCGGTGACGGCGGCCGGCTGGCGGATGGAGCCGCCGGTGTCGGTGCCGATGGCGAGCGGGGCCTGGTAGGAGGCGAGCGCGGCGGAGGAACCGCCGCCGGAGCCGCCGGGGATCTTGGTCAGGTCCCAGGGGTTGCCGGTCGGGCCGTAGGCGCTGTTCTCGGTGGAGGACCCCATGGCGAACTCGTCCATGTTGGTCTTGCCGAGGATGATCACGTCGGCGGCCTTCAGCCGCTTGGTGAGCGTGGCGTCGTACGGCGGGATCCAGCCCTCGAGGATCTTCGAGCCGACGGTGGTCGGCACGCCCTCGGTGGTGAAGATGTCCTTGAGCGCGAGCGGGACGCCGGCCAGCGGGCCGAGCTTCTCGCCGCGGGCCCGCTTCTCGTCCACGGCGCGCGCCTGGGCGAGGGCGCCCTCGCGGTCGACGTGCAGGAAGGCGTGGACCTTCTCGTCCACGGCCTCGATGCGGGCGAGGTGGGCCTCGGTGACCTCGACGGCCGTGAGCTCGCCGGCGGCGATCCTCTCGGCGATCTGCGCGGCCGTGAGCTTGATGATGTTGCTGTCCGTCATGGTGGTCACTCCTCACCCAGGATCTGCGGCACCTTGAAACGCTGCTGCTCCTGGGCCGGGGCGCCGGAGAGCGCCTGCTCGGGGGTGAGCGAGGGACGGACCTCGTCCGGCCGCATGACGTTGGTCAGCGGGAGCGGGTGCGAGGTCGGCGGTACGTCTTGGTCGGCGACCTCGCTGACGCGGGCGACCGCGCCGATGATGTCGTCGAGCTGTCCCGCGAAGTGGTCGAGTTCTTCGGGCTTCAGCTCCAGACGCGCCAGCCGGGCGAGGTGGGCGACCTCCTCGCGCGTGATGCCAGGCATGCAGCGATCCTCTGGGGGTGAGAGTTTGCGGTTTGGCCCCAATCCTATGGGGCGGGGCCGGGTGCCTGTGAAACGGTTGGCCCGGCCCCGGGCCGTGGCGCCGCTCAGGCGCGTCGTGCGTCCCAGGCGGCGCTGCGCAGGAAGTGGTTGTCGTACAGCTCCTGGACCTCCAGGAGGCTCTCCGGGGTGACCTCCCCGAGGGCCACGCGCCGCAGGTGGCGGAAGTACTCGAAGCGCTCGACGCCCGGGGTGAGGACGATGAGCAGGTCGGCGTCGGCTCCGGGCACGGCGGCGAAGGCGTGCGGCCTGCCGGGCGGGACGACGACCAGGTCGCCGGGGCCGGCGGTGACGACGTCGTCGCCGGACAGGATCTCGGCGGCGCCGTCGAGCAGGAAGAACATCTCGGCGGAGTGGTCGTGCCAGTGCGGCCTGGCGCCGTCGGCGCCGGCCGTGAGGGTGACGCGCTGGGTGGACAGGGCTCCGCCGGTCCGGCTGCTGTCGGCCAGCAGGCGCACGGTGGAGGGCGCGCGGCCGACGACCTCGGCCTCCGCCTCACGGACGATCACGGTCTCGTCGAACCTGGGAACGAACAGCGACATGTGCTGGAACCCCCGATGCTGGTGCGGACGTGCTACTCGGCCGCCGGCAGGGCCGCGCGGGGGCGCTGCCAGCCCCGGGAGCCGCGGGCGCGCAGCCACGCCGTCGTCTCGTCCGGCGGCATCGCGGCGGCGACCAGCCAGCCCTGCACCGCGTCGCAGCCGAGGTCGCGCAGCCGCTCCCAGGTCTCGTCGTCCTCCACCCCCTCGGCGACGACCAGCAGGCCGAGCGAGTGCGCCAGGTCGACCGTGCAGCGCACGATCTCCGCGTCCTCGTTGTCCACCGCGAGCCGGGCCACGAAGGACCGGTCGATCTTCAGCTCGCTGACCGGCAGCCGGCGCAGGTGCACCAGCGAGGAGTAGCCGGTGCCGAAGTCGTCGAGGGACATCTTCACGCCGTGCCCGGTGAGCCCGGCGAGGGTGTCGGCGGCCCGCTGCGGGTCCTCCAGGAGGACGTGCTCGGTGATCTCCAGCTGGAGCGCTCCCGCCGGGACGCCGTGCCGGGCCAGCCGGGCCGCGACGGAGCCGGCGAAGCCGGGCGTGTGGACGTCGCGCGGGGAGACGTTCACGGCCACCGGGACCCTGAGCCCCTGCGCCCGCCACCGGGCGACCTGCGCGAGGGCGGTCTCCAGCACGTACTCCGTCAGGTGGGGCATCAGCCCCGAGGACTCGGCGATGGCGATGAACTCGTCCGGCGGAACCTTCCCGCGCTCGGGGTGCACCCACCGCACCAGCGCCTCGAGACCGGCGACCTGTCCGTCGAAGCGGACCTTGGGCTGGTAGTGCAGCTGCACCTCGTGCGCGTCGAGCGCCCGGCGCAGATCACCCAGCAGGCCGAGGCGGTCCGGGGTGTTGGAGTCCCGCTTGGACTCGTAGACCTCGACGCCCGTGCGGTCGCGCTTGGCCTGGTACATCGCCACGTCGGCCCGCCTGAGCAGCCCCTCCGCGTCCAGCGCGTGGTCGGGGAAGACGGCGACGCCCGCGCTGGCCTCCAGGACCAGGGTGAGGCCGTCGAGGTCGAGCGGGGAGCTGAGGGCGGCGACGAGGCCGCGGGCGACCCGGGTGGCCGAGGTGGTGGAGTCGGCGACCGGCAGTAACACGGCGAACTCGTCACCGCCGAGCCGGGCCGCCTCCGCGCCGCGCGGCAGGGCGACCCGCAGCCGGTCGGCGATCTGGAGCAGCAGCCGGTCACCGGCGAGATGACCGAGGGTGTCGTTCACCGACCGGAAACGGTCGAGGTCGATCAGCATGAGGGCCGCGCGGGCGCCGATCCGCTCGGCGTCGTCCAGCGCGGTCCAGATCCGCTCCAGCAGCCACTGCCGGTTGGGCAGTCCGGTCAGCGGGTCGCGCAACTGCTCCTCGGCGCGGGCGCGGGCCATCCACAGCGTGGAGTCGAGGGCGATGAGCGGGATCGCGAACAGCGGGAGCAGGATCGGCTGGGCGTCGGCGACCACGCACACCAGGGGCGCGATGCCGAGCAGCGCGACGGCGACCAGGCCCTGCCTGACCAGGGCGGTGCGGGCGACGGTGGGCAGTCCGCCACCGCGCGGCGCGTGCAGGTACCAGAGCAGGCCGCGGCTGACCGCGAGGTACGCGGCCGCGACGACCATCACCTCGGGCACGGTGGTGATGCCCCAGCTCTCGGGCCGCCACGGCTCCTCGACGCTCGGCACCCGTCCGAAGCAGCCGAGCACCAGGGCGCCGGCGCCGATCCCGAGGATGTCCGCGGCGCCCTGCAGCACGCCCTGGCGCCAGCGGTGCCGCCTCGCTGTGCCGACCAGGACGACGACGGTCAGGCTGACCATGCCGGCGGGCACCCAGCCGTACAGCAGCAGGACGGCGAGGGTGAGGGCGGCGCCGGAGCCGGTGCCGCCCCACCAGCGGGCGCGGCCGAGCATCACGAGGTGGCCGACGATGATGCCGGTGAGCACGGCCAGCGACCAGCCGAGCGTGTCGCACGGGAAGAGGGCGTGGTGCTGCGTGAACGCGCGGACGAAGCCGGCGCCCAGGACGCAGCCGGCGGCGGCCACCACGGCGGCGGGCAGCGGCGGCCGGGGCAGGTGCCGTTCGGCGTCGCCGCCGGGCAGCGCCGGGACGGCTTCGACGACCAGGGGGATCGCGGTGTGCGTCTCGGCGGGGGTACCCGGTCCGGCCGGGCGCGGCCGGACGTGCGTGCGCTCGGCGCCCCGTCCGGTCCACCGGCTCTCCCGCCACGCGACCGCACGGCGGCGCAGGCGCAGCCATGCGTCCGGAGCGGCGCTCTCGGTCGGTTCCATTCCCGTCCCTCTCACAGCCGGCGGTGCCCACGCCACGCGGCCCGATGCCCGACAACCATCAGCGGCTCCGCGTCGAAGAAGGCCTCCCCGTGCCCTTCGCGGGCAGGGAGATGCCCCAGCCGCAGCTGGGCACGGCAGGCGCACACCTCAACAGTAGGACGCTGAAGGCTCCCTCGGGCAGCGGTCGTCGACGGTTGCCCGAATGCGCCCGGGCCACCCGTATGCAACTGATATGCACCGAACGGGTGGCCTTCAACCGCTACTCGGCGGAGGGAAGCGCGACTTCGGCCGCGGCCTCGGGTCCCCGCTCCAACAGGACGGCGAAACCGTCCTCGTTCAGGACCGGGACCTTGAGCTGCATCGCCTTGTCGTACTTCGACCCCGGGTTGTCGCCGACCACCACGAACGAGGTCTTCTTCGACACCGATCCGGTCACCTTCGCGCCGCGGCTCTGCAGCGCGTCCTTGGCGCCGTCCCGCGTGAAGTTCTCCAGGGTGCCGGTGACGACGACGGTGAGCCCCTCCAGCGGACGCGGCCCCTCGTCCTCGCCCGAGGCCTGGTCCTCCAGCGGGACTCCGGCCGCCTTCCACTTGCGGACGATCTCGCGGTGCCACTCCTCGGCGAACCACTCCTTGAGGGCGGCGGCGATGATGGGGCCGACGCCGTCCGTGCCGGCCAGCTCCACCTCGGTGGCCTGCTCGATGCGGTCGAGCGAGCGGAACTCGCGGGCGAGGGCCTGCGCGGCGACCGGGCCGACGTGCCGGATGGACAGCCCGTTCAGGAAGCGGGCGAGCGGGCGGGACTTGGCCGCCTCGATGTTCTCCAGGAGGGCGAGGGTGTTCTTCTTCGGCTCGCCCTTCTGGTTGGCGAAGACCGTGACGACCTTCTCCTCGCCCGTCTTCGGGTCCCGCTTGGGCAGCCCGCTGTCCGGGTCGAGGACGTAGGCCTTGATGGGCAGCAGCTTCTCCACCGTCAGGTCGAACAGGTCGCCCTCGTCGACCAGCGGCGGGTCGGCCGGCTCCAGCGGCTGGGTGAGCGCGGCCGCGGCCACGTCGCCGAAGTGCTCGATGTCCAGGCACTCGCGGCCCGCGAGGTAGGACAGGCGTCCGCGCAACTGGGCAGGGCAGGCACGGGCGTTGGGGCAGCGGAGGTCGATGTCGCCCTCCTTCATGGGCCGCAGCGCCGTGCCGCACTCGGGGCACTCGCCCGGCATCACGAACTCCCGCTCGCTGCCGTCCCGCAGGTCGGCCACGGGGCCGAGGATCTCCGGGATGACGTCACCGGCCTTGCGCAGCACGACGGTGTCGCCGATGAGCACGCCCTTGGCCTTGACGACCTCCTGGTTGTGCAGGGTGGCGAACTCGACCTCGCTGCCCGCGACGGTGACCGGCTCGACCTGGGCGTACGGCGTGACCCGGCCGGTGCGGCCGACCCCCACCTTGATGTCGATGAGCTTGGTGTTGACCTCCTCCGGCGCGTACTTGTAGGCGATCGCCCAGCGCGGGGCGCGCGCGGTGGAGCCCAGGCGGCCCTGGAGGCGGATCTCGTCGAGCTTGATGACGGCGCCGTCGATCTCGTGCGCCACGGAGTGGCGGTTCTCGCCGTAGTAGGCGATGAACGCGCGGACGCCGTCGAGGTCGTCGACCACGCGGTTGTGCGGGGAGGTCGGCAGTCCCCAGGTCTTCAGCAGGTCGTAGGCCTGGGAGAGGCGGGTCATGCCCGAGAAGCCCTCCAGGGCGCCGATGCCGTGGACGACCATGTGCAGCGGCCGGGTGGCGGTGACCCGCGGGTCCTTCTGCCGCAGCGAACCGGCCGCCGCGTTGCGGGGGTTGGCGAAGGGCTTGTCTCCCGCTGCGACCAGGCGTGCGTTCAGCTCGAGGAACTTCTCCATCGGGAAGTAGACCTCGCCGCGGATCTCGACCAGGTCCGGGACGTCGTCGCCCTTGAGGCGGTCCGGGATCTCCGCGATCGTGCGGACGTTCGGGGTGATGTCCTCGCCGGTGCGGCCGTCGCCGCGGGTGGCCGCGCGGGTGAGACGGCCGTGCTCGTAGGTGAGGTTGACCGCGAGGCCGTCGACCTTCAGCTCGCACAGGAAGTGGTACTCCTGCTCGCCCAGTTCCCGCGCGATGCGGTCGGCCCAGGCGGCCAGGTCGTCGTCGTTGAAGGTGTTGTCCAGGGAGAGCATCCGCTGGCGGTGCTCGACGGCGGTGAACTCCGTGGCGTACGACCCGGCGACCTTCTGGGTGGGCGAGTCCGGGGTGCGCAGCTCGGGGTACTCCGCCTCCAGCGCCTCCAGCGTCTTCAGGAGCTTGTCGAACTCCGCGTCGCTGACGACGGGAGCGTCCTTCACGTAGTACCGGAAGCGGTGCTCCTCGACCTGCTCCGCGAGCCGCGTGTGCTTCTCGCGGGCCTCGGCGGGCACCGCCGTCGTCCGGGCTTGCTTGTCGCCGGCCACCGTGTTGTCCTCCCGTTACTCTGGGTTGTCCGCGAGGGATCTCGCCGCCCGGACGCAGTGGGCGAGCACCTGGCGCGCGTAGGCGGGGGAAGCGCCCGCGAGCCCGCACGCCGGGGTCACCGTGACCGCCTCCGCGAGCAGCCCCGGACGCAGCCCCAGCCTGCGCCACAGCGTCCTGACACCCATGACGCTACCGGCAGGGTCCGACAATGGGCCGTCGGTGCCCGGCACGACACCGGCGAACAGCCGGGTGCCGGCTTCCACCGCCTCGCCGATGGCGTCGTCGTCACGTTCGGTGAGCAGCGAGAAGTCGAAGGAGACGGCGGCGGCGCCCGCCCGGCGCAGCAGGGCGAACGGCACGCCGGGCGCGCAGGAGTGCACCACGACGGGTCCGCCCGCGTGCGCTCCGACGACGTCGCGGAGGGTGGCCTCGACCACCTGCCGGTCCACGGCCCGGTGGGTGCGGTAGCCGCTGGCGGTGCGCACCTGCCCGCGCAGCACGGCGGTGAGCGAGGGCTCGTCGAGCTGGAGCACGAGCCGGGCGCCCGGCACCCGGCGGCGCACCTCGTCGAGGTGCAGGCGCAGGCCCTCGCCGAGCGAGCCGGCGAGGTCGCGGCAGGCGCCGGCGTCGGACAGGGCTGCCTCCCCGTTGCGCAGCTCCAGGGCGGCGGCCAGGGTCCACGGCCCGACCGCCTGCACCTTGAGGTCGCCCTCGTACCCCTGGGTGAACTCCTCCAGGGCGTCGAGGTCCTCCCCCAGCCAGGACCGGGCCCGCCTGGTGTCCCGGCCCGGCCGGTCGCCGAGCCGCCAGCCGCTGGGCTCCACGCGCGCGTAGAGCTCGACCAGCATCCCGGCGGTCCGGCCGATCATGTCGGCGCCGGGCCCCCGGGCGGGCAGTTCGGCCAGGAAGGGGAAGTCCTCGAGGCTGCCGGTGACGGTCTTGGCGGCTTCCCGGGCGTCCCCGCCGGGCAGCGAACCGACGCCTGTCGCGGGGCCGAAGCGAATGTTCTCGTCCACGGGGTGAAGCCTACGTAGGCTTCGGCCCCCGGGTGCCCCGCGGTCAGCGGCCGGGACGCACCGTCAGGTCGTTGACCTCCGCGTCCCCGGGCAGGTCCAGGGCCATCAGGAGGGCCGTCGCCACCGACTCGGGGTCGATCCACCGGCCCGGGTCGTACTCCTTGCCCTCCTGCTGGTGCACCTTGGCCTGCATGGGGCTTGCGGTGCGGCCGGGGTAGACGGAGGTGACGCGGACGCCGTTGCCGTGCTCCTCCTCCCGCAGGGAGTCGGCCAGCGCCTTCAGGCCGTGCTTGGAGGCGGCGTAGGCGGACCAGCCGGCGTGGGCGTTCAGTCCGGAGCCGGAGTTGACGAAGATCACATGGCCGCGCGTGGTGCGCAGCTGGGGCAGGAAGTGCCGGGTCAGTTCGGCGGGCGCGACCAGGTTGACGTTGAGCTGGTGGTGCCAGGCTCTGGGGGTCAGCTCGCCGACCTCGCCGAGGTCCACGACACCGGCGATGTGCAGGAGCGAGTCCACCCGGTCCGGAAGCGTCTGGTGCGAGAAGGCCCAGGACAGCTTGTCCGGGTCGGCGAGGTCGCCGACCAGGGTGCGCGCGCCGGGGAACTCGGCGGCCAGTTCCTTCGCCCGTCCCGCGTCGCGCGCGTGGAGGACGAGTTCGTCCCCGCGCGCGTGCAGCCGGCGGGCGACGGCCGCGCCGATGCCGGAACCGGCCCCGGTGATCACATGAGTAGCCATGCCCGCCATGCTCGCATCACCGGGCGGCGAGCCGCTCCTCCAGGTACGCCAGCGCGCCCGCCGGCTCCTCGGCGACGAAGACCAGCTCCGCCAGCGGCCGGGGCAGGAAGCCCTCCTCCTCCATGCGCCGGAACTGCTCGGCGAGGCCGTCGTAGAAGCCGGCCGTGTTCAGCAGCACCACCGGCTTCTCGGTCCGGCCGTGCTTCTTCAGCTCCAGGATCTCGGTGGCCTCGTCCAGCGTCCCGGTGCCGCCCACCATGATCACCACGGCGTCGGCCTTCTCCAGCAGCAGCTTCTTCCGCTCGGCGAGGTCGGCGGCGACGATCATCTCGTCCGTGCCGGGCCGCGCCTTGTTCGCCAGGAACTCCACCGAGACGCCCAGCAGCCTGCCGCCCGCCCCGTGCGCACCGTCGGCGACGACCTTCATCAGACCGGTGTCGGAGCCGCCCCAGACGAGGGTGTGGCCGGCCTTGCCGAGCAGTTCCCCGAACTCGCGCGCGGGGCGGGTGTAGCGCTCGTCGAGGTCGGCGGCGGACAGGAAGACGCAGATGTTCATGTCCTCCACCGTACGTGGGAAGAAGTCGGGGCCCGCGGACGCTGTCCCTGTATGGCCCAAGGACACACGATCACCATCGAGAAGAGCGAGCGGCACGTGCGCGTGGTGCGCGACGGCCAGGTGCTCGCGGAGACCGACCGCGCCCTCGTGCTGCGCGAGACGGGCTGCCCGCCGCGGTACTACCTCCCCGCCGAGGACGTCCGCCTGGAGCTGCTCACCCCGTCGGACACGCACACCGTCTGCCCCTTCAAGGGCACCGCCTCCTACTGGTCGCTGCCCGGTGCGCCCGACCTCGCGTGGGCCTACCCGGATCCGAAGCCGGAGGTGGCGGAGATCAAGGACCACCTCTGCTTCTACGAGGCCGACGTGTCGTGACCGCTGATTTCCGCGGCGTACGGCAGTCTGCAACGGCATGGACAAGAAGACGACTTCCCGCGACGGCACCTCCCTCGCGTATCAAGTGACCGGCCAGGGGCCGACGGTGATCCTCGCGAGCGGCGCGATGTCCACCGGCGGCACCCTCGCGCCCCTGGCGTCCCGGCTCGCCGACCACTGCACGGCGGTCGTCTACGACCGCCGCGGCCGCGGCGAGAGCGGGGACACGGCGCCGTACGCGGTGGAGCGCGAGGTGGAGGACCTGGCGGCAGTGATCGAGGCGGTGGGCGGCGACGCGGCGCTGTTCGGCGTCTCCTCGGGCGGCGCGCTGGTGCTGGAGGCGGCGGCGAGCGGGCTGCCGGTCCGTCGGGTGGCCGTGTACGAGGCGCCGTTCGCCGACCTGCTGGAGGGCGGCGCCGCGCGCGAGGCCGTGTACAAGGAGAACCTGGGCAAGGCGCTCGCCGAGGACCGGCGCGGGGACGCCGTCGAGCTGTTCCTGCGGCTGACGGGCCTCGGCGAGGAGATGATCCGGGGCGCCCGGCAGTCCCCGATGTGGCCCGGCCTGGAGGCCGCGGCACCGAGCCTGGCGTACGACGACGCGGTGATGGGCGACGGGCTGCTGCCCCGGCAGCGGCTCGCGGCCGTCTCCGTGCCCGTCCTGTCCGTGGTGGGCGGGGCGAGCCCGGAGTGGATGCGCGAGGCGGGCCGGGCGGTCGCCGAGGCGGTGCCCCGGGGGACGTACCGCGTCCTGGAGGGACAGACCCACATGGTGGAGCCGGACGTCCTGGGGCCCGCGCTGGCGGAGTTCTTCGCGGGGTGAGTGCCCGGGCCGGCGGCCCGGCGGAAGACCTCAGACGGCCGCCGCGGGCGCCCGGGTGGTCGAGGCGATCGTCGCCGAGCCGACCACGCGCGTGCCGTCGTAGAGCACGATCGCCTGGCCCGGGGCGACGCCGCGCACCGGCTCGGTGAAGGTCACCCGCAGCTCGCCGTCGACCGGTGCCGCGGTGACCTCGGTCTCGCCGCCGTGGGCGCGGAGCTGGGCGGTGTAGGTGGCGGGGGCGGTCGGCGCGGTGCCGCACCAGCGGGGCTTGACGGCGGTCAGCGCGGTGACGTCCAGGGCGGCGGCGGGGCCCACCGTCACCGTGTTGTCCACCGGGGAGATGTCGAGGACGTAGCGGGGCTTGCCGTCGGCGGCCGGGGTGCCGATCCGCAGGCCCTTGCGCTGGCCGATGGTGAAGCCGTAGGCGCCCTCGTGCGTGCCCAGCTTGGTGCCGGACTCGTCGACGATGTCGCCCTCCGCCTTGCCGAGGCGCCGGGCGAGGAAGCCCTGGGTGTCGCCGTCGGCGATGAAGCAGATGTCGTGCGAGTCGGGCTTCTTGGCGACGGCGAGGCCCCTGCGCTCGGCCTCCGCGCGGATCTCGTCCTTCGTGGTGACGGTGTCGCCGAGCGGGAACATCGCGTGGGCGAGCTGCCGCTCGTCCAGCACGCCGAGCACGTACGACTGGTCCTTGGCCATGTCGGAGGCGCGGTGCAGCTCGCGGGTGCCGTCCTGCGCGAGGACGACCTGCGCGTAGTGACCGGTGCACACGGCGTCGAAGCCGAGGGCCAGCGCCTTGTCCAGCAGCGCGGCGAACTTGATCTTCTCGTTGCAGCGCAGGCACGGGTTGGGGGTGCGGCCGGCCTCGTACTCGGCGACGAAGTCCTCGACGACGTCCTCGCGGAAGCGGTCGGCGAGGTCCCAGACGTAGAACGGGATGCCGATGACGTCGGCGGCGCGCCGGGCGTCCCGCGAGTCCTCGATGGTGCAGCAGCCCCGCGCGCCGGTGCGGAAGGACTGGGGGTTCGCGGAGAGCGCGAGATGGACGCCGGTGACGTCGTGACCGGCTTCCGCGGCGCGCGCGGCGGCGACGGCGGAGTCGACGCCGCCGGACATGGCGGCGAGGACGCGGAGGGGACGGGTGCGCTGCGGGGTGTCAGTCATAGCCCTTCCAGGGTACGGGGGCGTGGGAACCGGGTCCGCCGGATATCCGTTGGCGATCACATGGGGGCTTCGAAGGACGTGGCGGCGAAGGACGGGGACAGCCGGCTGGGGCGGCGGGCCCTGCTGATCGGCGGGGCCGCGGCCGCCGTGGGCAGCGCCGCGCTGGCCCGCGACGAGCTGTCCCGGCTGTGGTGGCGGCTGCCCGGCGTGGACAAGCCCCGGGTGGCGGGGGCGGTCGACTTCCGCGGCGCGCGCTGGGTGCCGGCGTCGGCGGCGAACTACCGGCGGGCGGACCGGCCGGACGACTACCCGGTGGACCGGGTGGTCGTCCATGTCACCCAGGGCGGTTACGCGTCGGCGGTGAAGGTCTTCCAGGACCCGGCGCACCGGGCGGCGGCGCACTACGTCGTGCGCCGGGACGGGCGGATCACCCAGCTCGTCCGCGAGCTGGACGTGGCGTTCCACGCGGGGAACCGGGCGTACAACGAGCGCAGTGTCGGCATCGAGCACGAGGGGTTCGTGGAGGACGCCTCCTCCTTCACGGACGCGATGTACGCCTCCTCGGCCCGGCTGACGGCGGCGATATGCGCGCGCTACGGCATGCCGGTGGACCGGGAGCACATCGTCGGGCACGTGGAGGTGCCGGGGACGGACCACACGGACCCGGGGCGGTTCTGGGACTGGGACCGGTACCTGCGGCTGGTCCGCGCCGTACGTGGGCCCTCGGCGGCCTGAACCCGCCTGGACCCGCCTCCCCGCCGCGTCACCCGGCGTCTTCCCGGGCGCCGGAGCGAGCGTGGTCAGGTGAGGCCGGCGGCGCGGGCCCGCTCGACGGCCGGTCCGATGGCCTTGGCGACGGCCTCGACGTCGGCCTCCGTGGAGGTGTGGCCGAGGGAGAAGCGCAGGGTGCCGCGGGCCAGGTCCGGGTCGGTGCCGGTGGCGAGCAGGACGTGGCTGGGCTGGGCGACGCCCGCGGTGCAGGCCGAGCCGGTGGAGCACTCGATGCCCTGGGCGTCCAGCAGGAGCAGCAGGGAGTCGCCCTCGCAGCCGGGGAAGGTGAAGTGCGCGTTGGCGGGGAGGCGGCCGCCGGGGGCCGGGTCGCCGCCGAGGATCGCGTCCGGGACGGCCTCGCGCACGGCGTCGACCAGCCGGTCCCGCAGGGCGCCGATCTCGCGGTCGAACCACTCGCGCTGTTCGGCGGCGAGGCGGGCGGCCACGGCGAACGAGGCGACGGCGGGGACGTCGAGGGTGCCGGAGCGGACGTGGCGCTCCTGGCCGCCGCCGTGCAGCACGGGTACGGGGGTGTACTCACGGCCGAGGATCAGCGCGCCGATGCCGTACGGGCCGCCGATCTTGTGCCCCGAGACGGTCATCGCGGCGAGGCCGGAGGCGCCGAAGTCGACGGGCACCTGGCCGAAGGCCTGGACCGCGTCGGCGTGCAGCGGGATACCGAACTCCGCGGCCACGGCGGCCAGTTCGCGGACCGGCAGGATGGTGCCGATCTCGTTGTTGGCCCACATCACGGTGGCCAGGGCGACGTCGTCGGGGTCGCGGGCGACGGCCTCGCGCAGCGCCTCGGGGTGGACGCGGCCGTAGGAGTCGACCGGGAGGTACTCGACGGTGGCGCCCTCGTGCTCGCCGAGCCAGTGCACGGCGTCGAGGACGGCGTGGTGCTCGACGGGGCTGGCCAGGATGCGGGTGCGGGCCGGGTCGGCGTCGCGGCGGGCCCAGTACAGGCCCTTCACCGCGAGGTTGTCGGCCTCGGTGCCGCCCGAGGTGAGCACGACCTCGCTGGGGCGGGCGCCCAGCGCCTCGGCCAGGGTTTCGCGGGACTCCTCGACCGTGCGGCGGGCCCGGCGGCCGGAGGCGTGCAGGGAGGACGCGTTGCCGGTGATGCTCAGCTGGGCGGTCAGCGCCTCCGCCGCCTCCGGGAGCATCGGGGTCGTCGCGGCGTGGTCGAGGTAAGCCATGGTGCGGCCGATTCTACGGGCCTGCCCGCGGCGGGAGCGGTGCCGGGCGGCTTCGCCCCGTCGTCCTCGGGGCGCCGGCGGGGCGTCACAGGCTCCAGGAGACCGTGTGGGACAGGTCCATGGAGACCAGCAGGACGACCAGGTCGGCCACGCCGAGGGTCAGGCCGAGCCAGGCGCGGCCGCGCCGGGACGTGCCGCGCCAGAGGGCGACGGCGGCCAGGGCGATGGCGATCGGGCCGAGGAAGAGGTTGAGGACGAGCAGGCCGAGGAGGCCCAGGATGAAGGACGCGACGGCCATGCCGTCGGGGTCGCGCGGGCGGCTTTCGGTGCTGCGGCCCGCGGCCGGTGCGGTGAGTTGCATGGTGCTCAGCTCCTTGAGGTCGTGACGGACGGTCAGTGGGCCGACGGGTGCCGGCGGCGGCCGTGACGCTCGCGGATCGCGAAGACGCCGAGCCAGACGGCGATGACGGCGGCCGCGACGGCGGTGAAGGTCAGGGGTGCGTGGGCGACGGTGCCCAGCACCACACCGAGCAGCATGAGTGCGGCGACGAGGAACAGCATGGGATGGGATCCCCCCTCAGAGATGCCTCGTGTATGGCCTGTGTGAAGCTTGGGTGAACAGTTGTAGTAACAGTTGTTCACTGACTTCGAGTCTACCCCTTTCCACGGCTTTGCAATTTCAGAGAACAGTTGTTAACTGGAGAGATGAGTCACACCCTCGGCGTCCGGCAGGCCCAGAAGCAGAAGACCCGGCAGGCGTTCCTGGACGCGGCGCTCGCGCTGCTGGAGGAACAGAGCCTGAGCAGCCTCGGACTGCGCGAGGTCACCCGTGCCGTGGGCGTCGCCCCGACGGCCTTCTACCGGCACTTCCGCTCCACCGCCGACCTCGGAGTGGCCCTGGTCGACGAGGCGCTGGGCAGCCTTCACCCGATGGTGCGGACGACGGTGTCCACCGCGGGCGACAGCGAGGAGCGCATCACACGCGCCGTGGAACTGATCGCCCGTCACGTGGACGCGTACCCCGCACACGTCCGCTTCATCGCCCGTGAACGGCATGGCGGAGTCCAGCCGGTCCGTGAGGCCATTCGCGCCCAACTGGCGCGCTTCGCCGAGGAGGTCAAGGCCGAGCTGGCCAAGGACCCGCAGGCGGAGGGGTGGAACGACGAGGACCTGCTGATGCTCGCGCATCTCTACGTCGACCAGATGCTCATCACCGCCTCCCTGTTCCTGGAGACGCTGGACTCGCCCGAGGACGGCGAGCGCGAGCGCGTCGCCCAGCTGGCCACCCGGCAGCTGCGGCTCATCACCATCGGCCGCCGGCACTGGCTGGACTGACGCGCTCCGGACGCGCTTTCGCGCCACGTCCGCGGTCGCGGTCGGGCACGCTTCAGCGCGACCCAACCACCCCCGCGCACCCGCGGGTTCACTCCCCGCGGCCCGCCTCCTGGTACAGGGCCGTGACGGAGCCGACCGCGCGCAGCAGTTCGGCGCGGGCCTCGGGCGGGTCGAGGATCTCCACCTGGTCGGAGAAGCCCAGGAGTTGGCGCACCGCGCGCAGCGCCGGGTAGGACAGCCGGACGACGGCCCAGTCGCCCTCCCCGTCGTCCGCGGGGAGTTCGGTCAGCAGGGCCCCCACCATCCGCTGGAACATGTCGAGGCGTTCGCGGCGGACCCGCACCGTGACGTCGATCGCGCCCTCGGGCCGCTCCTCCACCTGGCGGCGCAGCACCTCCCAGACGTCGGCGAGTTCGACACCGGCCCGGCGCCGGACCGGCTCGTCGAGCAGCCGCGCCGAGCGCACCCGGTCGGCGCGGAACAGCCGCGGGGCCGCGCGCCGGTCGGCGACCAGGTACCAGACCCCGGCCTTGGCGACCAGGCCGTAGGGGTCCAGGGTGTACGTGCGGGGCTCGCGCTGCCCGCTGTGCCGGTAGCTCACCCTCAGCCGGCGGTCGGCGAAGACCGCGTCCTGGAGCACCTGGAGGTCGACGGACCGCCCGGGGCCGCTGCGCCAGCGGGTGGCGTCGACCAGGATGCGGCGGCTGGTCACCTCGGCGGCGGGCCGGTGCGGCGCGGGCAGGGCCGCCATCACCTTGCGCAGGGCCGAGCCGAGAGCCGCGTCGAGACCGAGCGCGGCGTGCGCGCCCTGCGCGGCCAGGATGAAGAGGGCGCGGGACTCGTCGGCGGTCAGGCCGGTGACGTCCGTGCGGAATCCGGCGAGGAGTTCGATGCCGCCGTGGCGGCCGCGCTCGGCGTACACGGGCACGCCGGAGGCGGACAGCGCCTCGACGTCCCGGTAGATGGTGCGCACCGACACCTCGAGCCGGTCGGCGAGTTCGTGCGCGGGGACCCGGCCCCGGGTCTGCAGGAGGAGCAGGATCGACAGCAGCCGGTCGGACTTCACGGGCCCAGGATCGCGCCGTCGCGGATCTCGCGCAAATGTTGACGGAATCTGTCAGGTTTTCGGCGCAAGCTCCTCTCCGTACCCACCAGAGGAGAGGCACACGATGAGCACCACCGGTTACACCGACCCACGCCCCGTCTACACCCGCGCCACCGAGCAGGCCGCCGCGCTGATCAGGACGGTGCGCCCCGAGCAGCTCGACGGACCGACTTGTTGTACCGAGTTCGACGTACGGGCGCTGCTGAGCCATGTCGTCGGTGTCACCCGCCGGATCGCCGTGGTCGGCGAGGGCGGTGACGGGCTCGCCATGGAGCCGGTCGCCGAGGGCGTCGAGGACGACGGCTGGGCGGCGGCCTACGACGAGGCGCGTGTCCGGGTCCTGAAGGCGTGGGAGGCCGACGAGCGGATGACGGCACCGGTGCGGGTGCCCTGGGGCGAGGTGCCGGGCCACGCGGCGCTGTCCGGGTACGTGATGGAGATCGTGACGCACACCTGGGACCTCGCCGAGGCCGTCGGCCACCCCTTCGCACTCGACCCGGAGCCGGCGGAGTTCGCCCTGGCCACGGCCCAGCGGGTGCTGCCCGACTCGCGGCCCCGGGACGAGACCCCGTTCGACACCCGCCGTGCGGCCCCCGAGGGGGCCGGGGTGTACGAGCGGCTCGCGGCCTGGCTGGGACGCGCCCCGCTCAGCCGAGCCTGACGCGGGCGAGCTGGCGGGACTGGGCGACCAGCCGGTCCTCGCTGTCCCAGACCTCGGCGTCCTCCTCCAGGAACCCCCCGGCCAGGTTGCGGGTGGTGATGGACACCCGCAGCGGACCGGGGGCCGGGCGGTGGCGGACGTGGACGGTGAGCTCCACGGTGGGGACCCAGCCCTTGAGGCCGATCTCGAAGGCCGTGGGCGGCAGCGCGTCCACCGCCAGGAGCAGCGACAGCGGGTCGGCGTCGCGGCCGTCGGCGAGACCGAACCAGGCGCGCATCTCCCCCTTGCCCGAGGGCGCGCCGAGGGCCCAGCCGAGGGTGGCGGGGTCCAGCTTGAGCATCAGCCGGTCGGTGATGGCCGAGCTGCCCGGCACCGGGGCGGGCGAGTCGTCGGGGCCGAAGCACTGCTCGATCGGCGGGACGGCCGGCGGGACAGCCGTCGTGCGGACGTCGTCGGGGAGGGCGGAGAGGTCGCCGTAGGAGGCGAGGACGCGGATGCGCTCGACCTCGTTGCCCTCCTCGTCGTACTGCAGGAGCGAGGCCTGGCCGGTGGAGAGGGTGCGGCCGGTGCGGACCGTCTCGGTGCGGACGACCGCCGGGCCCGGCTGGGACGCGGTCAGGTAGTGCGCCGAGACGGTGAAGGGGTCCGGGTGCGGGAGGGTGTCCGCGAGGGCCCGGCCGAGGACGGCCAGCAGATAGCCGCCGTTGACGGCGTTGATGATGGTCCAGCCGGCACAGAGGTCGATGTCGTAGACCCCGGGCTCACGCCGGGTGACCGCGGTGTCGCGGTCGAACTCGCTGTCGCCGATCACGGCTCGCCCGGTGGGCGCGGTGGCTGCTTCTGGCATGGATGAACGGTACAACAGGAAATTACTAAGCGGTAGCTTTTCCGTAGGGGGCCCGTACGACGTGAACCGGCCACCCGGAACGGACCGATCCGGCCTCCGGGTGAGATCCCGGCAATTTCTCGGTAAGTGTCCGGACACGTCCACAACCCACGCCCCGCTGTTCCCCTCTATGGGGACATGAGCCTCACCGGGACTCCGTTCCTCTACACGACGATCGTATTGTCGGTCGTCGCCCTGATACTGCCGCTCACGCTCTGGTCGCGGGTGCGCGGGCCCAGGCCGCTGCGCACCGCGGCCCGGGTCCTCATGCTGCTGTTCACCCAGGGCACGGCCGTCGCACTGGTCTTCGTGCTGGTCAACAACCAGAACAACCTGTACGACAACTGGGCCGACCTGCTCGGCACCGGCAACCACGTCCAGCAGGCCGCCGACCTCGGCCGGGACGGCACCGGCGGTCTGGCGCTGAAGCAATTGCCCAAGGTCAGGCAGGTCTTCAAGCCCGCCGACGGCCCCGGCATGCGCTCGGCCGGCGGCGTCCGCGTCACCCAGCTCAAGGGCCGCGTCTCCGGGGTGAACGCCGAGGTCTACGTCTGGCTGCCGCCGCAGTACAACGAGCCGGCCTACCGCGGCAAGAAGTTCCCGGTGGTGGAACTGCTGCCCGGCTACCCCGGTTCGGCGAAGGCCTGGTTCGGGTCGCTGAAGGCGCACGAGCAGCTGCTGCCGCTCATGCGCAGCGGCCAGGTGGCGCCCTTCATCCTGGTCGCCCCGCGCACCAACCTGCTGGCCGGCGTCGACACCGGCTGCGCCAACATCCCCGGCCAGGTCAACGCCGACACCTGGCTCAGCATCGACGTGCCCAGGATGGTCACGGACAACTTCCGCGCGCAGCCGGCCCCCCAGGGCTGGGCGGTGGCCGGGTACTCGGCCGGCGCGCACTGCGCGGTCAAGCTCGCGGTGGCGCACCCGGACCGGTACCGGGCCGCGGTGAGCATGTCCGGGTACAACGACCCGATCGGCGAGCGCAACTCGCTGGCCTCGCAGAACCCCGCGCTGCGCGCCGAGAACAACCCCTACCTGCTGCTGCGCAAGGCGGCCGTGCCGCCCCGCGTCGCGCTGTACGTGTCCGGCGAGTCCGGTGACGGCTACCAGGCGGGTACGGCGCTGGAGTCCGTCGCGAAGGCGCCGACGACCGTGCACGTGGTCTTCCTGCCGCGCAGCGCGGGCGGCCACACCATGGCGCTGTGGCGCCCGCAGGTCCCGGCGGTGTTCCGCTGGCTGACCCTGCAGATGGGCCAGAACCGCGCCAGGGGCGAGGACCGGTCCCTGACCACGGCGACCGCCGGGACTACTCCTCGGTCACCGTCGACCGCCGGTTCCAGGCGCGCGGCGCTCGCCAGTGGAACCTCATCGCCAGCAGCCGCAGGGCGAAAGCGGTGACGACGGCGAGCCCGCTGGTGAGCGGGGTCAGGGCGTCGTAGCGGATGCACAGCGCCACCATGGTGGCGCCGACGATCGCCGGGACCGCGTACAGGTCGCGGTCCCAGCGCAGCAGTGAGGGCACCTCGTTGGCGAGCACGTCCCGGAGCACGCCGCCGCCGACCGCGGTGGCCAGGCCCAGGGTCGCGGACGCGGTCAGGTTGAGGCCGTAGCTGTACGCCTTCGTCGTACCGCTGACGCAGAACAGGCCGAGGCCGGCCGCGTCGAAGACCAGGACGCCGGTCTGGATCCGCTCCACGTGCGGGTGCAGGAAGAAGACCACGAGGGTGGCGATCAGGGGGGTGAGGAAGTACCCCAGGTCGGTGAAGGCGGCCGGGGGCACGGCTCCGATCACCACGTCCCGGAACAGCCCCCCGCCCAGCGCCGTGACCTCGGCGAGCACCGCGATGCCGAACACGTCGAAGTTCTTGCGGACGGCCAGCAGCGCGCCGGAGATCGCGAACACGAAGATGCCGATGACATCGAGCGTGTGCTGGACGGAGGGACTGAAGAGTTGCTGGAGCTGCACCCTGCCGTTCTCACCCAACAGGGCACATGAACCTTACAAAGCCAGGCTCACAGGGTGGGTTTCCCTGTCGTGAAGAGCCAGGTGCGGAAGAAGTCGTCCAGTTTGCGGCCGCTGACCCGCTCCGCGAGGCGGACGAAGTCGGCCGTGTCCGCGTTGCCGTACCGGTGCAGCCGGGTCCAGGCGGGCAGCAGCCGGAAGAACGCCTTGTCGCCGATCTTCTCCCGGAGCGCCTGGAGCGTCATCGCGCCGCGCTGGTAGACGGCGGAGGCGAACATCGTGTCGCGCTGCGGGTCGGCCACCTGGATCTGCCAGAAGGAGGAGTCGGCGGGGCGGGCGTCGTAGACGGCGCGGAAGGTGTCGTGGGCCGGGCGGGTGCCCTGGTGCTCCGCCCACAGCCACTGGGCGTAGGTGGCGAAGCCCTCGTTGAGCCAGATGTCCTTCCACCGGTCCACGCTCACCGAGTCGCCGAACCACTGGTGGGCCAGTTCGTGCACGATGGTCGTCTCGTTGCGCACGGCCGAGTAGGCGGGCTTGCTCTGCACCTCCAGCGAGAAACCGGCCTCGGGCATGTCGTCGACGATGGCCCCGGTCTCCTCGAACGGGTAGGGGCCGAACACCTGCGACCAGTAGTCGGTGGCGGCGGCGGTGACGGCGTACACGTCGACGCTGTTGCTGTTCTTGAGCACGGGGTCGACGGCGACGTAGATCGGGGTGCCGCCCGGGGTGCGGCCGGTGCGCACGTCGAACTTCCCGATGGTGGCCGTCGCGAGGTAGGTGGCCATGGGCCGGCTCTCCCGCCAGTGCGTGTACGTCGAGTCGCCCCGGTCGTACGTCGACACCAGCCGGCCGTTGGAGACGCCGGTCAGGCCCCGGGGGGCCTTGATCCGGATGTCGTAGGTGGCCTTGTCGGAGGGGTGGTCGCTGGAGGGGAACCAGGTGGAGGCGGCGTTGGGCTCGCAGGCGACGAAGACGCCGTCGGCCGTCTTCATCCAGCCGTACGCGGAGCCGAACACGATGGGGCCGCTCAGCGGCTCGGGGACACCGCCGTAGGTGACGGTGACGGTGAAGTCGCGGCCCTTGGCCAGGGTGGTGCGCGGGGTCACCGTGACCTCGTCGCCGTCGCGGGTGAACGTGGCGTGTCTGCCGTCGACCTCGACCGCGGTGATCTGGAGCTGCTGGAGGTCGAGGTCGAAGGAGGAGAGGTGCTGGGTGGCGCGCGCGGTGAGGGTCGCCCTGCCGTCCAGACGGCCGGTGTCCGGGGCGTAGGCGATGTCCAGGGCGTAGTGGCGGGCGTCGAAGCCGCCGTTGCCGAGCCGGGGGAAGTAGGGGTCACCCGCGCCGGGGGCGCCCGCGGTGGGGGCGGGTGCGGCGGCGATGACGAAGAGGGCGGCCGCCGCGGTGGCGACGGCCGCTGAACGTGCCGAACGGGAGAGTGCCATGAATCGTCCCTTTCGAGCGTGTGCCGATCAGTGGTCGGACACGGACGACTCTGCACTCTCCCGTTCAGGCATGTTCATGACTTTGCCCAGTTGTCATGCGCTACTTGTCGGTTGACTCCTGGGAGTCGGCGGCCGGCTTCTCGGAGGCGGGCTTCTCGGAGGCGGGCTTCTCGGAAACGGTCGCCTTCTCGGAGGCAGCCGACTCGGCGGCGGTCTCCTCGGCGGGAGCCGGCTCCTCGGTGGTGGTCTCCTCGGCGGTGGTCTCCTTGGCGGTGGTCTCCTTGGCGGGAGCCGACTCCTCGGCGACGGTCTCCTCGGAGGCGGCCGACTCGGCGGCGGTCTCCTCAGCCTGAGCCGGCGCGGCGACGGTCTCCTCGGCGGGAGCCGGCTCGGCCGCCGGCTCCGGCTCCGCCGGGTCGTCGGAGACGACCGCGTCCGGGACCAGCTCCGCGGCCTTCTTCGCCGCCGAGAGCAGGACCGTGTCCTGCGGGGCCTGGTCGGCGAAGTTCTCCGGGTGGTGGCAGGCGACCTGCTGACCGGTCCTCAGCTCCACCAGCTGCGGCTCGGTCGTCTTGCAGATCTCCGTCGCCTTCCAGCACCGGGTGTGGAAGCGGCAGCCCGACGGCGGGGCGATCGGCGACGGCACGTCGCCGTGCAGCAGGATGCGCTCGCTCTTCTGGCCACGGCGCTTCGGGTCCGGCACCGGCACCGCCGACATCAGCGCCTTGGTGTACGGGTGCATCGGCGCCTCGTACAGCGAGGTGCGGTCGGCGATCTCGACGATCTTGCCGAGGTACATCACCGCGATGCGGTCCGAGACGTGCCGCACCACGGAGAGGTCGTGGGCGATGATCACGTAGGTGAGGCCGAGTTCCTGCTGGAGGTCGTCCATCAGGTTCACGACCTGCGCCTGGATCGACACGTCCAGCGCGGACACCGGCTCGTCCGCCACCACCAGCTTCGGCTTCAGCGCGAGCGCGCGGGCGATGCCGATGCGCTGGCGCTGACCGCCGGAGAACTCGTGCGGGTAGCGGTTGTAGTGCTCGGGGCTCAGACCGACCAGGTCGAGGAGGCGCTGGACCTCCTTCTTCACCCCGCCCTCGGGCTCGACGCCCTGGAGCCGGAAGGGCGCCGAGACGATCGAGCCGATGGTGTGGCGGGGGTTCAGGGAGCCGTACGGGTCCTGGAAGATCATCTGGACGTCACGGCGCATCGGGCGCATCTGCCCGGTGCTCAGCCGCGTGATGTCCCGGCCCTCGAACTCGATCGTGCCGCTCGTCGGGTCCTGGAGCCGGGTGATGACCCGGCCCATGGTCGACTTGCCGCAGCCCGACTCGCCGACGACGCCCAGGGTCTCGCCCTTGCGCACCTCGAAGTCGATGCCGTCGACGGCCTTCACGGCGCCGACCTGGCGCTGCAGGAGGCCCTTCTTGATCGGGAAGTGCTTCGTCAGGCCCTTGACCCTGAGCAGCACCTCACGCTCGGCGGAGCCGCCCTCGGGGGCCGACGCCTGCTGCGGGATCGCGGCCTTCCCGGCGGCGTCCTCGACGGCGTCTGTCTTGTTCGTCTCACTCACAGCTTCGGCGCAATCTCTTCGGTCCAGATCCGCGTACGGTCCTCCGCCGAGAGGTGACAGGCGGACCAGTGGCCGCCCTCCACCTGCTCCAGCTCGGGACGCACCGTGCGGGTGACGTTCCCCTTGGGCAGGTCCGCGTACGGGCAGCGCGGGTGGAAGGCGCAGCCCGACGGGACGTTGATGAGGCTCGGCGGCTGGCCCTTGACCGGGATGAGCCGGTCGGAGGTCTCGCGGTCGATGCGGGGCATCGAGCCGAGCAGGCCCCAGGTGTAGGGGTGCTGCGGCTGGTCGAAGATCTCCCCGACCGGTCCGCGCTCCACGCACCGGCCGCCGTACATCACCAGGACGTCGTCCGCGATCTCGGCGACCACGCCGAGATCGTGCGTGATCATGATGACCGCGGAGCCGAACTCCTTCTGCAGGTCCCGGATCAGGTCGAGGATCTGCGCCTGGACGGTGACGTCGAGGGCGGTGGTCGGCTCGTCCGCGATGAGCAGCTCGGGGTTGTTCACCAGCGCCATGGCGATCATGGCGCGCTGGCGCATACCGCCGGAGAACTCGTGCGGGTAGCCGTCGATGCGCTTGGCGGGCTCGGGGATGCCGACCCGGTCGAGCATCTCGATGGCGCGCGTGCGGGCCACCTTCTTGCTGACCTTGTGGTGGACCCGGTAGGCCTCGACGATCTGCGTCCCGACCTTGTAGTACGGGTGCATCGCGGACAGCGGGTCCTGGAAGATCATCGCCATCTTGCGGCCGCGCAGCCGGCGCACCTCGTCCGGGTCGGCGCCGATCAGCTCCTGCCCGTCCAGCCACACCTCGCCGGAGACCTTGGCGTTCGCCGCGCGGTGCAGACCCATGAGGCCGAGGGACGTCACGGACTTGCCGGAGCCCGACTCACCCACGATGCCCAGCGTCTGGCCGCGCTGTACGTCGAAGCTGACGCCGTCCACCGACTTGACCAGGCCGTCGTCGGTGCTGAAGTGGATGCGCAGATCGCGAACGGAGAGGAACGCGTCCTGGGCGTCGGAAGGGGCGGCGACGCCCGCGGCCGGTTCGCCCAGTGCCGCCTTTTCGAGCTTGCTCACGAGTACCTCACGCGGGGGTCGATGGCTGCGTACACCAGGTCCACGACCAGATTGGAGACGACGATGAAGAAGGCGGCGACCAGGGTCACGGCCATCACGATGGGCAGGTCGTTGTCCTTGATGGCCTGGATCGAGTACGCGCCGATGCCCTGCAGGGAGAAGACCGTCTCGGTGAGCACCGCGGTACCGATGAGGGTGCCGAAGTCGATGCCGAAGATGGTGACGATCGGGGTGAGGGTCGCGCGCAGGCCGTGCTTGGTGACGACCGTGCTCTCCCGCAGACCCTTGGCCCGGGCGGTCCGGATGTAGTCCTCGCTCATCGTCTCGAGCATGCCCGCCCGGGTGAGCCGGGCGTAGGTGGCGGAGAAGAGGAACGCGAGGCTGACCCAGGGCAGGAACAGGTGCCAGGCCCACTCACCGGGGTTCTGGGTGAAGGGCACGTAGTCGGTGCTGTCCCAGATGGGCCACTGGTAGATGAACAGGACGTTGATGACCTGTCCGGTGAAGAAGATCGGGAGCGAGACGCCGGCGAGCGCGATGAACATCGAGATGCGGTCGACGGGCTTGCCCTTGCGCAGCGCGGAGATGACACCGGTGGTCACACCGAAGATCAGCCAGATCACGGCCGCGCCGACGGCCAGCGAGAAGGAGACCGGGATGCGCTGCGTGAGCTGCGGCCACACCTCGACGTGACTCTTGAAGGAGTACCCGAAGCAGGGGGCGCTGCAGTGCGTGGCGTCGGGACCGAACTTGTAGTCCGCGCCCACGAACAGGCCCTTGAGGTAGTCCCAGTACTGGATGTAGATGGGCTGGTCGAAGCCCAGGTTCCTCTTGATCGCGGCGATGGACTCGGGGTTGGCGTCCTTGCCGACGTACTGGGTGGCCAGCTGGGTGGCCGTCTGGCCGCCCAGGCGGGGGACCAGGAAGAAGATTGCGAAGGTGACTGCGCTGACCACCAGCAGCAGCACCAAAGCGCCGAAGACGCGTCGGATGATGTACGCAGCCACAGCTGTCCGGCTCCGGGGGGCCGGGACGGAGTGTGTCCGTCCCGGCCGCCCGGAGCCTTCACCTGCCTTTCAGGGGTATCCGGCCTGCTGTTACTTCGAGGAGCCCAGCAGCGTGTAGTCGTACATGCCGAGGTACGCCTGCGTGACCGTGACGTTGGTCGCGGACGTAGGCCTGATCAGCAGGTTCTTGCGGTAGATCAGCGGGACGACCGAGGCGTTGTCCAGGACCATCTTGTCGATGTCGCCCCACGCCTTGGTGCGCTCCGCCGAGTTGGTGTTGGAGATGGCGTCGGAGAGCGCCTTGTTGATCTTCGGGTCGTTCAGCTCCATCAGGTTGTTGCCACCCGACGGCTTGATGGCCGAACCGTCGATGATCTGGTCCAGGAAGCCGTAGCCGGTCGGCCAGTCGGCGCCCCACGCCATCATCATCATGCCGAGCTTGTGCGAGTGGACGTAGCTCGGGACACCGGCGAAGTTGGAGAAGTACTTGCCGGAGGGGAACTGCTTGATGTCGGCCTTGATGCCGACGCCCTTGAGCGAGTTCTGGATGGCCGTGGCGGCCGCGACCTCGGCGGGGCGGTCGGCGCGGGCCGTCAGCGTGGTGGAGAAGCCGTTCGGCTTGCCGCACTGCTTCAGCTCGTCCTTGGCCTTGGCCGCGTCACCCTTGTGGCCCGGCGTGGCGTAGGAGTCGAACTTGGTGTAGCCGTTGACCGACGGCGGCAGCAGCGTGGTGGCCACGTCACCCTTGGGCGAGCCGCCCATGGCGTCGATGACCGACTGCTTGTCGAGGGCCCACTGGACGGCCTTGCGGCAGTGGACGTTGTCGAACGGGGCGACGTGCTGGTTCAGGGCCATGTAGCCCGTGGCACCCGCGTACGAGTTGTCCGTCTGCTTGGCGTACTTGCCGCTCAGGATCTTCGGCTGGGTCTGCGGCTGCACGCCGGCACCCGTGATGTCCGCCGTGATCTTGTCGGCGAGCAGGTCGTTGTCGACCGTGACCGGGTTGACCTTGAACTTGACGTTGATCTTGTCCGGCAGCGCCTTGCGGATCGGGTCCGTCTTCGGGTCCCAGTTCGGGTTGCGGACGAGGGAGGCGCTGGCGCCCTCCTCGTACGAGGCGAACTTGTAGGGGCCGGAGGACACGATGTGCTGGACGTACTTCGCGCCGTCGTCCTTCGCCTGCGGCACGGGGGCCGTCTGGGAGAAGGTCGCCAGGTAGTCGAAGTCGGCGAACGGCTTGGCCAGGTGGAAGACGATCGTCTGGTCGTCCGGGGTCTCGATCGAGTCGATCCCCTTCTTGTCCTTGTAGGGACCCTTGTACTTGTCGCCGCCCTTCAGGTACGCCTTGAAGTACGTGGGGCCGTTGGACAGGGCCTCGGGCGCGAAGTTGGAGCGCTCGACCGCGTACTTGACGTCCTTGGACGTGATCGGCGTGCCGTCGTCGAACTTCAGGCCCGAACGCAGGTGGTACGTCCAAGTCTTGGCGTCGGCGCTGGCCTTGCCGAGGGAGTCGGCCAGGTCGGGGACGACGGTCAGGCCGTCCTTGCCGGCGGCCGGCTTGAACGTGACCAGCGTACGGGCGTACAGACGCGAGAAGTTCTGCACGAAGCCGTAGTACGTGTTGCCCGGGTCCAGCGAGTCGGGAACGTCGGAGTCCTCGAGGTTGACCGTCCCCCCCTTCTTGCTCGACGCGTTGACTATGGAGTCCAGCGCCGCGTCCTTCTTGCCGGCGCCGCCACCACTGTTGTCGTTGCTGTCTTTACCGCCGCCGCACGCGGCAGCGCCGAGCGAGACCGCCAGGACCGTCGCCACGGCGGCGGTAACCCTTCTCGTCTTCACGTGAGGAATGCCCCCTCGATCGTTGGATCACTTGCTGCGAGGGTCGAGCGCGTCACGCAGCCCGTCACCCAGCAGGTTGAATGCCAGGACGGTGATGAAGATCGCCAGTCCGGGCACGAACATGAACTGCGGATCTGCGGTGTACAGATCCACTGCATTGCTGAGCATTCCGCCCCAAGAAGCCTGCGGCGGCGCGATACCGACTCCGAGGAAGCTCAGCGCGGCCTCGAAGAGGATGTTGGTCGGGATGATCAGCGTCGAGTAGACGAGGATCGGCGCGACGAGGTTGGGGAGCAGCTCGCGGAACAGGATGTACGGGCCGCGGGCGCCCAGGCTGGTGGCGGCCTCGACGAACTCCCGCCGCGCGAGGCTCATCGTCTGGGCGCGCACGATACGGCCGATGTACGGCCAGCTGAAGAAGCCGATCACGAAGATCAGCACGCCGATGCGCAGCGACAGGCCGTTGAACCCGAAGAAACCGTCCTGCACCGAGGCCGAGATGGCGATGGCGAACAGCAGCAGCGGGAACGCCAGGAAGGTGTCCATCAGCCGGCTGATGGCGCTGTCGACCCAGCCGCCGTAGTAACCGGCGACCACGCCGAGCACGGTACCGATGATCACGGACAGCAGGGTGGCTCCGCCGGCGACCAGCAGCGAGACCCAGGAACCCTCGATGATGCGGGCGAGCATGTCACGGCCGTACTGCGGCTCCACGCCCAGCGGGTGGCTCCAACTCATGCCGCCCCAGCTGCCCTTGGGAGCCAGCAGAGCCGGGTCGATGAGGTCCTGGTGGAACTGGTTGGGGTCCAGTCCGAACGCCCACTCGATCGGCTTGGCGAGCACCGCCATCAGCACGAGCAGGATGACGACGACGCCACCCGCGACAGCCAGCTTGTCCCGCTTGAAGCGGGTCCAGGCGATCCGTGAGAGCGAACGCCCCTCGATATCGGCTTTCTTGACCCCGGCGAGCACAGCCTCGGGCGGGGTCTCGGCCTCGGCTCCGGTGGTCTCGATCGGTGCGGTCACTGTGAACCCGACCCCTCTCGCCGGTGGTGACCGGCCTGCGCCTGCCGCGGTTTGCGGCTTTGTCGACTTGCTCGACCACAGGTTCTCCACCTGTGGTCTGAGTCGGGAGTCTTCAGCGTCGTTGCGATCACCCGCCAGAGCTGGCGGGGAAAGTATGCGCAAACGTGATGCAGTCCGAGGGATTCCGTTATCCGATCAGCGGGTAACGGCCAGCGAACGCGGGGCACTTGGGTCAACGGGTGACCATTCACGCCAATACGGACCAATCGGCGCTGATCTACGCGCGAAGAAGTCCGCAGTTCGCCGGGGACGCCGCCGTGCGGTCCAAGGGGCGGACCGCGCGGACCCGTCGGTCAGTAGCCCCCGTGGACCGGCGGATAACCGTACCCGGCGGCCGGTCCCTGGGGCTGGGCCTGGAGCTGGGGCGCGGCCGCGTGCGCCTCGCGGTCGTAGAAGGGCCGGGCGTTGGCCCGCATCCACAGCACGACCGGATCGTAGTCGTCGGTCATCGCGACCGTGGACACCGGCAGCCCCTCGGGCACCGCTCCGACGGACTGCTGCATCATCGCGCGCACCGAGTCCACCGCGGCCGGCGAGGTGTCGTACACGTCCAGGCCGATGGCGAGGTACGGGGCGCCGAGCGCGGGCTGCACCCAGGCGCGGCGCAGCGCGCGCAGGGCGGGGGTGCGGTGGGCGTTCTGCGCGAGCAGCGCGTAGAACTGGGCGACCTCGATGCCCGGTTCCGACAGGCTCAGGGGTCCGGCGGGCTGGCGGTCCAGGCCGGTGGCGATACGGCGCAGGTCAGGCCAGGGGACGCCGACGCCGCCGCCCGGGGCGTGCGGGTTGAGCCACAGGCCGTAGTGGTCCGGGTAGAGGGTGCGGGCGACGTCCAGCCCGTCGACCACCTCGTAGGAGCGGTTCCAGCCGCTCGCCGAGAGTTCCTGCGCGGAGGTCACACAGGGGGCGTAGCTGACCCCGTCGACCTCCATGTTCCCGTACTGGGCGTCGGGCGACCCGCCCTGGCCGTGCCACAGGAGCATCCAGATCTGCCCGGAGGAAGGGGTGGCGAGGGCGCGCAGCAGTGCCTCGTAGGCGTCGTACCGCCCGGGGGTGACCTGGCGCAGCATGTGCTCGACGCTGCCGCTTGGGCTCGCGCTCACCTGTCATGCCCTTCTTCGTGGAGTGGCCCGCGTGTGGAGACAGCTTAAGCGCCCGGCGGCTCGAGGCCCCGTGCTCCTGCGCGCGTGCGGGCGTGTGGTGGGGTCTCGCGCGGTTCCCCGCGCCCCTCCGGGTCCGCCGCGGCCGCGCCGGCTTCTAGTGGCCGTACTGGTAGAAGGGCCGGACGTGGGTCTTCAGCCAGTCGCCGACCGGGTCCTGGGCGACGTCCAGGAGGACCAGGTTGACCGGCCACTTGACCGGGACTTTGCCGAGGGCCCGGCCGAGGGCCTCCAGGGGCAGCGCGCGCAGGTCGCCCTCCCACTGGGAGAGTTCCACCCCGACGAACATGACCGGGTCGGCCGTCTCGATCGCCGCGAGGCAGCGGCGGGCGGTGACGACGACGCCGGTCCCGGCGAACTCGGCGGCGGCCGCGGCGAGGAAGTCGACCGGGTCGTCCTGCCAGTCGGGCTCGAAGAGGCGGACCCGGCCGCCCGTGGCGGGACCGTCGAGCGGGGTGCGGCCGGAGCGGCACACCTCGGCGACCGCCTCGGGCGGCAGCGGCACGCCCACCACGCCGCCGGGGTTCAGCGCGATCCCGGCCTGCGGAGGCAGGCCGCGGGCGAACTCCACCGCGGGGGCGACGGTGTACGACATGTGGGGGCCGGCCGCCTGGCGCAGCTGCTCCTCGGAGCTGAAGACCGGGACGAACACCTGGCCGTCGATCTCCATGGTGGGCAGGTCGAGCGGGCCGCTGTGCGGGCCGCCGCCGTTGGGCAGCGGGATCCAGACGAAGCTGCGGCCCAGCACCTCGATGATCCGCCCGCCGGCCGTGGGTATGCCGAGGGAGGCCGAGAGCACCTCCTCCAGCTCGTTGCCGGGCCAACCGCCGTGCGGGTGGGGGTGCGCCTGTGCCGGGAAGTCCGCGGGAATGTCCGCCGGGAAGTCCATCTGCCTACCGCCTGCTGGGAACCGTGCCTGTGGATCAGAAGGCTAGCGGGTGCCTGTGACGGGCCAGGGCCCGATCAGCCGGTGAAGTCGATGCGCCGCAGGACGTCCACCGCGGCGCGGTCGAGCAGCACCGCCGAGCCGCAGCCCGCGGGCGGCTCGCCGCGCTCCACGGCGCGCAGCAGCCGGGAGGTGGTGCGCCGGTGCCGGCGGAAGGCGTACCGGGAGACCGCGCGGCCGCGCTCGCGCTGCCCCTCCTCGGCCGTCCCGGCCGGCACGTCGAGCAGGACCAGGTGCAGGGTGCCGCCCCGGCGGCGGGCCTCGCGGGCGAGCCAGGCGCGCACCCAGGACTGGGTGCCGCAGTCGTGCACCACGAGGCCCCCGCCGGAGCGCAGGGCGCGGCGCAGCCCCGCGTAGTGCGCGAGGCGGACCAAGGGGCGGTAGAGCGCGTAGGGCAGCGCGCGGGGCATCCGGGCGTCCCAGCGGTCACGGGTGTCCTGGGAGTCGACGCGCGGCCCGGGGACCGCGCGGCGCATCAGGGTGGACTTGCCGCTGCCGGGCAGGCCGGTGACCACCACCACGTCGCGCGGCCCGAAGAGCAGGGCGCGCGGGCCGTGACCGGCGCGCTCGCGCAGGTCGCGCACGGCGGCCACGGGGCGCCCGGCGCGGTGCTCGAGGGCCGGCGCGGAGGGCTGTCCCGGCACCGCGACGCCCGCGGTGGTGAGATGGACCGTGGTCCTGTTCACCGTCATCGTCCTCCCCCTGGGGCTCGGCGGATCCCCTGCCCTGCGACGTTAAAGAGAAGGTAATGCGTCGGCTCCCGCGGTTCGGTACGCGTACTGCCACAGGTCGGTTACAGATGCGGGCCCTGACGGGCGGGGGCCTGGCGTGCAATGATGTGCCCGCCAACTGCATACCGGCCGTTTGAATCCGCGCGGGAGAGTTCCCAGCCCTGTTCGCTGGGACGCCGAAGGAGCAAGTCCCTCCCTTGAATCTCTCAGGCACCGTTACCGCGCGGGCGAGGCACATCTGAAAAGCGGGTCGCTGCGACAGCGGCCCCACCCAAGGTGCAAGCCGTGACCACCCCTCGCGGGGATCATGGCGAACCTCTCAGGTTCCGATGACAGATGGGGAGGAACGACCTCGCCTTCCCCCTGCTCGGCTGCGCTCGCACGGGGGGACCCCATCGCCCTGGGAGACGACCGACCGATGAGCAGTTCCGAACTCCGTCACACCGCGCTGGACGCCCTCCACCGCTCGCTCGGTGCGACGATGACCGACTTCGCCGGCTGGGACATGCCCCTGCGCTACGGCTCCGAGCGCGACGAGCACGTCGCGGTACGCACCAGGGCCGGCCTCTTCGACCTCTCCCACATGGGCGAGATCACCGTGACGGGCGCCGGCGCCGCGGCCCTGCTGAACCACGCCCTGGTCGGCAACATCGCCTCCGTCGGTGTCGGGCGGGCCCGCTACACCATGATCTGCCAGGCCGACGGCGGCATCCTGGACGACCTGATCGTCTACCGGCTCGCCGAGACCGAGTACATGGTCGTGGCCAACGCCTCCAACGCCCAGGTGGTGCTGGACGCGCTGACCGAGCGCGCCGGGGGCTTTGACGCCGAGGTGCGCGACGACCGCGACGCCTACGCGCTGATCGCGGTCCAGGGCCCGGAGTCCCCCGGCATCCTGAAGTCGCTCACGGACGCCGACCTGGACGGCCTGAAGTACTACGCGGGTCTGCCGGGCACCGTCGCCGGCGTCCCCGCGCTGATCGCCCGCACCGGCTACACCGGCGAGGACGGCTTCGAGCTGTTCGTGAAGCCCGAGCACGCGGTCGAGCTCTGGCAGGCGCTGACCAAGGCCGGCGAGGGCGTCGGCCTGGTGCCGTGCGGTCTGTCCTGCCGGGACACGCTGCGCCTGGAGGCGGGCATGCCGCTGTACGGGCACGAGCTGACCACCGCGCTGACGCCGTTCGACGCCGGTCTCGGCCGGGTGGTGAAGTTCGAGAAGGAGGGCGACTTCGTCGGCCGCGAGGCGCTGGCCGAGGCCGCCGCCCGGGCCGAGCAGAACCCGCCGCGCGTCCTGGTCGGCCTCGTCGCCGAGGGCCGCCGCATCCCGCGGGCCGGGTTCGCCGTCGTCTCCGGCGGCGCGGTGATCGGCGAGGTCACCTCCGGCGCCCCCTCCCCCACCCTGGGCAAGCCGATCGCCATGGCGTACGTCGACGCGGCGCACGCCGCGCCGGGCACCGAGGGCGTCGGCGTGGACATCCGCGGCAGCCACGAGCCCTTCGAGGTCGTGGCACTGCCGTTCTACAAGCGCCAGAAGTAGACACTGGGCGCGGTCCGTCAGCACGGCGTGACCCTGCGCACATCCGCCTGCCTCCCGGCAGGTCCGGCAGTCCCCCCTTCATCAGCACTCCCGCGCGTACAGGAGAATTCAGGCCATGAGCAACCCCCAGCAGCTGCGCTACAGCAAGGAGCACGAGTGGCTGTCGGCCGCCGAGAACGGCGTGTCGACGGTCGGCATCACCGAGTTCGCGGCCAACGCGCTCGGCGATGTGGTCTACGCCCAGCTCCCCGAGGTCGGCTCCACCGTCGAGGCGGGCGAGACCTGCGGTGAGCTGGAGTCGACCAAGTCGGTCTCGGACCTGTACTCGCCGGTCAGCGGCGAGATCACCGAGATCAACGAGGACGTCGTCAACGACCCGTCCCTGGTGAACTCGGCTCCCTTCGAGGGCGGCTGGCTGTTCAAGGTGCGCGTCACGGACGAGCCGGCCGACCTGCTCTCCGCCGACGAGTACACCGCCCAGAACGCCGGCTGAGGAGTCGTAGCCGTATGACCGTCCTGAACACGTCCCTGCACGAGCTGGACCCGGAGATCGCCGCCGCGGTCGACGCCGAGCTGCACCGCCAGCAGTCGACCCTGGAGATGATCGCCTCCGAGAACTTCGCGCCGCTCGCGGTGATGGAGGCCCAGGGTTCGGTCCTCACCAACAAGTACGCCGAGGGCTACCCGGGCCGCCGCTACTACGGCGGCTGCGAGCACGTCGACGTCGCCGAGCAGATCGCCATCGACCGGATCAAGGAGCTGTTCGGCGCCGAGTACGCCAACGTGCAGCCCCACTCCGGCGCCTCCGCCAACCAGGCGGCCCTGTTCGCGCTGGCCCAGCCCGGGGACACCATCCTCGGCCTGGACCTGGCGCACGGCGGTCACCTGACCCACGGCATGCGCCTGAACTTCTCCGGCAAGCAGTTCGACGTGGTCGCCTACCACGTGGACGACGCCGGCCTGGTCGACATGGCCGAGGTCGAGCGGCTCGCCAAGGAGCACCGCCCCAAGGTGATCATCGCGGGCTGGTCGGCGTACCCCCGGCAGCTCGACTTCGCCGAGTTCCGCCGGATCGCCGACGAGGTCGAGGCGTTCCTGTGGGTCGACATGGCCCACTTCGCCGGCCTGGTCGCCGCCGGTCTGCACCCGAACCCGGTGCCGTACGCCGACGTGGTCACCTCCACGACGCACAAGACCCTGGGCGGGCCGCGCGGCGGCGTCATCCTGGCGAAGAAGGCCTTCGCGAAGAAGCTGAACTCCTCGGTCTTCCCGGGCTTCCAGGGCGGTCCGCTGGAGCACGTGATCGCGGCGAAGGCCGTCTCCTTCAAGGTCGCCGCCTCGGAGGACTTCAAGGAGCGCCAGCGCCGTACGGTAGAGGGTGCGCGCATCCTCGCCGAACGGCTGACGGCGGCCGACGCGCGCGAGGCCGGTGTGAACGTGCTGTCCGGCGGCACCGACGTGCACCTGATCCTGGTGGACCTGCGCGAGTCGGAGCTGGACGGCCAGCAGGCCGAGGACCGGCTGCACGAGGTCGGCATCACGGTCAACCGCAACGCGGTCCCGAACGACCCGCGCCCCCCGATGGTCACCTCGGGCCTGCGGATCGGTACGCCCGCCCTGGCCACCCGCGGCTTCTCGGCCGAGGACTTCGCCGAGGTCGCGGACGTGATCGCGGAGACGCTGAAGGCGCCGTCCCCCTTCGAGGGCGCCGAGGTCGAGGCGCTCAAGGCGCGCGTCGAGGCGCTCGCCGGCAAGCACCCGCTGTACCCGGGTCTGAACAAGTAGGTCCGTAACGCCCGGTACCCCGCACACTGGAAAGGGAAGGTGTGCGCGGTACCGGGCAGGTGCCCACCCCCGCACCGCCCCTTTTTCGCACCACCCCCGTTCCAGAGGAGTCCCCGTGGCCATCTCGGTCTTCGACCTGTTCTCGATCGGCATCGGCCCGTCGAGTTCGCACACGGTCGGCCCGATGCGCGCGGCCCGTATGTTCGCCCGCCGCCTGCGCAACGAGGACCTGCTCGGTTCCGTCGCCTCCGTGCGCTGCGAGCTGTACGGCTCGCTCGGCGCGACCGGCCACGGCCACGGCACCCCGAAGGCGGTGCTGCTCGGCCTTGAGGGCGCCTCGCCGCGCACGGTCGACGTGGAGGGCGCCGACGAACGGGTGGCGGCCATCAAGGCGTCGGGCCGGCTGTCGGTCCTCGGCGAGCACGAGATCGCGTTCTCCTTCGACGACGACCTGGTGCTGCACCGCCGCAAGGCGCTCCCGTACCACGCCAACGGCATGACGATCTGGGCGCACGACGCCTCGGGCGCCGAGCTGCTCACCAAGACGTACTACTCGGTCGGCGGCGGCTTCGTCGTGGACGAGGACGCGGTCGGCGCGGACCGCATCGTACTGGACGACACGGTGCTGAAGTACCCCTTCCGTACCGGTGACGAGCTGCTGCGCCTGACCAAGGAGACGGGCCTGTCCATCTCCTCGCTGATGCTGGAGAACGAGCGGGCCTGGCGCACGGAGGACGAGATACGCGCGGGTCTGCTGGAGATCTGGCGGGTCATGCGCGAGTGCGTCCAGCGGGGCATGTCCCGCGAGGGCATCCTGCCCGGCGGCCTGAAGGTGCGCCGCCGGGCGGCCGTCTCGGCCCGCCAGCTGCGCGCCGAGGGCGACGCGCTGGCCCACGCCATGGAGTGGATCACGCTCTACGCGATGGCGGTGAACGAGGAGAACGCGGCCGGCGGCCGGGTGGTGACCGCCCCGACGAACGGCGCCGCGGGCATCATCCCCGCCGTCCTGCACTACTACATCAACTTCGTGCCCGGCGCCGACGAGGACGGCGTGGTCCGCTTCCTCCTCGCGGCCGGCGCCATCGGCATGCTCTTCAAGGAGAACGCCTCCATCTCCGGTGCCGAGGTCGGCTGCCAGGGCGAGGTCGGCTCGGCCTGCTCCATGGCCGCCGGCGCGCTGGCCGAGGTGCTCGGTGGCTCCCCCGAGCAGGTGGAGAACGCGGCCGAGATCGGCATGGAGCACAACCTCGGCCTGACCTGCGACCCGGTCGGCGGCCTGGTCCAGATCCCCTGCATCGAGCGCAACGGCATGGCCGCGGTCAAGGCGGTCACCGCGGCGAAGATGGCGATGCGCGGCGACGGCTCGCACAAGGTGTCCCTGGACAAGGTCATCAAGACCATGAAGGACACCGGCGCCGACATGTCCGTCAAGTACAAGGAGACGGCCCGCGGCGGGCTCGCGGTGAACATCATCGAGTGCTGACGCCCGGCGCCTGGGGACGGCCGCTCTCGTCCCCCTCTGTCCTTCCAAGGGCTACCGAGCAGTAATCAACTACCCCTAGTCTGCGGCCAAGTCCGTGACGGCATAGGGGAGTTGAGTCATGCGCGTGGTGAGACGGCTGGCGGCGCTGGTGGGTGTGGCCGTGATGGTGGTGGCGGTGCCGGGGCACGCCCGGGCGGCGTCGCCGAAGTTCTCCCGGACGACGGCGATCGGGACGCACAACGCGTACGACAAGGCGAAGTACACGTACTTCGCCCAGGCGCTGGACTCCGGCGCCTCGCTGCTCGAACTGGACGTGTACGTCGACAGCCTCACCCACCGGTGGCGGGTGAGCCACAGCAACCCGCTCGGCAACGACAACAACTGCGAGGCCGCCAAGACGCCCGGCGACCTGTACAGCAAGAGCCGCAACCAGGACCTCGGCGGCTGCCTGGACAACATCGCGGCCTGGAACCAGCTCCACCCCGACCACCCGCCGATCGTGTTCAAGGTCGAGATGAAGGTGGGGTTCAACAACAACGCCGGTCTGGGCCCGGCCGAGTTCGACACGCTGGTCTCGCAGAAGCTCGGCGACAGCGTCTTCAAGCCGGCCGACCTGCTCGGCGGCACCTACTCCTCCCTGGACGCGGCGGCCCGGGCCGACGCCTGGCCCGCCCGCGACTCCCTGCGCGGCAAGTTCCTCTTCGAGCTGATCCCGGGCACGGTCGAGCAGTCCAACCCGTTCGACCACTACTGGACGGACAAGGAGTACGGCGAGCACCTGCGCGACCTGTACGCGGCCGGGAACATCGGCCGGGCGCAGGCCTTCCCGGCGGTGCTGGGGGCCGCGAACGGGGACCCGCGCACCAGCCGCTACGACGCCTCGATCCGCCCCTGGTTCGTCTTCTTCGACGGTGACGCGGCCGCGTACGTGAACAACGGGTACGACACGTCGTTCTATTCGGCGAACCACTACATCCTGATCGCCACCGGCGCCGACGGCGTCTCCCCGGCGATCTCCGCCACGAACCCCACGGACGCCGAGGTCGCCGCCCGGCTGGCACTGCTGGCCGGGGACCACGCCAGCCTCATCACCTCGGACTGGTCGGCCAAGCCGGCGTCGGTGCTGGGCGCGGTGACGGACCGGGGCTGAGGATTCCGGCCACGCGGACGGATCGCCCGTGCCAGGGTGGGCATATATCAGTCAACTCCTGTCTCCCCACCGGCACTCAGGGAGTCCCCCCATGCTCCACGGCATCGACGTCAGCGCGTTCCAGTCCTCGTCGTACGACACGGACGGCCTCTCCTTCGTCTTCATCAAGGCGACGGAGGGGCGTTCGTACGTCAACCCGAGACTTGCCGCGCAGGCCAAGAGGGGCCGCGACGCGGGACTGGTCGTCGGCTTCTACCACTTCCTGTGGCCGGGTGACATCGGCGCCCAGGCCGAGTACTTCGTCTCGCACGCCCCGGAGAAGGGGGGCGACCTGCTCGCCGTCGACTGGGAGACCACCGGCGACGGCACGCACGCGAGCAACGCGGAGAAGGACCTGTTCATCCACAAGGTGCGGGCGCTGCGGCCGCACAACAAGGTCCTGCTGTACACCAACCGGGACTACTGGCTGAACAAGGACGTCACCTCGTACGCCGGGGACGGCCTGTGGATCGCGGACTACGTGACCGCGGGCAAGCCCCGGATCAAGGCCGCGTGGCGCTTCCACCAGTACAGCAGCGAGCCGCACGACAAGGACGTGGCCGCGTTCTCCTCCAAGGCCGCGCTGCGCGCCTGGGCCGCGTCCTAGGGGACGGCCGGGTCAGGGGTGCCCTCCGTACGGGACGGCACCCCTGCCTGACGGTCACTTGTCCAGGTAGGCCCAGAACTCGTCGAACGACAGCACCTTGTCGCCGTTGAGGTCGCGGGTCCTGATGATGGCCTCGGCCACCGTGTCGGTGACGTTCCAGTCACCCTGCTGGGCCAGCGCGGACTTGAACTCGGCGGCGGTGATGAACCCGTCACCGTCCGCGTCGATCCGCTGGAACTGCTTGCGTGCTTCCTCGATGTCCGCCACCGATCCGCCCCTTTTTGTTCGTGTTGCTCATGCCGTGCTGGCGTACTGACGCTGGTCAGATTAACGGCCCCCGCGCACGTCCCGTACCGCGGCCACCCGGACGGGGAGAAGTCGGGTGCCGTCGTCGATCACGTCTGCGAGTCTGGGGCCGCCGGCCGGCGGCGGCCGATGCGAGCGGAGGGGCGCGGTGGTGGAGACCTTGCGGGACGTACTCGACGCGGCGGCGCGGGGCGTCTTCCCGCCGGCGGACGGCCGGACGACGGTCGTACCGCAGCACTGCCCGCGGGACGCGGGGGTGCTCGCCTTCACCGCGCACTCCGTGGTCTTCACGGACGAGGACCCGGGCTGGGTGCGCGGCGCCCTGGCCGCCGTGGACTGCGACCCGCTCGCCGCGCCGCTGAACCCGCTCTTCCTCGCCTCCCTCATGGCCCGTACCGGGCGCGGGGCCGAGACCGTCGACGCGCTGCTGGTCGGCGCGCCCCTGCCGGGCCGGCCGCCGCTCGCGCTGCGGGAGATCGAGGACGCCGGCCACCCCCGGGTCCGCTACGCCCGCCGGCGGCGCGACGCGGTGCGGGTGTGGACGGCGGACGGCGGGGTGCTGGTCATGGGCCGCGGGGTCGGCGGCCGGCTGGAGGTGTCCGTCGAGGTGGACGACGGCGCCCGGCACCGGGGGCTGGGCCGGGCGCTGGTGACGGCGGCCCGGCAGCTCGCGGCGGAGCCGGTGTGGGCGCAGGTCTCGCCGGGGAACGCCCGCAGCATGCGGGCGTTCCAGGCGGCGGGTTACCGCGCGGTGGGCGCGGAGGCGCTGCTGCTCGGCCGGGTGCCGGCCGGCGGGGGTCCGGCGGCAGGTTCAGCGGAAGACGCCGGTGTGGCCGAGTGAGTAGCGGCCCGGCTGCGGGTAGACGGCGAGGCCGTGCGGGCCGCTGCCGACCTTGATGCGGGCCAGTTCGGTGCCGGTGCGGGTGTCGATGGCGTACACCTCGGAGTTGTAGCGGCCGGAGAGCCACAGCACCTTGCCGTCCGCCGAGACGCCGCCCATGTCTGGGCTGCCGCCGCCGGGCAGCCGCCACTTCTTGGTGAGCCGGTTCCGGGGGAAGTCGAACAGGGAGATGGTGCCCTCGCCCCGGTTGGAGATGTACATCTCCCGGGAGTCCCGGCTGACGTACAGCCCGTGGGCGCCCTTGCCGGTCCGGAGCAGCTTCGGCTGGTCGAAGGTGTCCCCGTTCAGGATCCACACGCCGTCGGCCATCATGTCGGCGATGTAGAACAGCTTGCCGTCCGGGGAGATCTTGACGTCCTGGGGCATGGCGCCCTTGTACGGCAGCTTCTGCTGGGCGACGACCTCCATCCGCGCCGTGTCGACCTTGAGCAGTTCGCCGCTGAACTCGCAGGAGACGATGAAGTACTTGCCGTCGATGGAGAAGTCGGCGTGGTTGACGCCGGAGCAGCTCACGGGCACGGTCTTGGCGATCTTCATGGTGTGCGCGTCGCGGAAGACGAGCTGGCGGTCCTTGGACGCCATGACGACGGCGTACCGGCCGTCGGGGGTGAAGTACAGGTTGTACGGGTCGTGCACGTCGACCGGTTTGCCGGCCTTCCCGGTGCTCGGGTCGATGGGGGTGAGGCTGTTGCCGAGGTCGTTGTTGACCCAGAGGGTCTTCAGGTCCCAGGACGGCACCACGTGCTGTGGCTGATGGCCGACCGGGATGGTCTCCAGCACCCGGTAGGTCGCCGGGTCGATGACGGTGACGGTGTTCGAGTTGGTGTTCGGAACGTAGACCCGGGAGGGGAAGTCCTTGACGACGGGTGAGAGCCGGCCCGGGCGGTCCGCGGCGTAGAGGTCGGTCGCGTCCTGCACCGGGGGCATCCCGGGCAACACGTCCACCTGCTGCTTCCTCAGCTGCGGCTGGATGGGCGGCTTGCTGGCGAGGGCCTCGTCCTCGCGGTGCTGGGTGCCGCTCCCGCACGCGGAGAGCAGCGTCAGGGCGGTCAGGGCGGCTCCGGCGGCCAGGAGGCGGGCGGCTCGTGTGGGTTGCATCAGCTCAGCAGCTCCGTGGTGGTGACCGCGCGCAGCCGGCGCCGGTCGAGTTCGTGGAGTACGGCGGGGAGGGCGGCGACCGTGTCCGGGTAGCCGAAGTGCAGGCTCACCACCGATCCCGCGCGCACCTCGGCCATGACCTTGCGGGTGACGGCGTCGGCGCCGGGACGGGTGTAGTCGAGCGAGTCGACGTCGTAGGAGAGCACGTGCGGGTAGCCCGCGGCCCGGGCGAGCCCGGCGACCAGCGGGGAGGCGGTCGGGGAGCGGGAGGGCCGGAACCAGGTGCCGATGGAACCGGTGAGCCGCTTCAGGCGTTCGGCGCAGTCGGTGATCTCCCGGCGGGCCTCGGCCTCGGCCATGGCGTTGACGGCGACGTGCCGCTGGGTGTGGTTGCCGAGGTCGTGGCCGCCGTCGAGGATGCGGCGGGCGAGGGTGGGGTGTTCGTCCAGCCAGGTGCCGACGGCGAGCACGGTGAGCCGGGCGCCGCGCTGTTCGGCCGTACTGAGCAGGGACTCGGCGAAATGGGGGTCGCCCTGGCCGTGGAAGGTGAGGGCGACCTGGGGACGGGTGCGTGGGCCGTGGGTGATCTGGGCGGGCTGCCCGGCGTAGGCGCGGGGTGCGGGGGCGGTGCGGGCGGTGCGCGCGGTCCGGGCGGTGGCCGTGGGCCGGCCGGACGTGTCGGCGGTCGGGGCGGACGCGGACGTCTCGGCGGCGGGCGGGGTGTCCGGGCCGCTTCCGCATCCGGCGGCGAGCGCGCCCCCGGCGACGAGCCCGGCACCCGCGCGCAGCACTCCGCGTCGGTTGGTCGTGGTCACCCGCACCATTTAAGGGGCGTCAGGTAAGAAAACCGCCGATTGCCCCATTCTGGGGATATTTGCGGGTCGCGGTGACGGAACGGGCCCCGAGGTGCGCGCCGGGGCCGGTGGGACGGGGGGTGCTAGCGGTCGCCCACCCGCATCTCGAACCAGGTGGTCTTGCCGCGCGGTAAGAGGTCGACGCCCCAGCGGTCGGACAGCTTGTCCACCAGGAACAGGCCGCGGCCGCTCACGTCCATCTCCTGAACCGGCATCAGGCACGGCAGCCCGCGGGAGGGGTCGCGGACCTCGACGCGGATCCAGCCGCGGCGGCGGCGCATGCGGAGGCCGAACACCCGGGCCCCGGTGTGCCGTACGGCGTTGCCGACGAGTTCGGAGACGAGCAGGACCGCGTCCTCGGTCATCTTGGGGGTCAGCCCCCACTGGCGCAGGACGACGACCTGGGCCAGCCGGCGCGCGGTCGCCGCGGATTCGGGGCGGGACGGCAGCGGGACCTCGGCCTCCGTCGGGTTGCCGAACAGTTCGAGTGCCTTGAGCGCTCGTTCGTCCTCGACCGCGGGCGACCAGCGCGCCGCGGCCGCACGGCTGTGTCCCCGCGGCTGTTCGATGCCCTCCAGCCCCGCCATGCCCCCATGATGGCCGCCCTGAGCCGCCTCCGTGGCCGTTCCGGAGGAATACGCCCCCTGTGCGCCTGTGTCGGTATCGGGTCGATCGGCATATGCCGACGGCATACCGGGGTCGACGAGAGCCCGGCTGACCTGCGGCGACGGCTCACTTTCGGGCAATCGACAGGCTCCCTCGACGAGGCAGGCTTAAGGGTGCGTTAAGGCTCCCATAAACCGCCCCATCGAGGGACCCCGGATGAGACGACTCGTCAATTGCAAGGGATACGGGGAGGATTTCCCGGCGAGTTCAGAGGAACTTGGCCTTGCCCGGGCCCTCCTCGACGAAGCTGCGCATGCCCCGCTCACGGTCCTCGGTGGCGAACAGGCCCGCGAACCAGTTCCGCTCGACGGCGAGACCGGTGTCGATGTCGGTCTCCAGACCGGTGTCGATGGACTCCTTCGCCGCGCGCAGCGCGATCGCCGGCCCCTGGGCGAGCTTCGCGGCCCAGGCGTACGCCTGCTCGTACACCTCGGCGGCCGGGACGACCCGGTCCACCAGGCCGATCGCGAGCGCCTCGTCGGCCTTGACCTGACGGCCGGTGAAGATGAGGTCCTTGGCCTTGGAGGGGCCGACCAGCCGGGACAGCCGCTGGGTGCCGCCGGCGCCCGGGATCAGCCCGAGCAGGATCTCCGGCTGGCCCAGCTTGGCGTTCTCCGCGGCGATGCGGAAGTCGGCGCACAGGGCCAGCTCGCAGCCGCCGCCGAGCGCGTAGCCGGTGACGGCGGCGACGACGGGCTTGGGGATGCGGGCGACGGCGGTGAAGGAGTCCTGCAGGGCGCGGGCGCGCAGGACCATCGCGGTGTGGTCCATGGCCTGCATCTCCTTGATGTCCGCACCCGCCGCGAACACCCGCTCCCCGCCGTAGATCACCACGGCGCGCACGTCCTCGCGGCGCGTGGCCTCCTCGGCGAGTTCCTTCAGCCGGTCCTGCGTGGCCACGTCCAGCGCGTTCATCGGCGGACGGTCCAGGCGCAGCGTTCCGACACCTGCGGCGACTTCGAGAGAGACGGTCATGGGGAGCAGGTTAACGGGGACTAACGCGGGCGGGCCCGGTGCCGTTCCTCACAGCACCGGGCCCGCCCACTCCTCGGGACTCACTTCTTCCAGTCGGCCCAGGACATGTTCCAGCCGTTGAGGCCGTTGGCCGGGTCCACGGTGCGGTCGTGGGAGTGCTTGACGACCACCACGTCACCGACCATGGAGTGGTTGAAGAACCAGGCCGCCGGGACGCTCTTGTCGTAGCCGCCGCGCACGTCGCGCAGGCCCACGCAGCCGTGGCTGGCGTTGTAGTTGCCGAAGGCGCCGCCGCCCCAGTAGTTGCCGTGGATGAAGGTGCCGGAGTCGGTCAGGCGGATGGCGTGCGGCACGTCCTTGATGTCGTACTCGCCGCCGTAGCCGACGGTCTCGCCGTTCATGCGGGTCACGGCGAGCTTCTCGCTCATGACCATCTGGCCGTTCCAGGTGTCGTAGCCGGGCTTGCCGGTGGTGACCGGGATGGTCTTGATGACCTTGCCGTCCTGGGTGACCTTCATCGTGTGCTTCTTGGCGTCCACGACGGAGACCTGGTCGCGGCCGATGGTGAACCTGATGGTCTTGTGCTGCTTGCCGTAGACGCCGTCGCGGCCCTCGACCCCGTCCAGGTCGAGGTCGACGGTGACCTTCGTGCCCGCCTTCCAGTACTTCTCGGGACGGAAGTCCAGGCGGTCGTTGCCGAACCAGTGGCCCTCGACGTCGACGGCCGGCTCGGTCCGGACGCGGATGGCCTTCTCGACGGCCGCCGGGCTGGTGATGCCCCGGGTGAAGCGGACGGAGAACGGCATGCCCACCCCGACGGTGGAGCCGTCCTCGGGGGTGAAGTAACCGACGAAGGTGTTCTTCGGGGTGAGGGTCGTGAAGGTGGAGTCCTCGGCGGCCTCGCGGCCCTCGGAGTCCTTGGCGACCGCGTGCACCGTGTACTTGGTGCCGCCGGCCAGGTGGGTCGACGGCGTCCAGGAGGCGCCGCCGCCGGTGATGCTGCCGCCGACCTCGGCACCCTTGGCGTTCTTGACGGTGACCTGGGTCAGCCTGCCCTGGGCGACGCTCACCTTCAGGGCGCCGCTGGTGTCGACGCCCGTGGCGCCGGACTTGGGCAGGATGCTGACGGCGGCCGTGGACTGCTTGCCCTGCTGCGTGCCGGTGCCCTTGTCCTTCCCGCCCCCGGAACCGGACCCGGCCCCGGAGTCGCCGCCCCCGCCGCAGGCGGTGAGCGACAGCAGCAGGGCGCCGGCTATGAGCGCCGCCCCCTTGCGGCCCGTCCCCCGGCGCCCCGCCGGCACCGCCCCCGATATAGGCCGCACGTTCAACTCGTTCTCCCCTCGCCGGGCCAGGTCAGGCCCGTCCCCACCACATTTGGTGTGCGCATGTTAACCGCAGGGATTTGAGCGAGGTGTCAGGTGAATGTCACCGTTGCGTCGCAACTTCAACCGTCATCGGCGGCCGCAACCACGGCGCACACCGGGTCACTTGACGGCACTGCCCGCTTTCCACTCGTTCCATGCCATGTTCCAGCCTCCGAGGCCATTGTCGGGAGAGACCTGTTTGTCCTTGCTGTTGACGACCTCGACGACGTCCCCGATCAGGCTGCGGTCGAAGAACCAGCCCGCCGGGGTGTCCGAACCGCCGCCCTTCACGTCCATGAGACCCACACAGCCGTGGCTGACGTTGACGTGCCCCGGGGAGTCGGGCGACCAGTAGTTGCCGTGCAGGAAGGTGCCGGAGTCGGTGAGCTTCATGGCGTGCGGGACGTCGGGGATGTCGTACTCGCCGCCGAAGCCGACCGTGCGGCTGTTCATGCGGGTCACCTCGAGCATCTCCATCACCACCATCTTGCCGTTGTAGGTGGGGCTCTTGGGGGCACCGGCGGTGATCGGCACGGTGGCCAGCAGCCGGCCGTCGCGCCGCACCTCCATCATGTGCTGGGCCGCGTCGACCAGCGAGGTCTGGCTGCGGCCGACGGTGAAGGAGAACGTCTTGGCCTGGAGGCCGTAGACGCCGGGCGCGCCCTCGACGTCCCGCAGACCGAGGCCGACGGTGACCTCGGTGCCGGGCTTCCAGTAGCGCTCGGGGCGGAAGTCCAGGCGGTTCTTGCCGAACCAGTGCGGGCGGATCTCCACCGGCGGGTTCGCGGTGACCCGCACCGCGCGTTCGACGGCGGCACGGTTCACGATGTCCCGGCTGAAGGCCAGGGAGACGATCATCCCGGTGCCGACGGTGGACCGGTTCTCCGGGGTGACGTAGCCGATGAACCGCTCCTCGGGGACGTAGGTGGTGAAGGTGGTGTGCCGGGCCGAGCGGCGGCCGTGGGGGTCCAGCGCGACCGCGTCGACGGTGTACTTGGCGGCCAGCGCCAGCCGGCCGTCGTCCGGCTGCCAGGTCAGCCCGTCGGCGCTGATGCGCCCGGGCACGGGGGTGTCCTGGGCGTCCTGGGATCTGACGACGCTCACCTTCTCCAGGCGTCCGTCGGGCACTCGCACCCGCAGCCGCTCACCCGGACGGACGTCCTTGCCCCCGTCGTCCGGGGTGACCCGGATGACGTCCTCGGGGGACGGGCGCTTGCCGAGGGCCCCGTCCAGGCCCAGTCCACCGGAACCGCCCGGGGTGCACCCGGCCAGCAGTCCCGCCCATGTCAGTGCCGCTGCCAGCGCGGCGCACGCGCGCCGTGCGCGTCCTTGTACGTGCCTCACGTGGGGCTCAACGACGGTGCCCGCCCCGGGGAAACGTGAGTGCGACGCCCGCGCTGGGCAGAACAGTGGGGAGAACGACACGGAGGGGAGCCTCCCCACCCGTGGTGACCCACCCGAAGCCCGCGTCGCAGCCGCCGGGGCGAGCCACTGAGAAGAGGGGCCACAGGTGACGAGCGCAGCCGAGCAGCGGGCACTGGCCGAGGGGCGGGCCGCCGGGAACGGGCAGCAGGCCGCCGTGGTGAGCGGCGCCCGCCGTGCCACGCCGCCGTCCCCGCCCGTGTGGCCGGGGACGCCGACACCGCTGGGGGCCCGCTTCCGGGTGGGCCCGGACGGGGTCGCGGGCACCAACTTCGCACTGTGGGCGGCCGGTGCGGAGGGGGTCCGGCTGTGCCTGTTCGACGAGCGGGGCCGGGAGACCCAGGCTCCGCTGACCGAACTGACGCACGAGATCTGGCACGGCTTCGTGCCGGGCGTGATGCCGGGGCAGCGCTACGGCTACCGGGTGGACGGCCGCTGGGACCCGTGGACCGGCGCCCGCTGGAACCCGGCCAAGCTGCTGCTCGACCCGTACGCCCGCGCGGTGGACGGCGAGTTCCGGCTGCCGCCCGAGGTGTACGGGCACGTCCGGGACTGGCCGGAGCAGCACGTCGCCGACACTGTGCGCGACGACCGGGACTCGGCACCCCACGTCCCCAAGGGCGTCGTCGTCGACGATGACGACGACTGGGAGGACGACCGCCGCCCCAAGACGCCGTGGGCCGACTCGGTGATCTACGAGCTGCACGTGCGGGGTTTCACCAAGCTGCACCCCGGCATCCCGCCGGAGCTGCGCGGCACGTACGCGGGGCTGGCGCACCCGGCCGCCGTCGAGCACCTGGTGAAGCTGGGTGTCACGGCCGTGGAGCTGCTGCCCGTGCACCAGTTCGCGCACGAGGACCACCTGCTGCGCCGGGGCCTGAGGAACTACTGGGGCTACAACTCCATCGGCTACTTCGCGCCGCACGCGGCCTACGCCGCCTCGGGGACGACGGGCGGCCAGGTCGGCGAGTTCAAGCGGATGGTCCGCGCGCTGCACGCGGCCGGCGTCGAGGTCATCCTGGACGTGGTCTACAACCACACCGCCGAAGCGGGCGAGCTGGGGCCCACGCTCTCCCTCAAGGGCATCGACAACCGCGGCTACTACCGCCTCCAGGGCGACGCCCGGCGGTACGCGGACTACACCGGCTGCGGCAACACCCTGCACGTCGTCCAGCCCCAGGTGCTGCGGCTGATCACGGACTCGCTGCGCTACTGGGTGACCGAGATGGGGGTGGACGGCTTCCGCTTCGACCTGGCGGCGGCGCTGGCCCGCTCGATGCACGACGTCGACATGCTCTCCCCCTTCCTCGCGGTCATCGCCCAGGACCCGGTGCTGCGCCGGGTGAAGCTGATCGCCGAGCCGTGGGACATCGGCTCCGGCGGCTACCAGGTGGGCGCCTTCCCGCCGCTGTGGACGGAGTGGAACGACCGCTACCGCGACACCGTGCGGGACTTCTGGCGCCACGCGCTGCCCGACGTGCGGGAGATGGGCTACCGCCTGTCCGGCTCCAGCGACCTGTACGCCTGGGGCGGCCGCCGCCCCTACGCCTCGGTCAACTTCGTCACCGCGCACGACGGTTTCACCCTGCGCGACCTGGTGTCGTACGAGCGCAAGCACAACGAGGCCAACGGCGAGAGCAACCGGGACGGCACGGACGACAACCGCTCCTGGAACTGCGGCACCGAGGGCGAGAGCGACGACGAGCGGGTGCGGGCCACCCGGCGCAGGCAGCTCAGGAACCTGCTGACCACCCTGCTGCTGTCCACCGGTGTGCCGATGCTGGTGGCCGGCGACGAACTCGGCCGCACCCAGCGCGGCAACAACAACGCCTACTGCCAGGACAACGAGATCGGCTGGCTGGACTGGTCCCTGCTGGACGACCCCGGCTGGCGCCCGCTGTTCGACCTCACCTCGCGGCTGATCGCCCTGCGCCACCGGCACCCGGTGCTGCGCCGCCGCGCCTTCTTCTCCGGCCGCGCCGCCTCGGCGGACGGACTGCGCGACCTGGCCTGGTTCACCTCCCGGGGCGAGGAGATGACCGAGGGCGACTGGTACGCGCCCGCCGCCACGCTCGGCATGTACCTGTCGGGCCGGGACATCCCGGGCCGGGACGAGCGGGGCGCGCCGGTCCTGGACGACAGCTTCCTCGCGGTGCTGCACGCGGGCGACCGCCCGGTGCGCTTCGTCCTGCCGGGCGCGCCCTGGGCCGAGGCGTACGAGGTCGTGGTCGACACCGCCCGCGAGGACCAGACCGGCGCGCCGGGCACGGTGCACCAGGCCGGTGCGGAGGTCCTGGTCCCGGCCCGGTCCGTCCTGCTGCTGCGGGTCGACCGGCCCTGACCGGGCACACGTCGCGCGGGTCGCGTGACGGGGATCACGTCCACGAGGTGCAGCGCGCGCGTGGGTCCAGGGCCTTTCCCCTTGTGTAGACAGCCGGCGAGGGGACCGTGGAATGGAGCAGGCTCGGGCCGGTGAGTACGACGCGTTCGTGGCGGCCCGCTGGTCGGTGTTGTTCCATCTGGCCCGTCTGCTCACCGGAGGGGACCGGCATCGGGCCGAGGACCTGTTGCAGGAGTCCTTGGTCAAGCTGTGGTTCGTCTGGCCGAGGGTCGCCGACGAGGCGCCGGAGGCGTACGTGCGCAAGGTGCTGGCGCGGGCCGCGGCCCGCTCGGCCCGCCGGCGCTGGTGGGGCGAGCGGCCCGTCGAGGAGCTGCCCGAGGTGGCCGCGGCCGGCGACGTGTCCGCGACCGTCGCCGAACGCTCCCGTCTGGAGGCGGCGCTCGCGCAGCTGAGCCCCCGGCAGCGGGCCGCCGTCGTGCTGCGCTACTACCAGGACCTGCCGGACCGGCAGGTCGCGGAGACCCTGGGCTGCCCGGTGGGCACGGCCCGGTCCCACGCCGCGCGCGGCGTGGCCCGGCTGCGCCGGCTGCTGGCCGACGTCATCGAGCCGGTGGGGTGAGGGAAGAAGCCATGGACCACTTCGAGCGGCAGCTGACGCGGCTGATGCACGACACCCGGGAGCACCAGGCGTTCGAGACGGCCCACCGGGACCGGTTGCGGGCGGGCGTCCGCACCCGGCGCCGGGTGCGGACCGCGCGCCGGGCGGCCGGGTCGGTCCTCGCGGTCGCCGGACTCGGCCTCGGGCTGCTCCTGTGGCCGCACGCGCCGGGCACGGACCAGCCGAGCGCGCCCCGCCCGCGGCCCGCCGTCAGCCCCGTGCCGGGCCCGACCGGGACACCCTCGCCGCAGGACTCGCCGAGTGCGCCGCCCAGTTCGTCCCCGACCCGGTCGCCGGACCCGGGCGGGGCCACGGAGACCTCCCGGCCCCCGGCCACGCAGGGCGGTTCCGGCCCGACCACCGGCGCCCCGCCCACGGGCACCGCCACGGCGACCGCCACCGCGACCGCCACCGCGCGGAACACACTCACCGCGCCGCCACCCGCCACCGAGCCGGAGACCTCCTCCGCCGACCCGTCGTACGCCGCGTCCGGCACGACCGAGCCGAACCACTAGCGCACCGGCCCTCTTCCCGCCTCACCTACGCCACGCGTTCCCCGAGCGCGCCCCGAAAACCAGAACACAAGGGACTTACGTGATGAATCTCCTCCCTGGGCGCGCGATGCCCGTCCGGCCGCACCTGCCGCGGCGGGCCCCTCTGACCAACCGGCAGGACGAGCCCGTCCTGGACCTGGCCGTGCCGGTGTTCAACGAGGAGACGGACCTGGAGCCGAACGTCCGGCGGCTGCACACGCACCTGCGGGACACCTTCCCCTACCCCTTCCGGATCACCGTCGCCGACAACGCCAGCACCGACCGCACCCCGCACATCGCCGCCCGCCTCGCGGACGAACTGGCCGAGGTGGCCTGGATCCGGCTGCCCGAGAAGGGGCGCGGCCGGGCCCTGCGCGCCGCCTGGTCGGGCTCGCGGGCGCCCGTGCTGGCGTACACCGACGTGGACCTGTCCACCGGGCTCGCGGCGCTGCTGCCACTGGTCGCGCCGCTCATATCGGGCCACTCCGACCTGGCCATCGGCACCCGCCTCGCGCCCGGCTCCCGGGTGGTGCGCGGCCCGAAGCGGGAGATCATCTCCCGCTGCTACAACACCCTGCTGCGCTGCACGCTCGCCGTCGGCTTCTCCGACGCCCAGTGCGGGTTCAAGGCGGTGCGGCGCGACGTCGCCGAGCGGCTGCTGCCGCTGGTGCGGGACGGGGAGTGGTTCTTCGACACCGAGTTGCTGGTCCGCGCCGAGCGGGCGGGCCTTCGTATCCACGAGGTGCCCGTGGACTGGGTGGACGACCCCGACAGCCGGGTCGACCTGGTCGCCACCGCGCTGGCCGACCTGCGCGGGATCGCCCGGATGTGCCGGGACGCCCACCGCCGCGGCGGCCGGGTCGTCCGGTGAGCGCCGTCCTCGACCGTCCGCCGGCGGCGGCCCGCGCCCGTGCCCGTGCCCGTGACCACGCCCTGCGCAGCAAGGAGCGGCTGCGCGCCGCCGCCCGCGAACACGGGCCGGTCCTCGCCCTCTTCGGCGTCCTGAAGCTCGTCGGCTTCTGCTCCTTCATGTACCTGCTGGACTCGGCCGGGGACTTCCGCACCAGGCACCCCCGCTTCGGCGGCGGGGCGCACGCCTGGGACGTGCTCGCCACCTGGGACGGCTGGTGGTACCAGCAGATCGCGCTGCACGGCTACGACCCGAAACTCGTCCACCTGCCCGGCGCCACCGGCCTGATCACGCTGGAGGGCAACTCCGCGGCCTTCTTCCCGCTCTACCCGGCGCTGATGCGGATGACGTCCGTGGTCACCGGCCTGGGACCGTACGGGGCCGGGATGCTGGTCTCCGTCGTCGCCTCCTTCGCCGCCGCCCTCGGGATCGCCCTTGTCGCCGAGCGGCTCGGCGGCCGGCGCGCCGGGCTCGCCGCGGCCGGGCTGTGGGCGGTGTGGCCCGGCTCCGGGGTGGAGTGGGCGGTCTACTCCGACTCCCTCTACGTCGCCCTGGCCGCCTGGGCCTGCCACGCCGTCATGACCCGCCACTGGCTCACCGCCGGGGTGCTCACCTTCACCGCCGGTCTCAACCGCCCGACGGCCGCCGCCCTGATCGCCGCGCTCGGCGTGGCCGCGCTGTGCGCGGTGCGCGACCGGCGCGACGGCGTCCTGCGCCCGCTGCTCGCCCTGGGCCTGGCCCCGCTGGGCCTGCTCGGCTACCTGGGCTGGGTGGGGAACCGGATGGGCGACCCGGGCGGGTACTTCAAGCTCCAGTCGGGTGCCTGGGCGCACCGCTTCGACTACGGCAGCCAGACCCTCGACGTGCTGTCCTCGGTGCCCGTGGGCCACTTCACCTACCTGTCGGCGTTCCCCTTCGCGGACGTCATCGGCGTCGGCGTGGTCCTGCTGGCGTTCGCCCTCCTCCCCCCGCTGCTGCGGCTGCGCCCGCCGCCGGTGCTGCTCGTCCACACGGTGCTGACGCTCGCCCTGGTCCTCGGCAGCCAGCAGATCTTCGCCAACGTCTCGCGCTATCTGCTCCCCTGCTTCCCGCTGTTCCTGCCGCTGGCCGTCGCCCTGCGCCGGCTCGGTCCGCGCACGCTGTACCCGGTGCTCGGCATCGCCGCCCTGGCCTCCGGCTCGTACGCGGGGTACGCGCTGTTCGAACTCGGGGTGCCGTAGCGGCCGCGCCGGGCGGACGGCACCCGGGCCACGCTCACCCGGCCTGCGCCTGCGGACCGTCCCCGCGCGGACCGCTCCCGTGCGGCCCCTCTTCGCGCGGCAGCGCACGGGCCGCGTCCTCCGCGCGTGCCACCCGGGCCAGCAGGCGGTTCCTCCTGACGGGTGACCAGGTCAGCTCCAGCGCCACCAGGGCGACCACGAGCCAGGACACCAGGGCCTGGCGGGCCGGCCCGGCGACGGTGTCGTACACCGCCAGGGCCAGCGACACGACGGCCACGAGCGGCATCAGCCACCACCGCGCCCGGTCCTCCTCCCGCAGGACGCGCAGCGCGCCGGCGTACTCCAGGACCGCCGGCGCCAGCCGGGCGTCGCCGACGGACTCGCCCCGGCGCGTGGCCCGCACCACCCGTGCCCGGTCGGCCGGCGCGAGAGCGGCGCCGCCGGGCCACGCCCGGCCCATCCGGCGTGCCCCCCGGACGCCGTACAGCGGCCCGAGCACCAGCAGGACGACGGCGGCGGCCGGCCACGCGCCGGACTCGACGGCGACGAAGGCGGCGAAGAGGACACCGGCGGCCAGGCCGACGCACAGCCCCCTGCGCACCGGGCCCTGCCACCACACCCATCCCGGGACCAGAACCACGCGCTCATGCTGGCGACCGCCGGCGGCCCGGGCAATCACCGCCCCCGCGAGTCACCCGTACGGCGCACCGAACGCGCTGGTCGTAGGACCGGCGACCGACCCCGGTCCGGCCAAAACTCAGTGGGCGATGTCGGTGCGGATCCGTAGGCTCGCGATGATGCCCACGACACGTGCAACCACCGAGGACCGCTCCGCCGTACGCGCCCTGCTGCGGCTGTGGCCGTACGTCCGCCCCGTGCGGGGCCGCCTGTTCACGGCCGCGTTCGTCGCGGTCGTCGCCTCCTGCACGGGGCTGGTGATCCCGCTCGTCCTGAAGTGGATGGTGGACGGGCCGGTCGCCGACCGGGACCCGGCCGGGGTCTGGCTCGGGGCGCTGTACCTGCTGCTGCTCGGTGTCGCGGAGGCGGTGCTGTTCGGCCTACGGCGGTGGCTGGTGGCCCGGCCCCTGTCGCACGTCGAGGCGGAGATGCGGGCGGGGCTCTACCGCAGGCTGCAGCGGCTCCCGGTGGCCTTCCACGACCGGTGGGCGTCAGGACAGTTGCTCTCCCGGGGCACCACCGACCTGATGCTGGTGCGCATGTTCCTCGCCTTCCCGCTGACCTTCCTGCTGGTCAACGCGGTGACGATCCTCGTCGGCGTGGTGATCATGCTGATGCAGGACTGGGTGCTCGGCCTGGTGATCCTCGGGCCCGCCGTGCCGGTGCTGTGGACCTGCGTGGTCTTCGAGCGGCGCTACGCCGAGGTGGCGCGGCGCGCGCAGGACCAGGTCGGGGACCTGACGACGGTGGTCGAGGAGAGCGTGCTCGGCATCCGCATCGTCAAGGGCTTCGGCCGGCACCGCGCCCAGGCCCGCGCGTTCCGGAAGCTGTCCGGCGCGCTGCGCGGCACGGAACTGCGCAAGGCCCGGCTGCTGGCGACCATCCTCGGCGTCATCGTGACGCTGCCCGAGGTGGCGATCGGCGCGGCGCTGGTCCTGGGCGCGCTGCGGGTGGCCGACGGCGACCTGTCGGCGGGCACCCTGGTCGCCTTCCTGAGCACGGCGCTCGCCCTGCGCTGGCCCGTCGACTCGATCGGCTTCCTGCTCGCGATGAGCCAGGAGGCGGCCACGGCCACCGAACGGTACTTCGAGGTGGTGGACGAGGAGCCGGAGGACGCCGGCGGCACCGCGCCGGCCACCGGCGCCGAGGGGGCGCGCGGACTGCGCTTCGAGGACGTCCGGTTCCGCTACCCCGACGCACCGGCCGGCTCGCAGCCCCTCCTCGACCACGTCGACCTGCACATCCGCCCCGGCGAGTCCATGGCCCTCGTCGGCGCCACCGGCAGCGGCAAGACGACCCTCACCGCGCTGGTCCCCCGGCTGCACGAGGTCACCTCGGGGCGCATCACCCTGGACGGGGTGGACATCACCGCGATGAGCCGGGAACGGCTTCGCGCCAAGGTCGCCGTCGCCTTCGAGGAACCCACCCTGTTCTCGGCCAGCGTCGGCGAGAACGTGCTCATGGGAGCGGCGGACGGCGCCGGGGAGGCGGACCTGGACCGGGCGCTCGCCGTCGCCCAGGCCGACTTCGCGCACGCGCTGCCGCAGGGCACCGGCACCCAGGTCGGCGAGCAGGGCCTGAGCCTGTCCGGTGGCCAGCGCCAGCGCCTCGCACTGGCCCGCGCGGTCGTCGGCCGGCCGGAGTTCCTCGTCCTGGACGACCCGCTCTCCGCCCTGGACGTGCACACGGAGGCCGCCGTGGAGGCCGCGCTGCGCCGGGTCCTCACGGACACCACCGCGCTGATCGTCGCCCACCGCCCGTCCACGGTGCTGCTCGCCGACCGGGTCGCCCTGCTCTCCGGCGGCCGGATCGCCGCCGTCGGCACCCACCACGAACTGCTGCGCACCAACGCCGAGTACGCGCACCTGATGTCCGGCGACGACGGCGAACCGGGCACCCCCGGCGACCCCTTCGACGACGACCACGGCGACCCCGAGGACGAGCGATGACCACCACCACGACCGCCGCCCCGGCCACGGACGACGACGAGGTCCCCCGCCCCCAGAAGGCCGGCGACCCCTTCGACCACGACGTCCTGCCCACCCCGCCCGGCGCCACCGCGGCCCTGCTGCGCTCGCTGCTCGCGCCCATGAAGGCCCGGGTCGTCCTCACCACCCTCCTGCTGCTGTTCCAGCAGGCGGCGGTGCAGGCGGGCCCGCTGCTGGTGGCCTACGCCCTCGACAGCGCCGTACCCGCGCTGCGCCACCACGACCACGGGCCGCTGATCGCGGTCGCCGTCGGCTACCTGGTCTGCGCGCTGCTCTCCGGTGTGCTGCAGTTCTGGTTCGTCGAGGCGTCCGCCCGGGTGAGCCAGGACGTGCTGCTCGACCTGCGCGGCCGGATCTTCCGGCACGCGCAGGCGCTGAGCGTCGACTTCCATGAGCGCTACACGTCCGGCCGGCTGATCTCCCGCTCCACCACCGACGTCGAGTCGCTGCGCGAACTGCTGGAGGAGGGGCTGCAGGAGCTGGTGACCGTCGTGCTGGCCTTCGTCTACATCTCGGCCATGCTGCTGTGGCTGGATCTCGGCCTGGGCGCGGTGGCGGTGGCCTCCTTCGTGCCGCTGTACCAGCTGGTGCGGGTGTACCGGCGGCGCGCGGGCCGGGTGTACACCGCGCGGTCCACGGCGATCGCCGCGGTGATCGTGAAGTTCGTCGAGACGATGAACGGCATCCGGCCGGTGCGCGCGTTCCGCCGGGAGGCGGCCAACGACGCCGAGTTCGCCGTGCTCAACCAGCGGCACGAGCGGATCAACGGGGACGCGCTGCTGGAGATGGCGCGCTACGTGGTCGGGTCCCGTCTGGTGGCCAACACGGCGGTCGCGGGGATCGTGCTGTGGGGCGCCTACCGGGTGGCGTCCGGCTCGCTCGCGCTCGGTGTGCTGGCGGCCGCGGTGCTGTACCTGCGCCGTCTGTACGACCCGATCGACCGGCTGGGCATGTTCCTGAACTCCTACCAGTCGGCGGCCGCCTCCCTGGAGAAGATCGCCGGCCTGCTGGCGCAGACGCCGTCCGTGCCGGAACCGGCGGCGCCCCGCGAACTCCCGCCGTCCGCAGGCGAGTTTCCGGGCCGTGAGGTCGTCTTCGACGGGGTCCGCTTCGCCTACCGCACCGGCGGCGAGGTGCTGCCCCGCTTCGACCTGACGCTCCCGGCCGGGCAGACCGTCGCCGTGGTCGGTTCCACGGGCGCGGGCAAGTCGACCCTGGCCAAGCTGCTGGCGAGGTTCTACGACCCCTCCGACGGGCGGGTGCTGCTGGACGGCGTGGACCTGCGCGAGCTGGCGCTGCCCGAACTGCGGCGCGGGGTGGTCATGGTGACCCAGGAGGCGTTCCTGTTCTCGGGCACGGTCGCCGACAACATCGCGATCGGCCGCCCCGACGCCACCCGCGAGGAGATCGAGCGGGCCGCGAAGGCCATCGGCGCGCACGAGTTCATCAGCGCGCTGCCCGACGGCTACGACACCGACGTACGCAAGCGCGGCGGGCGCATCTCCGCAGGCCAACGCCAACTGGTGTCGTTCGCACGCGCGTTGCTCGCGGACCCGGCGGTGCTGATCCTGGACGAGGCGACCAGTTCCCTGGACATCCCCGGCGAGCGGGCCGTGCAGCGGGCGATGTCGACGGTGCTGCGGGGCCGTACCGCCGTGGTGATCGCGCACCGGCTGTCCACCGTGGAGATCGCCGACCGGGTGCTGGTCATGGAGCACGGCCGGATCGTCGAGGACGGGCACCCGGCGGAACTGATCGCGGGCACCGGGCGGTTCGCCGACCTGCACCGGGCGTGGCGGGACAGCCTGGCCTAGGCCGTGTCCGCAACGTCCCGCCGGGCAGGCGGGACTTCACGGACACGGCCTGGGTCGCGGGAAGGGCGGGACTTCGCGGACACGCCCCGGGGCCCGATCGGACGGGGGGACGACGGTGATCGACGCGTACGAGGACCCGGGCACACCGGACATCCGGGGAGGCTGGCACTACCTGTGGTGGCTGGTGCTGCGCCAGCCGCTGCGGTCGCTGGCCGGCGCGCTGCTGGGCAGCGTGTGGCTGGTGCTGATGGCCACCCAGCCGTATCTGATGGCCCGCGCGGTGGACGACGGGCTGGTGCCCGGGCGGACGGGCGTGCTGGCCGGGTGGACGGCGACGATGTTCGTGGTCGGGGCCGTCACCGCGTGGCTGAGCATCCTGCGGCACCGCACGATGACCCGGGTGCGTATGGACGCCAACTTCCGCACGGTGAAGCTGGTCGTGGCGCACGCGGCCCGGCTGGGCGCCGCGCTGCCCCGGCGGGCCGGGGCCGGGGAGGTCGTCACGATCGGCGTCGGCGACGTGGCGACCCTCGCACAGGCGCTGACCGTGGTCGGGCCGGGGGTCGGCGCGGTCGCGGTGTACCTGGTGGTGGCCGGGCTGCTGCTGGACGTCTCCGCGGGGCTCGCCGCCGTGGTGCTGCTCGGGGTGCCGGTGATCGCGCTGCTGACCGGGCCGCTGACGCTGCGCCTGCAGGGCGCCGAGAGCGAGTACCGGGAGCGGCAGGGCGTGCTGGCGGCCCGTATCGGCGATCTGGCGGGCGGCCTGCGCGTGCTCAACGGGCTCGGCGGCAAGGGCCTGTTCGCCGACGCCTTCCGCGGGGACTCGCAGCGACTGCGGGCGCAGGGCTACCGGGTGGGCGCGGTGGCGAGCTGGGTGCAGGCGCTCGGGGTGGGGCTGCCCACCCTCTTCCTGGCCGTGGTGACCTGGCTGGCGGCCCGGCTGGCGGCGCGGGGTGACATCAGCGTCGGTGAGCTGGTGTCGGTGTACGGCTATGTGGCGGTGCTGATCGGGCCGGTGGCGTTCGTCGTGCAGCTCGCCTACGAGCTGAACCGGGGTGTGGTGGCCGCCCGCCGGGTGGTGGGTCTGCTGCGCCTCGAACCGGAGCCGGACGAGGGCACGCTGGCCGCGCCGGACGGGCCGGCCGAGCTGAGCGACCCGGCCTCCGGGGTCCGGTTGCCGCCGGGCCGGCTGGTCGCGCTGGCCGCCGCCCGGCCCGCCGAGGCCGCCGCCGTGGTCGACCGGCTGGGCGGTACGGGGCCACCGGGGCCGTCTGGGGCGGGGTCCGGCTCGACGCGGTCCCGCTGGCCGAGGTGCGGGCCCGGATCCTGGTCGCGGACAACGAGGCCGACCTGTTCGCGGGGCCGTTGCGGGAGGTCGTGGCCGTGGACCTTCCGCCCGGCGAGGCGGCGCTGCGCCGGGCGGTGCACGCGGCCGCCGCCGAGGACGTCGTCCGCGGGCTGCCGGACGGTCTCGACTCGGTGGTGGCCGGGCAGGGCCGCAGCCTCTCCGGCGGGCAGCGGCAGCGCGTCCGGCTGGTGCGGGCGCTGCTCGCCGACCCGGAGGTGCTGCTCGCTGTGGAGCCGACCTCGGCGCTGGACGCGCACACCGAGGCGACGGTCGCGGAGCGGCTGCGGGCGGCGCGGCAGGGGCGGACGACGCTCGTGGTGAGCACCTCGCCGCTGGTACTGGACCACGCGGACACCGTGCTGTTCCTGGCCGACGGCAGGGTGGCGGCGAGCGGCCCGCACCGGCGGCTGCTGGCCCGCGAACCGGCCTACCGGGACCTGGTGGCACGGGACACGGAGGACACGAACGACACCGAGAACGTCGTCGGGGACACCCGGGACGATCAGACCCCTGGCCACCCCGAGGACACCGCAGCTCCCGACGACGCCGGAGCCGGGACCCCCGGCCTCACCGAGCCCGCCGAGGCCGCCCGGGCCGTTGCAGCCACCGGAGCCACCGAGCCCGCCGCAGCCGACGAAGCCACCCAGGCCACCGCAGGCACCGGAGCCACCGAGCCCGCCGAGGCCGCCCGGACCATTGCAGCCACCGGAGCCACCGAGCCCGCCCGGGCCGCCGCAGCCACCGGAACCACCAAACCCACCGAAGCCGCCGCAACCGCCCAGGCCACCGCAGCCACCGGAACCACCGAACCCGACGAAGCCACCGCAGCCGCCGCAGCCACCCAGGCCACCGGGGCGGCCGAAACCGCCGCAGCCGACGAAGCCGGCCGGGCCGCCGAGCCCACCGGCCCCGTCGAGCCCGCCGGACCCGCCGGACCCGCCGGACCCGCCGGACCCGCCGGACCCGCCGGATGTGCGGACGTCGGGAACCGCGGGAGCGGTGCGGGCGCCGAGGAGGCCGTACGGTGACGACGGAGGCATCGCTGCTGCCGGTGGCGGACCGGGCCGGGGTACGGCGCGCGACCGCGCGGCTGGTACGGGCCGACGGGCGGGCGTTCGCCGCGGCGCTCGGGCTCAACGCGCTGGCGGCCGGGGCGGGTCTGGTCGGCCCGTGGCTGGTCGGCCGGATCATCGACGAGGTGCGGGCGGGGCACGGGGTCGGGGCGGTGGACCGGCTGGCGCTGTGGATCCTGCTCTGCGCCCTGGCCCAGTTGCTGCTGGCCCGCTGGGCCAGGTACGTCGGGCACCGGTTCGGGGAGCGGACGCTGGCCCGGGTGCGCGAGGAGTACGTCGACCGGGTGCTGGCACTGCCCGCGTCGGCGGTGGAGCGGGCCGGCACCGGCGACCTGACCGCGCGCGGCACGGCCGATGTCGCCACCGTGGGCACCACGTTGCGCGACGTCGGCCCGGAGCTGCTGGTCTGCGCGGTGCAGGCGCTGTTCGTGCTCGGCGCGGTCTTCGCGCTCGATCCGCTGCTCGGCCTGTTCGGGGTGGTGGGACTCACGCCGGTCTTGCTGGCGCTGCGCTGGTACCTGCGCCGGGCCCGGGACGGCTATCTCGCCGAGGGCGCGGCCACCTCGGAGGTCGCCGAGATCGTGGCGGCGACGGCGGCCGGGGCGCGCACGGTCGAGACGTTCCGGCTGCGCGGGCGGCGGATCGCGGCGAGCCGGGACGCGCTGGAGAAGTCCCGCCGGGCCCGCTTGCACACCCTGTGGCTGCGGACCGTGTTCTTCCCCGCCGTGGAGATCACCTACACGGTGCCGGTGGCGGGTGTGCTGCTGGTCGGCGGGTGGCTGCACGCGCGGGGCGCGGTGGGTCTCGGCGCGGTGGTGGCCGCGGCGCTGTACCTGCGGCAGTTCACCGAGCCGCTGGACCAGATCCTGATGCGGGTGGAGCAACTGCAGAGCAGCGGTGCCTCGTTCGCCCGGGTCGAGGGGCTGGCCCGGGCGCCCAGGGCGCGGGCCGGGGGCGGTCCGAAGCCGGCCGGCGACCGGATCGACGTGCGCGGGGTGCGCTACGCCTACGAGCGCGGCGGCGAGGTGCTGCGCGGGGTGGACCTGACCGTACGGCCGGGCGAACGCCTCGCCGTGGTCGGTCCGTCGGGTGCCGGGAAGACGACCCTGAGCCGGCTGCTGGCGGGCATCGACTCCCCCGGGGCGGGCACGGTGACGGTCGGCGGCGTGCCGGTCGCCGCGCTGGAGCCCGAACTGCTGCGCCGCCAGGTCGTCCTGGTCACCCAGGAACACCACGTCTTCCTCGGCACGGTGCGCGACAACCTGCTGATCGCCGAGCCCGCCGCGACCGACGAGGCGCTGTGGGCGGCGCTGGCCGCGGTCGGCGCGGACGACTGGGTCCGCGCCCTGCCGTCCGCGCTCGACACCGCGCTCGGCCCCGGCGGCCACCCCACCGACGGCTCCCAGGCCCAGCAACTGGCCCTGGCCCGCGTGGTGCTGGCCGATCCGCACACCCTCGTCCTGGACGAGGCCACCGCCCTGCTGGACCCCGCCACCGCCCGGCACACCGAGCGCGCCCTCGCGGCGGTCCTGAAGGGCCGCACGGTGATCGCCATCGCCCACCGTCTGCACACGGCGCACGACGCGGACCGCGTGGCGGTGATGGAGGACGGCCGGCTGACGGAACTGGGCACGCACGACGAACTGGTGGCGGCGGGCGGAGCGTACGCGGGCCTGTGGCGCACCTGGCACGGGGACGCGGCCGAACAGGACCGGCCATGAGCCGGCGCACGTCCGCATAACGAACACGGTCACCCGTTCAACGAACCAGTTCCGGCCATTTTGTGACGTGGTCCTGACAGATTGCACCCATTCCTGTCACTCTTCCCACGGCCGACTCACAGCGACCCCACAGCTTCCGCCTCCACGCGTGAGCCGGCTCGGCACCCCGCACACGGCTTTGCGCAACACCCTGCTCTGCCCGGACGTCCGATCCCACCGTCCGGTCTCCCCTGGCCGCGCGACCCGCGGCCACGCAGAAGGAGTCAGTGTTGAGTAGCAGCTCTCGCAGACGCGCCCCCCACACAGCGCTTCGCCCGGCGGCACCCCGCCGCACCGCCACCGTCGCCCTCGTGGGCGTCGCCGCCCTGATCGCCGCCGCCGCGCAGTCCGGCGTGGCCGGCGCCACCCCGGCCGCCGCGCCGGCCCCCGGCAAGGCGGGCCCGGCCCATGCGGCCGTCCGGCTCTCACCCTCGCAGCGCACCGAACTGATCCGGCACGCCGACGCCGGGAGGGCCGCGACGGCGCGGTCCCTCGGTCTCGGGGCCAAGGAGGAACTGGTCGTCCGCGACGTCGTCAAGGACGCGGACGGCACTCTGCACACCCGGTACGAGCGCACCTACGCGGGCCTGCCCGTGCTCGGCGGCGACCTCGTCGTCGACACCGCCGCCTCCGGCGCGGTCGAGCGGGTCGTCGAGGCGAACACCGCCCCGCTCAAGGTCCGCGGACTGACCCCGGCGGCGTCGACGAAGTCGGCCGAGACGCAGGCCGTGCGGCTGGCCAGGTCCCTCGGCGGCACCCGGTCCGCGGCGGACGGCGTGCGCAGGGTGATCTGGGCCGGCTCCGGCAAGCCCGTGCTCGCCCTGGAGACGGTCGTCGGCGGCCTCCAGGACGACGGCACCCCGAACCGGCTGCACGTCATCACCGACGCGGCCACCGGCAAGCGGCTGTTCACGTACCAGGGCATCGAGACGGGCGTCGGCAACACCCAGTACAGCGGCCAGGTCACGCTGACCACGACCCAGTCGGGCTCGACGTACACGCTGACCGACGGCGCCCGCGGCGGCCACAAGACGTACAACCTGAACCACGGCTCCTCGGGCACCGGGACCCTGTTCTCGCAGAGCAGCGACACCTGGGGCAACGGCACCAACTCCAGCGCGGCCACCGCGGGCGCGGACGCCCACTACGGCGCCGCGGTCACCTGGGACTTCTACAAGAACACGTTCGGCCGCAGCGGCATCAAGAACAACGGCGTCGGCGCGTACTCCCGGGTCCACTACGGCAACTCGTACGTGAACGCCTTCTGGGACGACGGCTGCTTCTGCATGACCTACGGCGACGGCTCCGGCAACGCCAAGCCGCTGACCGCCATCGACGTCGCGGGCCACGAGATGAGCCACGGCGTCACGTCCAATACCGCGGGCCTCAACTACAGCGGCGAGTCCGGTGGCCTGAACGAGGCCACGTCCGACATCTTCGGCACCGGCGTGGAGTTCTACGCCAACAACTCCACAGACCCCGGTGACTACCTCATCGGCGAGAAGATCGACATCAACGGCAACGGCACCCCGCTGCGCTACATGGACAAGCCGAGCAAGGACGGCGCGTCCAAGGACAGCTGGTACTCCGGGATCGGCGGCGTCGACGTGCACTACTCGTCGGGCCCCGCCAACCACTTCTTCTATCTGCTGAGCGAGGGCAGCGGCGCCAAGGTCATCAACGGGGTCAGCTACAACTCGCCCACCGCGGACGGGCTCCCGGTCACCGGCATCGGCCGGGACAAGGCGCTGCAGATCTGGTACCGGGCGCTGACCACGAAGTGGACCTCCACCACCAACTACGCGGGCGCCCGCACCGGCACCCTCGCGGCGGCCGGCGAGCTGTACGGCACCACGAGCGCCGAGTACAAGGCCGTGCAGGACGCCTGGGCGGCCGTCGCGGTCGGCGCGCGCTCGGGCGGCGGCGGGGGCGGCGGCACCTCGTACGAGAACACCACACCGGTGTCGATCCCGGACAACGGGCCGGCCGTCACCTCGGACATCGCCGTCTCCGGCAGGAGCGGGAACGCGCCGGCCAACCTCCAGGTGGCGGTGGACATCACGCACACCTGGCGCGGTGACCTGGTGATCGACCTGATCGGCCCGTCGGGGACCGCGTACCGCCTGAAGAACTTCTCCGGGTCCGACTCGGCGGACGACGTGCGGGAGACGTACACCGTCAACGCCTCGTCCGAATCGGCCAACGGCACCTGGCGGCTGAGGGTCCAGGACCAGGCCGCACAGGACGTCGGGACCATCAACAGCTGGAAGCTGACCTTCCCGTAAACCGCACGCCACAGGCCCGCTAACGGAGCGCCACCGGAGGGTTCGTCACTCTCCGGTGGCGTCCGTTTACATCTTTGAAACGTTCGGCAGACAGTCGGTTTTGCGCCAACATCACTTCAGGGTCATGACATGTACGCGCCCCTGGTGCCACTCTTCCTTCACCCGCCGCAGCAGCACAGCAACTTCGCACCGCCACAGCCTCCGGACAGTAACCCCACACTGCCCGGACTCCCCCACGAGAAGGAGCTTCTGTGAGCCCCCTCTACGCGCGTCACAAGCGCACCACTCTGGCCATCGCCACCGCTGTGGCCGCCGGAGCCCTGCTCTCCACCGGGCTGACCACCAGTGCCAGCGCCCAGACGCCGGCCGAGGCCGCCGCCAAGCCCCTGGCCGCCGCCCCGACCGCGCTGTCCTCGGCCGCCCGCACCACGCTGCTGCAGAAGGCACAGGCCGGTGCCGCGCAGACCGCGCAGCACATAGGTCTCGGTGCCAAGGAGAAGCTCGTCGTCAAGGACGTCGTCAAGGACGCCGACGGCACCGTCCACACCCGCTACGAGCGCACCTACGCCGGCCTTCCGGTGCTCGGCGGCGACCTCATCGTCCACACCGCCAAGTCGGGTGCGACCGAGAGCGTCACCAAGGCCACCAAGTGGGCCGTCAAGGTCGCCTCGCTCAAACCGCAGATCTCCGCCGCCAAGGCCGAGAAGCAGGCCCTGAGCGCCGCGAGAACCCTCGGCTCCGCCAAGTCCTCCGCGGACGGCGCGCGCAAGGTGATCTGGGCCGGCTCCGGCAAGCCCGTGCTCGCCTACGAGACGGTCGTCGGCGGCCTCCAGGACGACGGCACCCCGAACCAGCTGCACGTCGTCACCGACGCGGCCACCGGCAAGAAGCTCTTCGAGTACCAGGGCATCGAGAACGCCACCGGCAAGACGCTGTACTCCGGCACGGTCACCCTCAACTCCGTGCAGTCGGGCTCGACGTACCAGCTCACCGACAGCGCCCGGGGCAACCACAAGACCTACAACCTGGCCCGAAAGACCTCCGGCACGGGCACGCTGGTGTCCAGCACCACCAACGTCTTCGGCACCGGCACCGCCTCCAGCTCCTCCTCCGACCAGACCGCGGCCGCCGACGCCGCCTACGGCGCGGCGGAGACCTGGGACTTCTACAAGAACACCTTCGGCCGCAGCGGCATCAAGAACAACGGCGTCGGCGCCTACTCCCGCGTCCACTACGGCAACGCCTACGTGAACGCGTTCTGGGACGACAGCTGCTTCTGCATGACCTACGGCGACGGCTCCGGCAACGTCGACCCGCTGACCTCGCTGGACGTCGCGGGCCACGAGATGAGCCACGGTGTCACCGCCAACACCGCCGGCCTGAACTACTCGGGCGAGTCCGGTGGCCTGAACGAGGCCACCTCGGACATCTTCGGCACGGGCGTGGAGTTCTACGCGAACAACGCCTCGGACCCCGGTGACTACCTCATCGGCGAGAAGATCGACATCAACGGCGACGGCACCCCGCTGCGCTACATGGACAAGCCCAGCAAGGACGGCGGCTCCGCCGACTACTGGTCCTCCTCCGTCGGCAACCTGGACGTGCACTACTCGTCCGGCGTCGCAAACCACTTCTTCTACCTGCTGTCCGAGGGCAGCGGTGCGAAGACGGTCAACGGGGTCTCGTACAACTCCCCGACCTACAACGGCGCCGCGGTCACCGGCATCGGCCGCGCCAAGGCGCTGCAGATCTGGTACAAGGCGCTGACGACGTACATGACGTCGACGACCAACTACAAGGCCGCCCGCACGGCGACCCTGAACGCGGCGTCGGCCCTGTACGGCTCCACCAGCACCGAGTACAAGACGGTCGCGGCCGCCTGGTCCGCGGTCAACGTCGGCTAGCACCAGGTAAGTTGACTGTCGGCGGTACCCGGGCTGAGAGCGACCCGGGTACCGCCTTAGTCTTGTGACCCATGTCCCCGGCGCCCTTCACCTACGAGCCGGTCGGCGCGACGCGCGACGACCTGAGCTTCTGCCCGCCCGGATTCCGCCCGATGCTCGTGCGCACCCGCCTCGGCGAGGGTCCCGAGGTCTTCCGCCGGGCCGCCGAGGCGGTCCTGACCTGGGAGATGCACCGCGCGCTCGGCGTGGGCATCGACGCCACCGCCGACCGCGCGGTCCCCGGCACCGACGTCACGGTCACCCTGGCCGGCCTGGTCAGGGCACCCTGCCGCATCGTGTGGACCGTCGAGGAGCCCCGGCGCGCCGGATGGGCCTACGGCACCCTCGAAGGCCACCCCGAGTGCGGCGAGGAGGCCTTCGTGGTCGACCGCACGGGCGACGGCACCGTCTGGCTGACGGTGGCCGCCTTCAGCCGGGCCGCCAAGTGGTACGCCCGGGCCGGCGGTCCCGCGACCCGGGGCCTGCAGCACGCCTACGCCCGCCGGTGCGGGACGGTTCTGCGCCGGCTGTGCGCCGGCCTGGAGGAGGACTGACCCCCGCGGCACCCGCCACGGGGGCCCGCCCCGGCCCCTGGGCCGTGTCCGGCCTAGCGCAGCAGCACCCCGGCCGCCTCCGCCGCGTCCTCTGACGGCACCGCGACCAGTCCCAGTTCCGCGCTCGACGCGAGGTGGCGGTGGGCCGGCAGGATGCGGACCGTGTAGCCGTAGGGTCCGGCGCGGTCCAGGGAGAGGGGACCCTCGTAGAGCAGGCGGCCCTCCAGGTCGGGAGTGCCCACCGGCTTGAGGGGCACCGTCGTCGCGTCCGTGATGCGGTCCTCGGAGTCGACCCGGCCGGACACGGCCTGCACCTCGACGTCGTCCGGGCCCAGCTCGCCGAGGCCCACCCGGACCCGCAGCCCCACGCTGGTGCCCAGCTCCGCGGTGGCCGTCGTGGCCGTCGTCTCCACGTGGTCGACGCTCACCCCGGGCCACGCGGCACGCACCCGGGCCTTCCAGCCGGCCAGTTCGCGGGCCGTGTCCGGGGTGAGCGCCCGCTGGGCCTGCGCGGCGGGCGCGTACAGGCGGTCGACGTACTCGCGGACCATGCGGCCCGCCAGCACCTTCGGCCCGAGCAGGGTGAGGGTCTGGCGGACCATCTCGATCCAGCGGTCGGGCAGCCCGCCCCGCCCCCGCTCGTAGAACCGGGGCGCGACCCGCTGCTCCAGCAGGTCGTACAGGGCACCGGCCTCGATGTCGTCGCGGCGGTCCGGGTCGGTGCCGGCGCCGTCCGCGGTCGGCACGGCCCAGCCGAAGTCCGGCTGGAACCACTCGTCCCACCAGCCGTCCAGCACGGAGAGGTTGAGGCACCCGTTCAGTGCGGCCTTCATCCCGGAGGTACCGCAGGCCTCCAGCGGGCGCAGCGGGTTGTTCAGCCAGACGTCACAGCCCGGGTAGAGCTTCTGCGCCATCGCCATGCCGTAGTCGGGCAGGAAGACGATCCGGTGCCGCACCCGCGGGTCGTCGGCGAACCGCACCAGTTCCTGCACCAGCCGCTTGCCGCCGTCGTCCGCCGGGTGCGCCTTGCCCGCCACGACGATCTGGACCGGCCGCTCGGGGTGCAGCAGCAGCTCCATCAGCCGGTCCCGGTCCCGCAGCATCAGGGTGAGCCGCTTGTACGAGGGCACGCGCCGTGCGAACCCGATGGTCAGCACGTCGGGGTCGAGCACCCCCTCGATCCAGCCCAGCTCCGCGTCGCCCGCGCCCCGCTGCCGCCAGGACGCGCGCAGCCGCTCCCGCACCTCGGACACCAGTTGCTCGCGCAGGGTGCGGCGCAGCTCCCAGACCTCCTGGTCGGGGATCTCCGCCACCGAGTCCCAGCGCTCGGAGCCGCCGACGGTCAGCGCGTCCTCGGCCCGCTGGGTGCCGATCTGCCGGGCGCCCAGGCGGAGCACCTCCGGGGCCACCCAGGTCGGGGCGTGCACCCCGTTGGTGACGGAGGTGATCGGCACCTCCTCGGCGTCGAATCCCGGCCAGAGTCCGGCGAACATCTCCCGGCTCACCTGACCGTGCAGCAGGGACACCCCGTTGGCCCGCTGCGCGAGCCGGAGTCCCATCACGGCCATGTTGAACAGGTTCGGCTCACCGCCCGGGTACGTCTCCATGCCGAGCGCGAGGATCCGCTGCACGTCGATGCCCGGGAGCTCGGCGTCCGGCCCGAAGTGCCGGCCGACCAGTTCCCGGTCGAACCGGTCGATCCCGGCCGGCACGGGCGTGTGCGTGGTGAACACGGTCCCGCTCCGCACGGCCTCCAGCGCCGGGTCGAAGTCCAGCCCGCGCTCGCACAGCTCGGCGATCCGCTCCAGCCCGAGGAAGCCCGCGTGGCCCTCGTTGGTGTGGAACACCTCGGGGTCCGGGTGCCCGGTGAGCCGGCAGTACGTCCGCACGGCCCGCACACCCCCTATGCCGAGCAGCATCTCCTGGAGCAGCCGGTGCTCGCTGCCGCCGCCGTACAGCCGGTCGGTCACCCCGCGTTCGCCGAGGTCGTTCTCCTCGACGTCCGAGTCGAGCATCAGCAGCGGCACCCGGCCCACCTGGGCCAGCCAGATGCGGGCGTGCAGCGCCTTGCCGCCGGGCAGGGCCAGGGAGATCCGGGCCGGGGTGCCGTCGGCCTCCTTCAGTAGGCTGACGGGCAGTTCGTGCGGGTCGAGCACCGGGTAGTGCTCCTGCTGCCAGCCGTCCCGGGACAGGCTCTGCCGGAAGTACCCGTGCCGGTAGAGCAGTCCGACGCCGATCAGGGGTACCCCGAGGTCGCTGGCCGCCTTCAGGTGGTCCCCGGCGAGGATGCCGAGGCCACCGGAGTACTGGGGCAGCGCGGCCGTGATGCCGAACTCCGGCGAGAAGTAGGCGACCGCGGCGGGCAGGTCCGCGTCCTGGTGCTGGTACCAGCGGTCGCCGGTCACGTAGTCGTGGAGGTCGTCGGCGGCGGCGGTCAGCCGGCGCAGGAACCGCCGGTCGCCGGCCAGCTCGGCCAGCCGGCTCGGGCGGACCCCGCCGAGCAGCCGCACCGGGTCGGCCCCGGCGGCGGCCCAGCGTTCGGGATCGACGGACTGGAACAGGTCGCGCGTCTCCGCATGCCAGGACCAGCGCAGATTGCGCGCCAGGTCACTGAGTGGCCGGAGGGGTTCGGGGAGAACGGGACGGACGGTGAACCGACGGATCGCCTTCACATTCCACCTCGACACGTCGCGGGGTGAGACGCACGGCGCTGTACGTCTCGTCGTCAGGGACGACGGTAGTGGTTACCGGGGGGTCGGTGGGGACGTACCGGACAGGGGTGTCGGGGCACGGGGGGCGTGGACGCCGGGGCGTGGGGCACCCGCACAGAGGGGCTGGTCTTGCGTGTGGACGTACGCGTGAGTAGTTAACAAAGTGCCGGATTGCCCACCCGAACGGGGTGGGAAGGCTCCTCCGGTGACCCCACGGCAGCACCAGAGCACCACCGCAGGACCCACCTCCCCACATCCATCCGCCCACACCCTCGTTGACGCGGACAGGAGCGGTCATGCCCGCCACGCACCACTCGTCAGCACCCCCGACTACCAGTAGGACGGCCGGAAAGAAGACATCGGGCAACAAGTCAGGCAAGCCGGTGGAGGACGTCCTCGAACCGGCGCCACCCCGGCAGCACCCCGGTCCGGCCGGGGCCACCGCCGTCGGACGCATCCCGGTCCTCGACGTGCGCCCCGTGGTCCAGCACGGGCGCAGGCCCGCCAAGTCCGTGGTCGGGGAGGAGTTCGAGGTCTCGGCCACCGTGTTCCGCGAGGGGCACGACGCCGTCGCCGCGAACGTCGTGCTCCGCGATCCGGGGGGACGCCCCGGGCCCTGGACCCCGATGCGCGAACTCGCCCCGGGCACCGACCGCTGGGGGGCCACCGTCGCGGCGGACCGGCCCGGCCACTGGACCTTCACGGTCGAGGCGTGGTCGGACCCCGTCGGCACCTGGCGGCACCACGCGCGGATCAAGATCCCCGCGGGCATCGACACCGAACTGGTCCTGACCGAGGGCGCCCTGCTGTTCGAGCGAGCGGCCGCCGGTGTCCCCGAGGGACAGCGGGCCGTCGTGGCGTCGGCCGCCGCTGCCCTGCGGGACGCGGACCGCCCGGCCGCCTGGCGGCTCGCGGCGGCGTTGTCGCCCGAGGTGGAGGCGGTGCTGGCGCGGTATCCGCTGCGGGAGTTGGTGACCGCCTCGGACGCGATGCCGTTGCTGGTGGAGCGTGAGCGTGCGCTGTTCGGTTCCTGGTACGAGTTCTTCCCGCGTTCGGAGGGTACGGCCGAGGAGCCGCACGGCACGTTCCGCACGGCGGCGAAGCGGCTTCGGGCCATCGCGGAGATGGGGTTCGACGTCGTCTACCTGCCACCGATCCATCCGATCGGCACCACGTTCCGCAAGGGCCCGAACAACTCGCTGACCGCGGGCCCGGACGACGTGGGGGTGCCGTGGGCGATCGGTTCGCCCGAGGGCGGCCACGACAGCGTGCACCCGGCGCTGGGCACGCTGGAGGACTTCGACCACTTCGTGGGCGAGGCCGCCCGGCTCGGACTGGAGGTCGCGCTGGACTTCGCGCTGCAGTGCTCGCCGGACCATCCCTGGGTGCACAAGTACCCGGAGTGGTTCCACCACCGGCCCGACGGCACGATCGCCTACGCGGAGAACCCGCCGAAGAAGTACCAGGACATCTACCCCATCGCCTTCGACGCGGACATGGACGGCCTGGTCGCGGAGACGGTGCGGGTGCTGCGGCACTGGATGGACCACGGGGTGCGGATCTTCCGGGTGGACAACCCGCACACCAAGCCGGTGGTGTTCTGGGAGCGGGTGATCGGCGAGGTCAACCGCAGGGACCCGGACGTGATCTTCCTGGCGGAGGCGTTCACCCGGCCGGCGATGATGCGCGCGCTGGCCGAGGTCGGCTTCCAGCAGTCGTACACGTACTTCACCTGGCGCAACGACAAGCGGGAGCTGACGGAGTACCTGACCGAGCTGTCGGGTGAGGCGGCGGCGTGGATGCGGCCGAACTTCTTCGTCAACACCCCCGACATCCTGCACGCCTACCTCCAGCACGGCGGCCGGCCCGCCTTCGAGGTCCGCGCCGTCCTCGCCGCCACCCTCTCCCCCACCTGGGGCATCTACAGCGGCTACGAACTCTGTGAGAACACCCCGCTGCGCGAGGGCAGCGAGGAGTACCTCGACTCGGAGAAGTACCAGCTCAAACACCGCGACTGGGAAGCCGCAGCCCGCGAGGGCCGCACCCTCGCCCCCCTCATCACCCGGCTCAACACCGTCCGCCGCGCGAATCCGGCCCTCCACCAGCTGCGCGACCTCCACTTCCACCACGCCGACAAGGACGAGGTGATCGCCTACAGCAAGCGGAGCGGATCGAACACGGTTCTGGTGGTCGCCAACCTCGACCCGCACCACACCCAGGAAGCCACGGTCTCGTTGGACATGCCGCAACTCGGCCTGGACTGGCACGAGTCGGTGCCGGTGCGCGACCTGCTCACCGGCGAGACCTATCACTGGGGCAGGGCCAACTATGTGCGACTCGACCCGGGTCGTCGACCCGCGCATATCTTCTCGGTGCTGCGACCGTCCACCCCGCAGATCGGAGGGTCACCCACAATATGATCGTCAACGAGCCCGTCCCGGACACCTTCGAGGACACTCCCGCCAAGGACCGGAATCCGGATTGGTTCAAGAGTGCCGTCTTCTACGAGGTCCTGGTCCGCTCCTTCCAGGACAGCAACGGCGACGGCGTCGGCGACCTCAAGGGCCTGACCGCCAAACTCGACTACCTGCAGTGGCTCGGCGTCGACTGCCTCTGGCTGCCGCCGTTCTTCAAGTCGCCGCTGCGTGACGGCGGTTACGACGTCTCCGACTACACCGCGGTACTGCCCGAGTTCGGCGACCTCGCCGACTTCGTGGAGTTCGTGGACGCCGCGCACCAGCGCGGCATGCGCGTGATCATCGACTTCGTCATGAACCACACCAGCGACCAGCACCCGTGGTTCCAGGAGTCGAGGCGCGATCCGGAGGGTCCGTACGGGGACTACTACGTCTGGGCCGACGACGACAAGCAGTACCAGGACGCACGGATCATCTTCGTCGACACCGAAGCCTCCAACTGGACGTACGACCCCGTACGCAAGCAGTACTACTGGCATCGCTTCTTCTCGCACCAGCCGGACCTCAACTACGAGAACCCGGCCGTGCAGGAGGAGATGATCTCCGCGCTGAAGTTCTGGCTGGACCTGGGCATCGACGGGTTCCGCCTCGACGCGGTGCCGTACCTGTACCAGCAGGAGGGCACCAACTGCGAGAACCTGCCCGCGACGCACGAGTTCCTCAAGCGGGTGCGCAAGGAGATCGACGCCCAGTACCCGGACACCGTGCTGCTGGCCGAGGCCAACCAGTGGCCCGAGGACGTCGTCGACTACTTCGGCGACTACTCCTCCGGCGGGGACGAATGCCACATGGCGTTCCACTTCCCGGTCATGCCGCGCATCTTCATGGCCGTGCGCCGCGAGTCCCGCTACCCCGTCTCGGAGATCCTCGCCAAGACCCCGGCGATCCCCTCCAACTGCCAGTGGGGCATCTTCCTGCGCAACCACGACGAGCTGACCCTCGAAATGGTCACCGACGAGGAACGCGACTACATGTGGGCCGAGTACGCGAAGGACCCGCGTATGCGCGCCAACATCGGCATCCGCCGCCGCCTCGCCCCGCTGCTCGACAACGACCGCAACCAGATCGAGCTGTTCACCGCCCTGCTGCTGTCCCTGCCCGGCTCGCCGATCCTCTACTACGGCGACGAGATCGGCATGGGCGACAACATCTGGCTCGGCGACCGCGACGCGGTCCGCACCCCGATGCAGTGGACCCCCGACCGCAACGCCGGCTTCTCCTCCAGCGACCCCGGACGGCTCTTCCTGCCCACGATCATGGACCCCGTCTACGGCTACCAGGTCACGAACGTCGAGGCGTCCATGTCCTCGCCCTCGTCCCTGCTGCACTGGACCCGGCGCATGATCGAGATCCGCAAGCAGAATCCTGCCTTCGGACTGGGGTCCTACGACGAACTGCAGTCGTCGAACCCCGCGGTGATCGCGTTCCTGCGCGAGTACGAGGACGACCTGGTGCTGTGCGTGCACAACTTCTCGCGCTTCGCGCAGCCCACGGAGCTGGACCTGAGCCGGTTCGGCGGGCGGCACCCCGTCGAGCTGTTCGGCGGGGTGCGCTTCCCCGCCATCGGCGAGCTGCCGTACCTGCTGACCCTGGCGGGCCACGGCTTCTACTGGTTCCGGCTGCGCCGGGAAGCCGCGTAGGCCATACCCGGGTGGGGCGGTTTCCCCCGCCCCACCCGGGGCACGCAACAGTGACACCCCGACGACCCGGGGAAAGGACGTGACGCCCGTGGCGGAAACGGTCACCCCCTTCAACACCACCCCCTCATCCGGCCACCCCCTCGCCTCGCTCGAACCCCTGCTGCGCGAATGGCTGCCCCGGCAGCGCTGGTTCGCCGGCAAGGGACGCCCGGTCACCGGCATCACCCCGGTGGCCGTCACCGAACTGCTGCCCCCCGACGGCCGGATCGGGCTCTACCACCTGCTCGTGCGCGTCCACCAGCCGCCCGCGCTGGGCGCGCCGGCACACCCCGGCGACTGCTACCAGCTCCTCATAGGCGTGCGCGAGGCGCTGCCGCCCCGGCTGGCGCCCGCGCTCATCGGACATGTCACGGAGGGGCCGCTGGCCGGCCGCACCGTGTACGAGGCCCTGTACGACCCCCGGCCCGCCGACGTGCTCCTGGAGGCCCTGCGCACCCAGGCGCGCATCGGCGGGCTGCGGTTCGACCGGGACCCGGGTCAGGAGATCCGGGACGGACTCGTGGCGCGGGTCATGACCGCCGAGCAGTCCAACTCCTCGATCGTCTATGGCGATACGTTCATCCTGAAGCTGCTGCGCCGGGTCGTACCCGGCGTCAACCCCGATCTGGAGATACCGCTGGCGCTGGCCCGTGAGGGCTGTGCCCGGGTGCCCGCCCCGACGGGCTGGCTCCATGCCGAGCTGGACGACGACTCGTACGTGCTGGCCGTGCTCCAGCCGTTCGTGAGCGGTGCGAGCGACGGCTGGGAGCTGGCGCTGCGCGAGCTGGCCAAGGGCGAGGACTTCGTCGCCGAGGCACGCTCACTGGGCCGGGCCACCGCCGAGGTGCACACCGCCCTCGCCCGCGCCCTGCCGACGGTCACCCTCGGCCAGGCCCAGCTCGGGCTGCTGGTCGACGGCATGACCGAGCGTCTCGAGGCGGCCGTCCAGGCGGTGCCGGCGCTGCGGCCGTACGAGCCGGGGCTGCGCTCCGCCTTCCGGGCGCTGGCCGACCTCGCGGAGGAGGGGCGCACCTGGACCGCCCAGCGCGTCCACGGCGACCTGCACCTCGGCCAGTGCCTGCGCTCACCGTCCGGCGCGTGGTCGCTCATCGACTTCGAGGGCGAGCCGGCCCGGCCGCTGGCCGAGCGGCGCATGCCACAGCCGGTGCTGCGGGACGTCGCCGGGATGCTGCGCTCCTTCGACTACGCGGCCCACTCGGCGAGTCCGCCGGCCCCGGAGTGGGCCCACCGGTGCCGGTCGGCGTTCTGCGCCGGGTACGCGGAGGTCGCCGGCCGCGACCCGCGCACCGACCCGGTGCTGCTGCGGGCCTACGAGACCGACAAGGCCGTCTACGAGGTCGTCTACGAGGCCCGGCACCGCCCCGACTGGCTGGGGGTGCCCCTCTCGGCGGTACGCCGCCTCGCCACGTCCGACCCGACCCTCGCCCGGGAGACCAGTCCGTGACGAAGAAGTCAGCCACCTCGAAGAACAAGTCCGGCAAGAGCAAGGCCGGGAAGAACGCGCCCGAGAAGACCGCGAAGGTCGAGACGGCCGACACGGCGGAGAAGGCCGAGCGGAAGGCTCAGCAGGAGGCCGAGCAGCGGGCCGCGCAGAGGGCCGCGCGGGACGGCGCGGGACCGGAGGCCGCCCGGCCGGGCGGACCGGCCGCGATCCCGGGCGCCCGCGCACCGGAGCCCACCGCGGCGGCGAGCGCGCCCGCGCCCTCCCCGGCCCCCGCTCCGGTGCCCCAGCCACGCCCCGCGCGGACGACCGCACCCACGCCGGAACCAGCACGGGCGGAGGCCCAGGCACCGGCACCGGCACCGGCACCGGCACCGGAGATGGCAGCCGTCTCCCCCGCGATCGACGCCGGTGACCGCGAGCGGCTGCTGCACGGCACCCATCACGACCCGCACGGCGTGCTCGGCGCCCACCCGGTGCCCGGCGGGGTCGCGTTCCGCGTCTTCCGCCCCTACGCGCAGGCGGTCGCCGTGGTCTCCGGCGACCTGCGGGCCGAACTGCACGACGACGGCGACGGGTTCTTCTCCGGGCTGCTCCCGCTCGCCGAGGTCCCCGCCTACCGGCTGCTGGTGACGTACGAGGGAACCGTCCACGAGGCCGAGGACCCCTACCGCTTCCTGCCCACACTCGGCGATCTCGACCTGCACCTGATCGGCGAGGGCCGGCACGAGGAGCTGTGGCAGGCGCTCGGCGCCCATGTGACGACCCACCAGGGCGTGCCGGGCACCCGGTTCGCGGTCTGGGCGCCCAACGCGCGGGGCGTGCGGGTCGCGGGCGGCTTCGACTTCTGGGACGCCACCGGATTCCCGATGCGCTCGCTCGGCGGCACCGGGGTGTGGGAGCTGTTCGTGCCGGGCGTCGGCGAGGGCGAGCTGTACAAGTTCGAGATCACCCGCCCGGACGGCTCGCGCACGCTGCGCGCGGACCCGATGGCCCGCCGCACCGAGGTGCCGCCGGCCACCTCCTCGATCGTGGACGCCTCGCACCACGAGTGGGGCGACGGGGAGTGGATGGCCCGCCGCGCCGACACCCCGGTGCACGAGGCGCCGTTCTCGGTGTACGAGGTCCACCTGCCGTCCTGGCGGCCCGGACTCACCTACCGGCAGCTCGCCGAGCAGCTTCCCGCGTACGTGACGGAGATGGGCTTCACCCACGTGGAGCTGATGCCGGTGGCCGAGCACCCCTTCGGCGGTTCCTGGGGCTACCAGGTGACCGGGTTCTACGCGCCGACGGCCCGGCTCGGCACCCCGGACGACTTCAGGTACCTGGTGGACCGGCTGCACCAGGCCGGGATTGGCGTGATCATGGACTGGGTGCCCGCGCACTTCCCGCGCGACGCGTGGGCGCTGGCCGAGTTCGACGGGCGTCCGCTGTACGAGCACCACGACCCGCTGCGGGCCGCCCACCCCGACTGGGGCACGCTGGAGTTCGACTTCGGCCGCCGCGAGGTGCGCAACTTCCTGGTGGCGAACGCCGTGTACTGGTGCGAGCAGTTCCACATCGACGGCCTGCGGGTGGACGCCGTCGCCTCCATGCTCTACCTCGACTACTCGCGCGAGCCCGGCCAGTGGACGCCGAACGAGCACGGCGGCCGGGAGAACCTGGACGCGGTGGCCTTCCTGCAGGAGATGAACGCCACCGTCTACCGGCGCTGCCCCGGGGTGGTGACCGTCGCCGAGGAGTCCACCGCGTGGGACGGCGTCACCCGGCCCACCCACCACGAGGGCCCGAGCGGCTTCGGCGGGCTCGGGTTCGGCCTGAAGTGGAACATGGGCTGGATGCACGACTCGCTGGAGTACATGAGCCACGACCCCGTGCACCGCGCTTACCACCATCACCGGATGACCTTCTCGATGGTGTACGCGTACAGCGAGAACTACGTGCTGCCGATCTCGCACGACGAGGTCGTGCACGGCAAGGGGTCGCTGGTGTCCAAGATGCCGGGCGACTGGTGGCAGCAGCGGGCGAACCTGCGGGCCTACCTCGGCTTCATGTGGGCCCACCCCGGCAAGCAACTGCTGTTCATGGGCCAGGAGTTCGCGCAGGGCGCCGAGTGGTCCGAGGCGCACGGCCCCGACTGGTGGCTGCTCGACCCGTCCTACGGCGCCGCGGCCGACCACCGTGGTGTGCGGGACCTCGTGCGGGACCTGAACGGGCTCTACCGGACCACCCCGGCCCTGTGGCAGCGCGACACCGACCCGGCCGGTTTCCAGTGGATCACGGGTGACGCGGCCGACGACAACGTCTTCGCGTTCCTGCGGCTGGACGCCGACGGCAACCCGCTGCTGGCGGTCTCGCACCTGGCCCCGGTGGTCCGGCACGACTACCGCCTCGGGGTCCCCGAGGACGTCCCGGCCTGGGTGGAGGTGCTGAACACCGACGCGGGCCTCTACGGCGGCGGCAGCGTCGCCAACCCGGACGCGGTCAAACCGGAACCCCAGGGCTGGCACGGCCGCCCTGCGAGCATCAGGCTGACGCTGCCGCCCCTGGCCACCGTCTGGCTGCGGCCGGCCTAGCCGGGCCCGGCGGCCGGTGTGAGGGCGAGCGGGCCCGGGGCGGTCGCCCCGGGCCCGCTCGCCGTCACCCGGCCGGAGCCAGGCCCGCCGGCAGCGTGCCCGTGTGCAGCACACCCAGCCGCTGGGTGGCCCGGGTCAGCGCCACGTACAGGTCGCTCGTGCCGTACCGGGCCGGCTCCACCACCAGGACCGAGTCGAACTCCAGCCCCTTGGCCTGGCGCGGGTCGAGCAGCACGACCGTGCGCGTGAGGTCCGGCTCGGCGCCGGCCGTGACGCCGTCGAGCCGCGCGGCCAGCCTGCGGTGCAGGTGGCGCGGGGCGATGACCGCGAGCCGGCCCTCGGCGGGGGTCAGCTCCGCGACCGCCTCGGCGACGGCGCGGGGCAGGTCGTCGGTGGCGCGGACCCAGGGCCGTACCCCGGTCGAGCGGACCGAGCTGGGCGGTTCGAAGCCGGGGTGCCGGGCGCGTACGACGGCCGCCGCCAGCTCCATGATCTCGGCCGGGGTGCGGTAGTTGACGCCGAGCCGGGTGTGCTCCCAGCGGTCCCCGACGTACGGCTCCAGGATCTTCGCCCAGGAGCCGACGCCCGCGGCCTCGGCCGTCTGCGCCGGGTCGCCGACCAGGGTCAGCGAGCGGGTCGGGCTGCGCCGCATCAGCAGCCGCCAGGCCATCGGCGACAGCTCCTGCGCCTCGTCGACGATGATGTGCCCGAACGCCCAGGTGCGGTCGGCCGCGGCCCGCTCGGCGGCGCTGCGGTGGTCGGCCTCCTCCTGCCGCTCGGCGAACCGCTCGGCGTCGATGATGTCGTGGGCGGACAGGACCTCCGAACCGTCCGGGTCGCCGTCCTCCTTGTCCTCGAACTCGTAGGTGCGCGAGGCGTAGGAGACGTCGAGCACGCCCTGCGCGTAGGCCACCTGCGTCTCGCGTTCGCGCTCCGCCCGGGCCCGCGCCACCCGCTCGTCCACCCCGAGCAGTTCGGCCGCCTCGTCGAGCAGCGGCACGTCCGATACGGTCCACTCCCGGGTGACCGGGCGGCGGATGGCGGCCGCGTCCTCGTCGGGGAGGTAGCCCACCGGGTCGGCGAGGAAGTCCGCGACCAGGCGCTGCGGGGTCAGGCGCGGCCAGAGCTGGTCGACGGCGGCCCAGACCTCGGGGTTCTCGGCGAGCTCGTCGCGGATCTGGGTGATGTCGCTCGGGTCGAGCAGGTTCGTCCCGTCGTACGGGTCGGTGCCGATGCGCTCGGCGACCATGTCGGTGAGGGTGTTGAGGATGTGGCCCTCGAAGTGCTCCCTGGCCTCGTTGTGCGGCAGCCGGGCGGCGCGGGCGCGTTCGCGGGCGACCCTGACCAGGCCGTCGTCGAGCATCAGTATGTCGCGGTCGTGTTCGATCGCGATCACCGGATCGGGCAGCGACTGCCAGTCGCGCACGACTTCGGCGAGGACGTCCGCCATGTCGGCGCGGCCCTTGACCGCGGCCGCCTCCCGGCTGTCGGCCGCCGTGGCCCGCACCCCGGGGAACAGCTCCCCGACCGTGGCGAGCAGCACCCCGGTCTCGCCCAGGGAGGGCAGCACCTCGCCGATGTAGCCGAGGAAGGCCGGGTTGGGGCCGACGATGAGCACGGCGCGGCGGGCCAGCAGTTCCCGGTGCTCGTAGAGCAGGTAGGCCGCGCGGTGCAGGGCGACCGCGGTCTTGCCGGTGCCGGGGCCGCCCTCGACGACCAGCACCCCGCGGTGCGGTGCCCGGATGATCTCGTCCTGCTCGGCCTGGATGGTCCGCACGATGTCGCTCATCCGGCCGGTGCGCGCGGAGTCGAGCGCGGCCAGCAGCACGGCGTCCCCGGTGGGGTCCTCGTGGCCGGTGCGGGTGGCGTCGCCGAGGTCGAGGATCTCGTCGTGCAGGGCGGTGACCGTGCGGTCCTCGGTGGCGATGTGCCGGCGGCGGCGCAGGCCCATCGGGGTGTGGCCGGTGGCCAGGTAGAAGGGGCGGGCGACGTCCGCGCGCCAGTCGATGAGGACCGGGGTGCGCCGGGCGTCGTCCTCGCGCAGCCCGATCCGGCCGATGTGGTGGACCGCGCCGTCGGCGAGGTCGATCCGGCCGAAGCAGAGCGAGCCGTCCACGGCGTTCAGCGCGGCGAGCAGCCCGGAGCGCTCGGCGACCAGGATGTCCCGCTCCAGCCGGGCCTGCATGGGCTTGTCGCCCTGGGCCAGCGCGTCCGCGACCGAGGTCTCGGTCTCGCCGCGCAGCACGTCCACCCGTGCGTACAGTCCGTCGATGAATTCCTGCTCGTGACGCAATTCATCGTCTGGAAAATCGCTGTTTGACAATTCCGCTCCCGCCCGGATAGAATGTGGTCACTGAACTTCTCCGCGACCTATTCCGAATTGAAGTCGCGAACCCCTGAATATACGCACAGAAATCCCCCGAGCGCAATTGCTCAGGGGATTTTCCGCGTTCGGGGCCCGCTTTACAGCAGGTCGTCCAGCTCCTCCAGCAGCCGTCGCTTGGGCCGCGCCCCGACCATGGACCGCACCGGCTCGCCGTCGTGGAAGACCATGAGGGTCGGGGTGGACAGCACGCCGTAGGCGACGGTCGTCTCCGGGTTCCGGTCCACGTCGAGCTGGACGACCTTCAGCCGGTCGGCCTTCTCGGCCGCGATGTCCCTCAGCACCGGCGCGAGCTGCCTGCACGGCCCGCACCAGTCGGCCGTGAACTGCACCAGCACCGGCAGACCGGCCCCGATCACCTCCGTCCCGAAGTCCGCGTCCGTCACCTCGGCCAGTCCGCTCACCAAGCTCATCGCGTCAGCCCTCCCAGTTCGCACCCGGGTTCCGGACCGCCCGGAACCAGCGACTCGGCGGCCAGCGCGTCCCGTGCCCGCTCGGCCCGCTCCAGCTCCCCCGCGACCGTCCGCCGCACCCGCGTGAGCTGCCCGATGAGCGCGTCCAGCTCGTCCAGCTTGCGCCGGTAGACCAGGAGCGAGGCCGGGCAGGAGTCGCCCTCGGGGTGCCCGGCCCGCAGGCATTCCACGAACGGGCGGGTCTCCTCCAGGCCGAAGCCGAAGTCCTGCAGCGTCCGGATCTGGCGCAGCAGTCTGAGGTGGCCCTCGTCGTAGGTGCGGTGTCCCTTGTCGTCGCGCCGGGCGGGCAGCAGCCCCCGCGCCTCGTAGTAGCGCAGGGTGCGGGTGGTGGTCCCGGCCCGTGCGGCCAGCTCGCCGATTCGCATGTCCCCGACGGTAGGCGTTGACGTCGGCGTCAAGGCAAGCCCCCCGGGCCGGCGGCTGTCCGGCGGCTCCGCGGGTCAGCCGGCGCCGGCTCCTTCGGGGTGGCCGGCCTCGACTCCGGCCGACTCCTCCACCTCCAGCAGGGACGCGCTGTGCCGCTCCTCGTCGAAGGCCCTGCGCCCGCCCCGGAGCCCGAACAGCCGCTTGGCCAGGGCGATGTAGAGGACCGCCAGGATGTTGAGGACGAGGGTGGCGATCTTCAGGTAGCTGACCTTCTCGGTGAGTTCGTAGATCTCCAGCGGCAGGAAGGCGGCGGTGGCGACCACCGTCAGGTACTCGGCCCAGCGCTTGGCGTACCAGAGGCCGACCGCCTCGACCAGCTCGATGAGCGCGTAGGCCAGCAGCAGGGCGGCGACCAGCAGCAGCGTGGAGTGCCGGTAGCCGAACGCCTTCTGGATGGAGCCGACGACCGGTGAGTGGTCGAGGTCGTAGTGGAAGTGCCGGAACACCGGGCGGAAGACGTTCAGGTTCTCCTGGAACAGCCGGCGCACCGCGTCCTGGCTGTTGCTGAACCTCCACACCGCGAAGGCGACCAGCACGATGAACACCCCGCGCACGGCCCGCTCGACCGCCAGGAAGCGCAGGATGAACAGGTCCCGCAGCACCTTGCCGCGCGGCACCAGCGGCGCCTCGTCGGCCGGTCCCGAGCCGTGCGGCTCGCCGAGCACGAAGTCGCCGCAGCGCAGGCAGCGCCACACGTCGCCGAGCGCGGTCCGGGCGTGCAGCCGTACCCGCAGCCGCGGGTCGTCCGGCGCATAGGTCACGTGCCCCTTGCGCGCACACGTCCGCCGGTCCCAGTCGATCTTCATCCCCCGTGCCTCCCTACGCGTACGGACGTCGTACGCCGACGTGCCGTTCCGGTCGATCCGGAGCGGCACGTTATCCGACGGGGGCGCGGGGCGGTCACCCGGCCGCGCTGTCCACCGTCTCCTTCTCCTCTTCCCGCACCTGTGGGGCGGCGCTCTCACGGCGCGGGAGCAGCACGGCGACCAGGACGGTGCCGACGCCCAGGATCACCGCGCCGACCAGGCTGGTGTGGGCGACCGCGTGGGCGAAGGAGGAGCCCACCGCGTCGGCCATCTGCCGGGCGCCGGAGGCGAGTTCGGCGGCCTGCTGCTTGAGCTGCGCGGCCTGCTGCGGGTCCTTCGCGGCCGCGGCGCGGGCCGCCGCCCGGTGCGCCTTGTCCCCGATGCCCTGGGCGACCGCGTAGCCGGCGCCGACCGAGTCCCGGGCGGTGGCCAGGGCGCTCGCCGGGAGTCCGCTGCCGGCGGTGGTGTCGGTGAGGCGGTCGCCGTAGGAGGTGCCGAGCAGCGAGCCGAGGATGGCGATGCCGAGCGAGCCGCCCAGCTCCAGCGAGGTGTCGTTGACCGCGCCGCCGACGCCCAGCTCGGACTCCGGGAAGGCGCCCATGATGGCGTCGGTGCAGGGCGAGAGGGCGAGACCGATGGCGAGGCCCAGGATGACGAGGGGCGCCACGAAGTCGCCGTAGCCCGAGCCCGCGTCCACCCGGGTCAGCAGCGCCAGTGCCGTCGTGCCGCCGACCATGCCCGCGCCGACCGTCCACCTCATGCCGACGCGCGGGGTGAGCCAGCCGGTGAGGGCCGAGCCCACGAAGACCGCGCCGGCCAGCGGCAGCATGCGGACGCCGGTCTCCAGGGCGTCGTAGCCGAGCACGAACTGCAGGTGCTGGGTGAGGTAGTAGAAGGCGCCGAAGACGGCGAGGAAGAACAGGGCGACGGCGAGGTTGGAGCCGGCGAAGCGGCGGTCGGTGAAGCGGCGGACGTCGAGGATCGGGCGGGGGTGGCGCAGCTCCCACAGGACGAAGGCGACCAGGCCCGCGGCCGCGACGACCGCCGCGGTGACGGCCTGGGCGCCCCAGCCGAAGTGCGGCCCCTGGATGATCATGTAGACGAGCGAGCCGGTCCAGAGCACGGAGAGCAGGCCGCCGACGTAGTCGATGCGGTCGTGGTGCCCGGCCTTGGAGGGCGGCACGAGGACGAGGGCGCCGACGATCGCGAGGGCGGCGATCGGCACGTTGATCAGGAAGGTCGAGGACCAGCCGTGGTCGCGCAGCAGGGCGCCCGCGACCACCGGTCCCGCGGCGATGGCGAGGCCGGCGGTGGCGGTCCACAGGGTGATCGCCTTGGCGCGCTCGGCGCGCGGGAAGGTCGCCGCGAGCAGCGAGAGCGTGGCGGGCATGATCAGCGCGGCGCCGACGCCCATCACGGCGCGGGCCGCGATGACGGTGGCCGCGCTGCCGGCCAGGTACCCGAGGACGGCGCCGCCGCCGAAGACGACGAGGCCGAGCACGAGCGCCCCGCGCCGGCTGTACTTGTCGCCGATCGCGCCGAGCAGCAGCATCAGCGCCGCGTAGGGGACGGTGTAGCCGTCGATGACCCACTGCAGGTCGGCGCTGGACAGCCCGAGGTCGCGGGTCATGTCCGGGGCGGCGACGGTGAGGGCGGTGTTGGCCATCACGATGATCAGCAGGCTCAGGCAGAGCACGAGCAGCGCCCACCAGCGCCGGGCGTAGGGCCGCCCCGTGCTCTCGACCGGTTCCTTCATGACGAGTCGCATGGCAGGGATCGCCTTCCTCGGTACGCGACAGAATTGCACAGCGTCGTGCAATTGCACAGACATGTGCAATGTACGTCGTTGCACAGCGCTGTGCAAGTCGGGGCGGGGAGGGCAGAATGGCGGTCATGACCACGGGTAACACCAGCCGCGCCGACGCCAACCGGCGCCGCATCCTCGACGTCGCCCTCGCCGAGCTGCTGCGCGATCCCGACGCCTCCATGGACCAGATCGCCCGCGCCGCGGGGGTCGTACGACGGACCGTGTACGGCCATTTCCCCAGCCGCGAGACGCTGATCAGCACGCTCGTCGACGGAGCGGTGGAGGCGCTGACGGAGGCGGACGCGGGGTCACGGGCCGGGGTGGCGGACCCCGCGGAGGCGGTGGCCCGGTCGGTGCTGGCGATCTGGGCGATCGCCGACCGCTACCGGCTGCTGGTCGCCCTGGCGCAGCGCACGGTCACCGTGCAGGGCATCCGCGACCGCCTCGCGCCGCTGCGCGAGAACAAGATCCAGGTCCTCCGGCGCGGCCTGGACGAAGGCGTCTTCACCTCCCCGCTGCCGGCACCGGCCCTCGCCTACGTCCACGAGCAGCTGCTGTTCGCGGTCATGGAGGCGGTGAACGACGGCCTGGTCACCGCGGAGGAGGCGGGCCGCTCGGCCACGGTCACGGTACTGACCTCGGCGGGCGTACCGGCGGCGACGGCCACGCGGCTGGTCGCGGAGCTGGACGGGGAGTCGTAGCGCCCCTGCGGTGAAAACCCGCCGCCCGGCCCCGGGAAGCCGGGGCCGGGCGGCGGGGCGACGGAGGGTGGGCCCGGTCGTCCGGTGGCGGTCACCGGACGCCCGGCCCGGGTTCAGGCGGAGCCGGACGTCCGGAGTTTCCTGGGGGCCGGGCGCCTCGCGCGGCCGGGCCCCGAGCGGAGCGCTACGCCTTGGCCAGCTCCTTCTCGCCGTCCTCGCGGGGCTCGGGCAGCGCGGTGACGGTGCCGTGGTTCTCGTCCAGCAGCGTCGTCTCATCGAACGGCAGCTCCCCGGCGAGCACCTGCCGGACCCGGACCGTGTCGATCTCCTTGGTCCAGGTGCCGATGAGCACGGTGGCGACCGCGTTGCCGGCGAAGTTGGTCAGCGCGCGGGCCTCGCTCATGAAGCGGTCGATGCCGACGATGAGGCCGACGCCGTCCACCAGCGCGGGCTTGTGCGACTGCAGGCCGCCCGCCAGCGTGGCGAGCCCCGCGCCGCTGACGCCCGCCGCGCCCTTGGAGGCCAGCAGCAGGAAGAGGAGCAGCGGGATCTGCTCGCCGACGGACATCGGCGTGCCCAGGGCGTCCGCGATGTACAGCGAGGCCATGGTCATGTAGATCATCGTGCCGTCGAGGTTGAACGAGTAGCCGGTCGGCACGGTGATGCCGACGACCGGCTTGCTGACCCCGAGGTGCTCCATCTTCGCGATCAGCCGCGGCAGCGCGGACTCCGAGGAGGAGGTCGACAGGATCAGCAGGAACTCCCGGGCCAGGTACTTGAACAGGGAGAAGACGTTCAGTCCGGCGACGACCCGCAGCAGCGCGCCGAGCACGATGAAGACGAACAGGAAGCAGGTGACGTAGAAGCCGAGCATCAGCACGGCGAGGCTCTTCAGGGCGTCGAGACCGGCCGAGCCGACCACCGCGGCGATGGCACCGAAGGCACCGATCGGCGCGGCCCACATGACCATGGCGAGGATGCGGAAGACGAGCCGCTGGATGTGCTCGATGCCGCGCAGCACCGGCTGCCCGGCCGAGCCCATGGCCTGGAGCGCGAAGCCGGCGAGCAGCGCCACCAGCAGCGTCTGGAGGACCTGGCCCTCGGTGAAGGCGGAGACGAACGTGACCGGGATGATCGACAGCACGAAGTCCACCGGCGGCAGCGCGTCGCTGGAGACCTGGGCGTGCCCGGTCTGCTTGAGCGCGTTCGTCAGGTGCAGCCCGTCGCCCGGGTGCAGCACGTTGCCGACGACCAGCCCGATGGCGAGCGCCACGAGCGACATCACGAGGAAGTAGCCGAGCGCGATGCCGCCGACGGCACCGACCTTCGCGGCCTTCCGCACGGACCCGATGCCGAGCACGATCGTGCAGAAGATGATCGGCGAGATCATCATCTTGATCAGGTTCACGAAGCCGGTGCCCAGCGGCTTCAGCTCGACCGCGGCATCGGGCCAGATGAGCCCCACGGCGATGCCGAGCGCGACCGCCACGATGACGGCTATGTACAGGTAATGGGTCCGGTCCCGCTTCACGCGGGGTGCGGCAGGTGCCGTTTCGGGGGTGCTGGCGGCCACGGCTGCCCTCCTTGACGTCTTCGTCGGCATCACCGGCGTGCGGCTCACGTCCGGGCGGATGGGGATGCCTGACTATCTCCCGGCCTGTGAGGGCGGTCACCCTTCCGTTCATTTAGTTCACGTACGAACGGCGAGGCACACTCGTGACATGCGCTTTCCGCCCCTCCCCCGCCCCCGCAGCCTGGCGGGCCAGCTCTTCGCCATGCAGGCGGTGCTCATAGCGGTGGTCGTGGCCGGGTACGCGCTGTTCACCTACGTCAGCGACGAACGGCAGGCCGTGGACGCGGCGGCCCTGCACGCGACGGCCGTGGCCCGCTCGGTCGCGGACTCCCCCACGGTCGGCGCGGCGATCCACACCCCCGACCCGAGCCGGGAGCTCCAGCCGTACGCGATGCGGGTCATGCGGGACACCGACGTCGACTTCGTGACGATCATGAACCCCGTCGGCATCCGCTGGACCCACCCCGACGAGCGGCAGATCGGCAGGCACTTCATCGGCCGGATCGACCCGGCCCGGCACGGCCGCACCTTCACCGAGACGTACACCGGCACCCTCGGCGCGTCCGTCCGCGCGGTGACCCCGGTGGAGGAGAACGGGCGGGTCATCGGCATGGTCAGCGCCGGCATCAGGGTCGAGGCGATCAGCGCCCGGGTCCGGGGCCAGGTCACCGCGCTGCTGGGGGTGGCCGGCGGGGCGCTGCTGCTGGGCGCGGTCGGCACCTACGTGATCAACGCCCGGCTGCGCCGCCACACCCACGGCATGAACGCCGCCGAGCTGAGCCGGATGCACGACTACCACCAGGCGGCCCTGCACGCGGTGCGCGAGGGGCTGCTGATGCTGGACGGGCAGTTCCGGGTGGCGCTGATCAACGACGGCGGCCGGGTGCTGCTCGGGGTGGGCGACGAGGTGGACGTGATCGGCAGGTCGGTGGCCGAACTCGGCCTGCCGGCCCCGCTGACCGGCGCGCTGCTGTCCTCCGAGCCCCGGGTCGACGAGGTGCACCTGACGGCGTCGCGCGTGCTGGCGGTGAACACCTCACCGGTGTCCGGCGGCGAGCGCAGGGGCACGGTCGTCACCCTGCGCGACGTGACCGAACTCCAGTCGCTGATGGGCGAGCTGGACTCGGAGCGCGGCTTCACGCAGGCCCTGCGCTCGCAGGCGCACGAGGCGGCCAACCGGCTGCACACGGTGGTCTCGCTGATCGAACTGGGCCGCGCGGACGAGGCGGTGGAGTTCGCCACGGCGGAGCTGGAGCTGGCGCAGGCGCTCACCGACCAGGTGGTGGCGGCGGTGAGCGAGCCGGTGCTGGCCGCCCTGCTGCTGGGCAAGACGGCACAGGCCAACGAGCGGGGCGTGGAGCTGGTGGTGTCCCCGGACAGCCGGCTCGACGACGGCCTGCTGCCGGCCGAGCTCTCCGCCCGCGACCTGGTGACGGTCCTCGGCAACCTGATCGACAACGCGGTGGACGCGGCGCAGGGCAGCGTGGGCGCGCGGGTGACGGTGACGGCGTACGCCTCGGGCTCCGAGCTGGTGCTGCGCGTCTCGGACACCGGACCCGGGGTCGACCCCGCCCACGCCGACCTGGTATTCCAGCGGGGGTTCTCGACGAAGCCGGCCGGACCGGGCGGGCGGGGCCTGGGCCTGGCCCTGGTCCGGCAGGCGGTCACCCGGCTCGACGGGACCCTGACGGTGGCGGAGTCCGCGGCGGACGGAGAGGGCGGAGCGGTGTTCGAGGTGCGGTTGCCGCTGCCCGCGGCAGCGGTGAACGGCGGATGAGCGGCGAACGGCAGGCGATCAGGGTCCTGGTGGTCGAGGACGACCCGGTGGCCGCCGACGCGCACGTGATGTACGTCGGACGGGTGCCCGGGTTCGTCGCGGTCGGCAAGGCGCACAGCGGCGCGGAGGCGCGCCGGATCCTCGACCGCACACCGGTGGACCTGCTGCTGCTCGACCTCCACCTGCCGGACGTGCACGGGCTGCAGCTGGCGCGGTCGCTGCGGGCGGCGGGGCACCACGCGGACGTGATAGCGGTGACGTCGGCGCGCGACCTGGCGGTGGTGCGCGAGGGCGTCTCGCTGGGTGTCGTCCAGTACGTGCTGAAGCCGTTCACCTTCGCGACCCTGCGGGACCGTCTGGTGCGGTACGCCGAGTTCCAGGCCGCGGTGGGCGAGGCGAGCGGTCAGGACGAGGTGGACCGGGCCCTGGCGGTGCTCCGGGCCCCCTCCCCCGCCGCCCTGCCCAAGGGCCTGAGCGGCCCCACGCTGGAGCGGGTCACCACCACGCTCCGCGAGGCCCCCGACGGCCTCACCGCGGCGGGCGTGGCCGAGGCGGTGGGCATCTCCCGCATCACCGCCCGGCGCTACCTGGAGCACCTGGTGGACGCGGCCCGGGCGGCCCGGAGCCCGCTGTACGGCCAGGTGGGACGGCCCGAGCTGGTGTACCGGTGGGTGCCTCAGGGCCGGTGAGGGTGCCGTCGGCCCCGAGGCGGCCCGGCCCGCCCGATCCGCCGCCGGCGCATTGACCTGACCGGCGCCACTCGGCGAGGGGACGGCCGGTACGCACCGAACGGCCGGTACGTACCGAACGGCCGGAACCGTACGTTCCTACAACCGGTGATCCTGTCCGAACGGACCGTAGCCACGGCGTGCCGGCGCCCCTACCTTGTGCCGGGTGCGCCAACCCTCCGCCCCACCCCCGTTCAACGCCCCCGCCGCCCGCAGGCTGCGCGCCGCGCTCGGCATGGGCCCCGAGCACGTCGCCCACGGCATGCGGACCTCGTACGGGCTGCCGTACGTCACACCGGATCTCGTCGTCGCCTGGGAACGCGGCGTCGCCGCCCCCGGCAACCCCGAACTCACCGCGCTCGCCGGCGTGTTGTGGTGTTCCCCGGGCGAACTCCTCGGCCGGCCCCGGACGCTGCGCGAGCACCGGATCGCCCGGGGCGTCGCACCCGAGGACGTGGCCCGTGCCGTGGGCATGGACCTGCGCGGATACCTGCGCACGGAGGAGAGCGACGAGTGGCGGGGCACCGAGCGCCAGTCGGCCGCGCTCGCCCGGGTGCTCCGGCTGGACCTGCCCGACTTCGTGGCGGTGACCGGCCGCGAGGCACGCCTGGCCGAGCTGCTGCGCAGCGCGGTGACCACCCGCTGGCAGGCGTACGTGCGGCCGGTGCTGAAGGTCGCCCCCGTGGACCGGGAGGTGCTGGAGGCGGTGCTGCAGGCGCTGCACCAGGACTACCAGGGGCACATGGCCGCCACCCTCAGCTGGGGTGGCGGCAGCAGCGGCGCCAGCGCGTCCGGCCGTGACTTCCTCGACCGGATCGTGGAGAACTTCTGGACCGCGGTCGAGGACCGGGACACCCAGGGCCCATGAGGCCCGGTGGGCGTCCGCCGGCTAGAAGACCGACTCGGCCTCGTCCATCCGGTTCCTGGGCACCGTCTTCAGCTCGGTGACCGCCTCGGCGAGCGGGACCATCACGACGTCGGTGCCGCGCAGCGCGGTCATCCGGCCGAAGTCGCCCCGGTGCGCGGCCTCGACGGCGTGCCAGCCGAAGCGGGTGGCGAGGACGCGGTCGTACGCGGTCGGGACACCGCCGCGCTGGATGTGGCCGAGGATGACCGGCTTGGCCTCCTTGCCCAGGCGCCGCTCCAGCTCGTACGCCAGCGCCGTGCCGATGCCCTGGAAGCGCTCGTGGCCGTACTGGTCGATCTCGCCCTTGCCGTAGTCCATGGTGCCGTCGATGGGGTGGGCGCCCTCGGCGACGCAGACGACGGCGAACTTCTTGCCGCGCGAGAAGCGCTCCTCGACCATCTTGACGAGGTCGGCGGGGTCGAAGGGGCGCTCGGGCAGGCAGATGCCGTGGGCGCCGGCGGCCATGCCGGACTCCAGGGCGATCCAGCCGGCGTGCCGGCCCATGACCTCGACGACCATCACCCGCTGGTGGGACTCGGCCGTGGTCTTCAGGCGGTCCATGGCCTCGGTGGCGACGCCGACGGCGGTGTCGAAGCCGAAGGTGCGGTCGGTGGAGGAGATGTCGTTGTCGATGGTCTTGGGGACGCCGACGACCGGCAGACCCGCGTCGGAGAGCATGCGGGCCGCCGTCAGGGTGCCCTCGCCGCCGATCGGGATCAGCGCGTCGATGCCGAACTCCTCGACCATGTCGGTGGCCCGCTCGCAGGCTTCGCGCAGCCGGTCGCGCTCCAGGCGGGAGGAGCCGAGGATGGTGCCGCCGCGGGCCAGGATGCCGCTGACCGCGTCCAGGTCGAGGGAGCGGTAGTGCCGGTCCAGCAGACCCCGGTAGCCGTCCTCGAAGCCGATGACCTCGTCGCCGTACTGCGCCACCGCCCGGTGCACGACCGACCGGATCACGGCGTTCAGGCCGGGGCAGTCGCCGCCTGCGGTGAGAACTCCGATGCGCATCGTGCTGTGTCTCCTGCTCGCTGTCGGTGCTGGTGAGCCGCTGTCGATTGTTTCACGTCCGTGAGGGCGACGGATTCCTGACGGGCGCCTTAACCGGCAGCGGGGGTAATGTCAAGAGGGGTCTGCTCACCTTGGTGGGCGATTTTTGTGCCCCCGAACGAACCAGACGCGCCGGACGAGACAGAGGATCGGAGTGCACACGTGACGCGCAGCGTGTACGTGACCGGGATCGACCGCGGTGACGGCCGCCAGGTCGTCGAGCTGGGAGTCATGGAACTCCTGACCCGGCAGGTCGACCGGGTGGGGGTGTTCCGACCCCTGGTGCACGACCGGCCCGACCGGATGTTCGAGCTGCTGCGGTCCCGTTACCGCCTCTCCCAGGACCCCGCCACGGTCTACGGCATGGACTACCACGAGGCGTCCGCGCTCCAGGCCGAACAGGGAACGGACGAGCTGGTCTCCACGCTGGTGGACCGCTTCCACCTGGTGGCCCGGGACTACGACGTCGTCCTCGTCCTCGGCACCGACTTCGCCGCCACCCAGCTGCCGGACGAGCTGTCCCTGAACGCCCGGCTCGCCAACGAGTTCGGCGCCTCGGTGATCCCGGTGGTGGGCGGCCGCGCTCAGACCGCCGGATCGGTGCTCGCCGAGGTGCGCAACGCCTACCGGGCCTACGACGGGCTCGGCTGCGACGTGCTCGCCATGGTCGCCAACCGGGTGGACCGCGAGGACCGCGACGAGCTCGCCCGGCGGCTCACCGACCGGCTGCCGGTGCCGACCTACGTGCTGCCCGACGAGCCCGCGCTGTCCGCCCCGACGGTCGCGCAGATCTCCCAGGCCCTCGGCGCCCGCGTGCTGCTCGGCGACGACTCCGGGCTCGCCCGCGACGCGCTGGGCTTCGTGTTCGGCGGGGCGATGCTGCCCAGCTTTCTGCCCGCGCTGACCCCGGGCTGCCTGGTGGTGACCCCGGGCGACCGCGCGGACCTGGTCGTCGGCTCGCTCGCGGCGCACAGCGCGGGCACCCCGCCGATCGCCGGTGTGCTGCTGACCCTGAACGAGGTGCCGAGCGAGGAGATCCTCACGCTGGCCGCCCGGCTGGCCCCGGGCACCCCGGTGCTCTCGGTGGCCGGCAACAGCTTCCCCACGGCGGAGCACCTGTTCTCCATGGAGGGCAAGATGACCGCGGCCACCCCGCGCAAGGCGGAGACCGCGCTCGGCCTGTTCGAGGGGTACACCGACACCGCGGACCTGGCCCGCCGGGTGTCCGCGCCGACCGGCGACCGGATCACGCCGATGATGTTCGAGCACAAGCTGCTGGAGCAGGCGCGCTCCGACCGGCGGCGGGTGGTGCTGCCGGAGGGCACCGAGGAACGGGTGCTGCACGCGGCCGAGGTGCTGCTGCGCCGCGGGGTGTGCGACCTGACGCTGCTCGGCCCGCAGGACCGCATCCGCAAGCAGGCCGCCGACCTCGGCATCGACCTCGGCGACACCCAGCTCATCGACCCGGCCACCTCCGAACTGCGCGACGCCTTCGCGGAGAAGTACGCCCAGCTGCGCGCCCACAAGGGCGTCACGGTCGAGCTGGCCCACGACGTCGTCTCGGACGTCAACTACTTCGGCACGCTGATGGTCCAGGAGGGGCTGGCGGACGGCATGGTGTCCGGCTCGGTGCACTCCACGGCGGCCACTATCCGGCCCGCCTTCGAGATCATCAGGACCCGGCCGGACTCGTCGATCGTCTCGTCGGTGTTCTTCATGTGCCTGGCCGACAAGGTGCTGGTCTACGGCGACTGCGCGGTCAACCCGGACCCGGACGCCGAGCAGCTCGCGGACATCGCGGTCCAGTCGGCGGCCACGGCGGCCCAGTTCGGCGTGGAGCCGCGGATCGCGATGCTGTCGTACTCCACCGGCACGTCCGGCTCCGGCGCCGACGTCGAGAAGGTGCGCGCGGCGACCGAGCTGGTGCGCGCGCGGCGGCCCGACCTGAAGACCGAGGGGCCGATCCAGTACGACGCGGCCGTGGAGCCGTCCGTGGCCGCCACCAAGCTGCCCGGGTCCGAGGTCGCCGGGCAGGCCAGCGTGCTGGTCTTCCCCGACCTGAACACCGGCAACAACACCTACAAGGCCGTGCAGCGCTCGGCCGGCGCGATCGCCGTCGGACCGGTGCTGCAGGGTCTGCGCAAGCCCGTCAACGACCTGTCCCGGGGCGCGCTCGTCCAGGACATCGTCACCACCGTCGCCATCACGGCGATCCAGGCCCAGAACCTCAGCGAGAAGGTGTCCGAGCTGTGACCGACCCCACCCGTGTCCTCGTCCTCAACTCCGGTTCCTCGTCGGTGAAGTACCAGCTGCTGGACATGCGGGACGGCAGCCGCCTGGCGACGGGCCTGGTCGAGCGCATCGGCGAGCAGACCTCCCGGTTCCGGCACACCGGCGCCGACGGCGGCGGGACCCGCGAGCAGGACGGGCCGATCGCCGACCACGAGGCCGCCCTCAAGGCCGTCGCCGAGGAGCTGGCCCGGGACGGTGTCGGCCTGGACTCGCCGGAACTGGCCGCGATCGGGCACCGCGTGGTGCACGGCGGCCTGTTCTTCACCGAGCCGACCGTGATCGACGAGGCGGTGCTCACCGAGATCGAGCGGCTGATCCCGGTCGCGCCGCTGCACAACCCGGCCAACCTCACCGGCATCCGCACCGCGCGGGCGCTCCGCCCCGACCTGCCGCAGGTGGCCGTGTTCGACACGGCGTTCCACACGACCATGCCGGAGGCGGCGGCGCGCTACGCGATCGACCCGAGGATCGCCGACCGGCACCGCATCCGCCGCTACGGCTTCCACGGCACCTCGCACGCGTACGTGTCGCGGGAGACGGCGCGGCTGCTGGGCAAGGACCCGTCCGAGGTCAACGTGATCGTGCTGCACCTGGGCAACGGCGCCTCGGCGTCCGCGGTCCAGAAGGGCCGCTGCGTGGACACCTCCATGGGGCTGACGCCGCTGGAGGGGCTGGTGATGGGGACGCGCTCCGGTGATCTGGACCCGGCGGTCATCTTCCATTTGGCGCGTGTTGGCAAAATGTCCATGGATGAGATCGACACTCTTCTGAACAAGAGGAGCGGCCTGTTCGGTCTGTGCGGGGACAATGACATGCGGGAGATCCGCCGCCGGATCGACGAGGGCGACGAAGAGGCCGCGCTGGCCTTCGACATTTACATTCACCGCCTCAGGAAGTACATCGGCGCCTATTACGCGGTGCTCGGGCGGGTGGACGCCGTGGCGTTCACGGCCGGGGTCGGGGAGAACGCGGCGGCGGTGCGCGAGGCGGCCCTGAGCGGCCTGGACGGCCTGGGCCTCGCGGTCGACGGCGAGCGGAACGCGGTGCGCGGGGACGCGCCGCGGCTGATCTCGCCGGAGGGCGCGCGGGTCGCGGTCGCCGTGGTGCCGACCGACGAGGAACTGGAGATCGCCACGCAGACCTACGCGCTGGTCGGAAAGACGGCCGGCAATACACAGCGGTAACACGGCTGAGCGCATGTCCGCCCATTTGTATCTTCCGCCAGACGGAATATTCCGCAGCGAAACAAACCGATAGGATCGCCCCATGCGCCGTTCGAAAATCGTCTGTACTCTCGGCCCCGCGGTCGACTCCCACGAAAAGCTCGTCGCCATGATCGAGGCGGGCATGAACGTGGCCCGTTTCAACTTCAGCCACGGCTCCCACGCCGAGCACCAGGCGCGGTACGACCGCGTCCGGGCCGCCGCCAAGGAGACCGGTCGGGCCATCGGTGTCCTCGCCGACCTCCAGGGCCCGAAGATCCGCCTGGAGACCTTCGCCGAAGGTCCCGTCGAGCTGGAGCGCGGTGACGAGTTCGTCATCACGACCGAGGACGTACCGGGCGACAAGCACATCTGCGGTACGACGTACAAGGGGCTGCCGGGCGACGTCTCGCGCGGCGACCAGATCCTGATCAACGACGGCAACGTCGAGCTCAAGGTCGTGGACGTCGAGGGCCCGCGGGTGAAGACGATCGTGATCGAGGGCGGTGTCGTCTCCGACCACAAGGGGATCAACCTGCCCGGCGCGGCCGTCAACGTGCCCGCGCTGTCCGACAAGGACGTCGAGGACCTGCGCTTCGCCCTCCGCATGGGCTGCGACATGGTCGCGCTGTCCTTCGTCCGGGACGCCAAGGACGTCGCCGACGTCCACCGCGTGATGGACGAGGAGGGTCGCCGGGTCCCGGTCATCGCCAAGGTGGAGAAGCCGCAGGCGGTGGAGAACATGGAGGACGTCGTCGCGGCGTTCGACGCCGTGATGGTCGCCCGCGGTGACCTCGCCGTCGAGTACCCGCTCGAGAAGGTCCCCATGGTGCAGAAGCGCCTGATCGAGCTGTGCCGGCGCAACGCCAAGCCGGTGATCGTGGCGACCCAGATGATGGAGTCGATGATCACCAACTCCCGTCCGACCCGCGCCGAGGCCTCCGACGTGGCCAACGCGATCCTGGACGGCGCGGACGCGGTCATGCTGTCCGCCGAGTCCTCGGTCGGCGCCTACCCGGTCGAGACGGTCAAGACGATGTCGAAGATCGTCACCGCGGCCGAGCAGGAACTGCTCTCCAAGGGCCTGCAGCCCCTGGTGCCCGGCAAGAAGCCGCGCACGCAGGGCGGTTCGGTGGCCCGCGCGGCCTGCGAGATCGCCGACTTCCTCGGCGGCCGCGGCCTGATCGCCTTCACCCAGTCCGGTGACACCGCCCGCCGGCTGTCCCGCTACCGGGCGGCCCAGCCGATCCTCGCCTTCACCACCGACGAGGGCACCCGCAACCAGCTCACCCTGAGCTGGGGCGTGGAGCCGCACGTCGTGCCGTTCGTCAACAGCACCGACGAGATGGTCGACATGGTGGACCAGGAGCTGGCCAACCTGGGCCGCTTCAACCCCGGCGACACGGTGATCATCACCGCCGGCTCGCCCCCCGGTGTCCCCGGCACGACCAACATGGTCCGGGTCCACCACGTGGGCGGCCAGGGCGCCTGACGCCCGCCGCACGGGCCTTGGACGACACTGAGGGCGCCCCCGCGAAGGGGGGCGCCCTCAGTGCTGTGCGGCTCCCGAACGGGCCTGAGAGACCGGTCAGCCGGTGGTGTAGACGTGCATGCCGGGAACGTGCAGGTTGCCGCCGAACTGGGCCGCCTGGACGACCTTGGCGTTGGTGAAGTAGATCAGCGGGATGTTCAGCGGCGGCGGGCTGTCCGGGCTGAACGTCACCGGGATCAGGCCGAACAGGTTGCCGGAGATGCTCTCGGTGTACATCACGGTGTCGCCACCGGTGATGGTGGACGTCGAGCCCTTGGACGCCTGCACGTGGTACGTCTTGTTCGCCTGCTTGTCGTTCACCGTCTGGTGCAGGTCACCGATGTCGGTCCCGCCGGAGATGACGTACTTGAGCACCTTCTTCTTGGTGCCGTTGGCCGTCTTCACCTCGACGACGCCCTTGTAGTCGGCGCCCTTCAGCAGCAGCGAGCTGGCGTTGAGGTACCAGGGGTCGTCCGCCACCGGCACCTTGTTGTCGACGCCGCTCTCGTCGTCGGTGGCCGCCGGGCAGTCGGCCGGGGACGTCGTGGCGCTCGCGGACGGGCTCGGCGTCGCCGACTCGGCCGCCTTGGCGGTGTCCTCCGCCGCCTTGGTGGCGTCCCCGGCCGTCTTGGAGACCTTGCCGGTCGCGTCCTTCACCGTGTCCTTGACCGTCTCGGCGGCCTTGGACGGGGTGTCCTTGACGGTGTCGGTGGCGCCGCCCTTGCCGGCGGACCCGGTCGTGTCCGTGGGCCCGGAGGACGCGGACGCCGAGGGGGTCGCGGACGCCGACGGAGTGGGGCTCGCGGACGAGCCGGAGCCCTTGCCGCCGGTGAGGATCTCACCGATGGTGTCGCCCACGGTGTCCAGCAGGCCGCCACCGCTGCTCTGGGACGCGGACGGGGCCGGCGTGGCCGTGTCCCCGCCGGAGCCCGAACCGGACCCGGAGCCCGAACCGGACCCGGACCCGGACCCGGAGCCGGAACCCGAGCCTGAGGAACCGGACGTGGCCGTCGGCTCGGGCGTGGCCTTGTCGTCGGAACCTGAATCCGGCGACGTCTTCTTGCCCGAGTCCTGCGTGTCCTTGGCCCCGTCGGTCGCCGTGGGGGTCGGCGTCGCCTTGTCGGTGCTCTCGCTCGCGGAGGGCGAGGGCGTCGGCGAGGCCGAGGCGTCCTTGGAGCCGTCCAGCGCCTTGACGCAGTCCTTGTAGTCCGCCGCCTTCTGGCTGTTGGACGTCGACGTGGACGTGCCGCCGTTGTCGGCGAGCGCCAGGCTGGACGTGAAGCCCATGCCCATGAGGACGGCCGTCGGCATCGCGACGGTGGCTATCGCCTTGCCGGCCGGCATGTGGAACCTGGTGAACAGCGGCTTCTTGGGTGCCGCGTGGCGGGGCCCGGATCTCGCACGGGACCCGTCCACATCGGTCCCGTGGATCACCTCGTCAGCCGGCACTGTGCCTCCCGTTCGCCTCGTTGGCCGGGCTCGTTCCTGACAGGTCGTACGACTCGCCCGTACCCTCGGCGGCCTTCGTGAGCGGCACCGTCGCGGGGGCGGCGCCCTCGCCCGGAGCGGCCCCGGCGGGCGGCTCGGGCTGCGTCGCGGGGCCCGGCGCCCAGGAGATGGCCATCGCTCCGCCGACGAGGGCCAGCAGGAAGCCGATGATGAAGCCGCCGAAGTTGGACACGGGGAGGGACACCAGCGCCAGCAGGATCGCGGCGACACCCGCGAACGTCCGCACGTGCTTCTGGAACCAGAGGCTGACGCCCAGTACGACGAGCAGCACACCGATGATCAGGGAGCCGGCCCCCGCCGTGGTGGCCATCGCCAGCGTCAGATGACCGAGCTGGAGGTGGAAGTACGGGAAGTACATGATGGGAAGACCGCTGAGCAGGACGTAGAGCCCGGCCCAGAACGGACGGGTGCCCCGCCAGGCGCGGAACTGCGTCCTCCGGTGGTCGAACCGGCCGGATTCGACGGCAGGGGTCTCGGCGCTCATGAAACAGCTCCCTGGTGCGGCGTTGCTGTGGTGGTGATGTGTGCCGCGCGTGAAGACGCGGCCGAAAGGTGGAACGGGCGGGGGCACCGTAGGTCCCCCGCCCGTCACCGAGTGCTCAGTAGCACTCGATTCCCTTGCCGTCGCCCTTGTGCAGCGACATGTGGAGACCGCTGAGCTTGAAGGTGCCGGCGGTGGTCGCCCACGCCGTCTGCCTCACGTTGCTCAGGTCGGCCGAGTCGGCCTGCTGGGCGAAGCCAAAGGGGTTGGCCTGCTCGCCGTTCCCCTTCATGCCCGGACCCTTGCTGGCGTCCTTGGCCGCCACACCGATGTCGATGTTGTTGAACACCGCGTCGGCGTTCAGGTCGTCGACGTCGATGTACAGGTTGTGGGCCTGGACCTTGTCGTGCCCGGCGCCACCGGCCTCCAGACGGAGGGTGATGTTGCCGAGGAACGGCACGTCCGGGGTGACCACGGACTGGCACATGTTCGTGATGGTGGCGTCGTTGAACGACGAGACGGCGACGGCGTGGGCCGTCTTCTTCCCGTCGAGCGTGTAACCGGCGTCGACCGCGCCGTACTGCGCGAAACCCTCACCGTGGAGGGTGTCGGCCGTGACCTTGAACTCCTGGCCGGACACGCTGAACGAAGCGGCGAGAGCACCCTGCGCCAGGGCGACACCTATCGCGGCCGTAGCGGCGACGCTGGGCACCATGACCACAGCGAACCGCTTCCATCTGGTCCCGCCACGCACCTGGGACTCCATATTTCCTCCTTCTCGGACGTACATCTCCTGGCCCGGATCGCCCCAGTCGGCGGCTCAGCCAGGCAGGGATGGGAGAAGTGCTACGTCCTCGGGAAGGAGAGCGCCCGCGGCCAAGGCGCGAACACGCGCCCGCCTCACCGGCGATCACCCCCGAGCGACAACCACTGGTCGCGCCTGACACACATCACGCACAACCTTCTGGACAGGCTTCGCCGGTGGCGAAGACCCCCCTGTCCAAGAACCGGCGCCACTGCCGCCGGCTCTGCCCGGTGGGGACCCAGAGTCTCCCGCGACCCGACCGGATGCCGGGGTACGGGAATGGACCGAGCGTCGCCGATCGTGGTGCATTCTCGGCCCCGACACAAGGGGGTTCGTTACTCGCTAGTAACGGCCGGATAACCGAACAACGACCCGCCGGTCTCGGAAAGCCACCCTCGGTGGCCCTGGAGGGCAGACGAAAACCGTTGATCCTTGGATGAATCCAGACAGATCAACGGCTCTGGTTTACTACGAGTAACAGTGGCCGCGATTACCAAGTTTTGGTAAAGCGCGGCCACCCTGACGCCTCGTCGGCAAATGTTTCACCCCGGCATCACATGCCGTGGCGTTTAGTGACTGGTCAGAACAGCGCCCGCGCCAGCGCCCGGCGCGCCCCCACGACCCGCGGGTCCTCGGGGCCCACGACCTCGAACAGCTCCAGCAGCCGGCGCCGCACCGCGTCCCGGTCGTCACCCGCCGTGCGGCGCACGGTGTCGATGAGCCGCGCGAAGGCGTCCTCGACGTGACCGCCCACCAGATCCAGGTCGGCGGCGGCGATCTGGGCGTCCGCGTCACCCGGCTTCTCGGCGGCGTCCTTGCGCACCCGCTGCGGGTCCATGTCCTGCACCCGCTGGAGCAACTCGGCCTGCGCGAGACCGAGTTTGGCCTCCGTGTTGCCCGGGTCGTCGTTCAGTACGTTCTTGTAGGCCTGGACGGCGCCGGCGAGGTCACCCGCGTCCAGGGCCTGCACGGCGGCCTCCAGCAGGGCGTCGTACGGGCCGGCCGGCACCTCGTGCGCGGGCGCGGCGCCCGGCTCGGCGTCCGGGTCGACGGTCAGGCCGGTCAGCCCGAAGCGCTGCTCGGCGACCTGTACGAGCTGGTCGAGGGTCTGCCGGATCTGCTCCTCGCCGGTGGCGCCCTGGAAGAGCGGCAGGGCCTGGCCCGCCACGACGGCGAAGACGGCCGGGATCCCCTGGATGCCGAACTGCTGCATCAGCATCTGGTTGGCGTCGACGTCGATCTTGGCGAGGAGGAAGCGGCCGTCGTACTCGACGGCCAGCCGCTCCAGGACCGGGCTCAGCTGCTTGCAGGGCTGACACCACTCGGCCCAGAAGTCGATGACGACGGGTACTTCGGCGGAGCGCTGCAGGACATCGCGCTCGAAACCGGCTTCGTCGACGTCGATGACGAGGTCGGCCGGTGAGACGGCCCCCGCCCCGCCCTGCCGGGCGGTCTCGGCGCGCGTCTGCTCGGCCTTGGCCTTCGCCTCCTGGGCCGCCTTCACCGCGGCGAGGTCGACGACGCCGCTCATGGACATGTTCCGTGGCTGCATGCGTCTATCCTCCCCCGTACTCGCGCGTGAACGAAAAAAAGCGATGTGGTCGGCGCCGGGTCCCCACCCCACGCCCGTGGTCGTCGCCCGTGTACGTCCGTCACGAGCTTTCGCTACGAGTCGTAGCGTAATGGCTGGAGGGGCCGGCGCGACACCACACCCCGGTGATCTCCCTCACGACCGCACAGGAACCGTCGGTTTATGGTCAGGGCATGCAGAACCGCACCCCCGCCGGCCGGACCGGACGCCCGCGCAACGCCGCCGCGGACACCGCGATCCTGGCCGCCACCCGGGAGGCGCTGGTCGAACTGGGCTGGTCACGGCTGACGTTGGGGGACGTGGCCACCCGGGCCGGGGTCGCCAAGACGACCCTCTACCGGCGCTGGGCGGGCAAGCACGAACTGGTGGTGGACGCGGTCGCCGAGCTCTTCGACGAGCTGGAACTGCCCGATAGCGGCAGCCTGGCCGCCGACATCGAGGGCGTGGTGCTGCAGTTCGCGGCGATCCTGGCCCGTCCGGAGGCCAGAAGTGGCCTGATGGCGGTGGTCGCGGAGGCCACCCGGGACGACGCCCTGCGCGAGCGCATCCGCGCCTCGATCGTCGACCGCCAGCTGCGGCTGGTGCTGGAGGGGCGGGCCCGGGCCCAGCGCCGCGGCGAACTCCCCCCGGAGCCGGACCCGGCGGAGTCCGCCCGCACGGTGGACCTGATCTTCGACATGGTCGCGGGCGCGGTGGTGCACCGCACCCTGGTGAGCGGCAAGCCGGCCGACCAGGAGTGGGTGCACGGCTTCACCCGGGTGCTGCTGCTGGGCCTGACCGCCCGGCCCGGAGAGCCAGACGGGGCGGGCGGACCCGACAAAGCGGCCGGGCGGGTGTAGCAAGGGGCGCACCGGGGGCCGGAGCCCCCGGTGCGCCCGCGGCACGCGCTCGGTGTCTAGAAGCCCGGAGGCTCGGTGTAGACCCCCCACTCGTCGCGCAGCACCCCGCAGATCTCGCCGAGCGTCGCCTCGGCGCGCACGGCGTCCAGCATCGGCTCGATCATGTTGGCGCCGGAGCGGGCGGCGGCCAGCATCGCGTCCAGCGCGGTGCGCACGGCCGTCTCGTCGCGCGCGTCCTTGCGCGCGGCGAGGACCCGCACCTGCTCCCGCTCCACCTCGTGGCTGACCCGCAGGATCTCCAGGTCGCCGGTGACGGAGCCGGTGTGCACGTTGACGCCGACGACCCGCTTCTCGCCCTTCTCCAGGGCCTGCTGGTAGCGGAACGCGGACTCCGCGATCTCTCCGGTGAACCAGCCGTCCTCGATCCCGCGCAGGATGCCGGAGGTGATCGGGCCGATCGGGTGGTTCCCGTCCGGGTGGGCCCTCAGGCCCCGCTCCTTGATCTGCTCGAAGATCTTCTCGGCGTCCGCCTCGATCCGGTCCGTCAGCTGCTCGATGTACCAGGAACCGCCCAGCGGATCGGCCACGTTGGCGACACCGGTCTCCTCCATCAGCACCTGCTGCGTGCGCAGCGCGATCTCCGCGGCCTGCTCGCTGGGCAGCGCCAGCGTCTCGTCCAGGGCGTTGGTGTGCAGCGAGTTGGTCCCGCCCAGGACGGCGGCGAGCGCCTCGACCGCGGTGCGCACCACGTTGTTGTACGGCTGCTGCGCGGTCAGCGAGACACCGGCGGTCTGGGTGTGGAAGCGCAGCCACTGCGCCTTGTCGCTCCGGGCGCCGTACACGTCGCGCATCCAGCGGGCCCAGATGCGCCGGGCCGCCCGGAACTTCGCGATCTCCTCGAAGAAGTCGACGTGCGCGTCGAAGAAGAAGGAGAGGCCCGGGGCGAAGACGTCCACGTCGAGGCCGCGCGAGAGGCCCAGCTCCACGTAGCCGAAGCCGTCGGCGAGGGTGTACGCCAGCTCCTGCGCGGCCGTCGAGCCGGCCTCGCGGATGTGGTAGCCGGAGACGGAGAGCGGCTTGTAGGCGGGGATGCCGGCCGCGCAGTACTCCATGAGGTCGCCGATGAGGCGGAGGTGCGGCTCCGGCTGGAACAGCCACTCCTTCTGGGCGATGTACTCCTTGAAGATGTCGGTCTGCAGGGTGCCGTTCAGGACCGCGGGGTCCACGCCCTGCCGTTCGGCGGCGACCAGGTACATGCAGAAGACGGGGACGGCCGGGCCGCTGATCGTCATCGACGTGGTGACGTCACCCAGCGGGATGTCCTTGAACAGGACCTCCATGTCGGCGGCCGAGTCGATCGCCACGCCACAGTGCCCGACCTCGCCCAGCGAACGGGCGTCGTCGGAGTCGCGGCCCATGAGGGTCGGCATGTCGAAGGCGACGGACAGGCCCCCGCCGCCGGCGGCGAGGATCATCTTGTACCGCTCGTTGGTCTGCTCGGCGTTGCCGAACCCGGCGAACTGGCGGATCGTCCAGGTGCGGCCGCGGTAGCCGGTCGGGTGGAGCCCGCGCGTGTAGGGGTACTCCCCGGGCCAGCCGATCCGCTCGAACCCCTCGTACGTGTCCCCCGGCCGGGGCCCGTACACCGGCTCCACGGGATCGCCGGAGAGCGTGCTGAAGTCTGCGTCGCGCTTGCGCGCGGCGTCGTAGCGGGCCTGCCAGCGCCGGCGGCCTTCCTCGATCGCGTGAGCGTCCATACCATCGAATTTACTTGGACGTCCTAGTAAATGTCGATGGGGGTCCGCCACACGGGTGCCGTGTGGCGGTGTGTCGCCGGCCGGCTACGCCTTGGCGACGGCCGGGGCCCGGCCCGCGACCCGGGTCTCCAGCTCGCGGCTGACCTTGCGCTCCACGAAGAAGGCGGCGGTGGGGATCGTCCCCGCGAGCAGCACCCAGAGCTGCTTGCCGACGGGCCACTTCGCCTTGGCGCCCAGGTCGAAGGCGAAGACCAGGTAGACGACGTACAGCCAGCCGTGCGCGATACCGACGACCGTGGTGAACTTCTCCGCACCGTCGATGTGCAGCCCGTACTTGGCGATCACACCGAGGGTCAGCAGGACCAGCAGCACGCCGGTGACGTAGGCCATGACGCGGTAGCGGGTCAGCACGCTCTTCTTCATGGCAACGAGCGTAACCGCCCGTTCCGGGAGATCTTGTCCCGGGTCACTCCTCCGCGAAGTCGTGTGCCGCGATCCGCAGCGGGCGCAGCATGGCGAAGATCTCCCCGCACTCCTCGGAGTCGTACACCCCGAGGCCGAAGTCCATCGCCATCAGGTCCCGGGTGGCCGCGTCGACCACCTCGCGGCCCTTGTCGGTGATGACGGCGAGGGTGCCGCGGCCGTCGTTGGGGTTGGGACGCTTGGCCACCAGGCCGGAGCGGACCAGCCGGTCCACGGTGTTCGTCACGGACGTGGGGTGCACCATCAGCCGCTCGCCGATCTTGGACATGGGCAGCTCGCCGGCCTTGGAGAAGGTGAGCAGCACCAGCGCCTCGTACCGCGCGAAGGTCAGTCCGTACGGCTTGACCACCGCGTCGACCTCGGACAGCAGGATCTGCTGCGCCCGCATGATGGAGGTGATCGCGGCCATGGAGGGCACGTTTCCCCATCGCTGCTTCCAGAGCTCGTCGGCGCGGGCGATGGGGTCGAAGGGAAGGCTGAGAGGCTTCGGCACGTCATCAGACCCTACCCGCCGGTCATATGCCGGTCAGCCCCGTCTCGCCTTTCGGTCGCCCACCCGACCACTCGCCCCCGCTCAGCCGTCCCGGAGGCCACCGGCCCCCCTCGGCGACACGCGGCACCCGAGACCCCGCTCGTCCCCGCCCGCCCATCCGGAGCCCCACCCCCCGGCCTCCCCCCACGGCAGCCACCCCCGGACCACCAACGCACCCGACACCAGCCCCGCGGGAGCCGACCTCGGACCCGCAGCGCGGCTGGCGGCCGCCACCCGGCAGCCGTCCTGCGGAATCCGACGCCGACCGGCAACGCACCCGACGCCTCGCATTCAGCCCCGTCCAACGGGCCCGACCGGCAACGTGCCCGGCGGCCGCCACCCGCCCACCGTCCAACGCGACCGCGCTACCCGCCCACCGGATCGGCGGCGCCCGGCCGGACCATGCCAGGCGCCGCCCCCTGACCGGTTCGGGGCGGCGCGCCCCCGGGCCGGGCGTCGAACCGGACGCACCTTCATCGACGGCCCGCCACCCCCATGGACCAACGCCCCCTCGGCGCCGCCCTCCGCTCGGACAGGGACACCCGGCACCTCAGCCGACCGCCGAACCGGGCTCGCCTCACCGAACGGCCGACGCCCCGCGCACACCCCACTGGACCAGCCGACGCCCCCAGCACACCCCACCGAACCAGCCGCCGCCCCCAAGCGCACCGCGCCCGACCGGGCAGGCCACCCCACCGAACCAGCCGCCGCCCCCAAGCGCACCGCGCCCGACCGGGCAGGCCACCCCACCGAACCAGCCGCCGCCCCCAAGCGCACCGCGCCCGACCGGGCAGGCCGACCCACCGGACCAGCCGCCCGCCGGGCACCGCCTCACCGGTGTCACGGTGCCCCTGCCTGACCCGCCCGGGCAGGGACGCGCCCCGGAGCCCGCGAACCCGCGGAGCGTTCAGCGGCCTCTGCGGCGCAGGTGGTGGCGGACCGCGCGCTGGGCGACCGGGCCCAGTTCCTCCAGGGCCCCGACCAGGGCGCCGAGCTGTTCGAGGGCTTCCAGAGCCGCGTGCGCTCCCGCCTCGTCCGCGCCCTCGTACAGCTCGATGCCGACGAAGGACGCGGCGATCGCGCGGGCCAGGCCCCCCGGGTCGGTGAACTCGCCGAACGGGGTCGCGGCGAGGACCCGGCGCAGCACCTGCTCGATCTCGGCGATCCACAGGTCGAGACCGCCGGCCGCGGCCGGGCCGAGGGCCGCGTGGGTGGGCGCGCCGGCCAGCAGCTGGCCGAGGAGGGCGACATGGCCGTCGGCCCGTTCCCGCTCGTGGATCTCCCGTCCGACGGCGAGCAGCTCGGAGAGGGAGGAGACGGCGGCGAGCCGGTCGCGGTAGTTCGCCACGGACTTCTCCGCGCCGTAGCGGCAGGCGGCGGCGAGCAGTTCGTCGACCGATCCGAAGTGGTAGAACACCAGCGCCTGGTTGACTCCGGCCGCCGAGGCGACCGTACGGGCCGAGGTCTTGGCGATGCCCTGCTCGGTGAGCGTGCGCAGCGCGCCCTCCAGCAGCTTGGTCTTCGTCTCCTGGGACTTGGCCGTCTCGGGGCTCATGCGCGTGCCTCCTCCCGCACCGGGCGCAGTCCGGGCCGCACCCCGCACGACCGGACGTCCGTGTACGACGCGGTGAACGAGCCCTCGTAGCCGAAGAGCGGTCCGACGTAGCGGTTCACCACGCTCACCCGGATGCGGAAGCGGCCCGCCGCGTCGTCGTAGGACTCGCGCACCTCGGCGGTCGCGCCGACGAGTTCCGGGACCCGGACGTCCACCGGGCCCTCCCGGAAGCGGTGTTCGCCGGAGCGGATGAGCAGCGAGCCGTCGGGTTCGGCGGCGAAGTGCAGTTCGCTGGCCAGGTGCTGGTGGGTGCCGAGGTAGTCGAGGACGCGGTCGCCCTTGGGGCTGAGCACCATCTGGGCGTCGAAGCGGCGGGCCCCGCCGGGCAGGTCGAAGGTGCGCACGAAACTCACCGTCTCACGCCCGAAGGAGTCGGTGTACGGCACGTTCTCGATCACGAAGGGGACGTCGCGGCCGGCGCGCGGGACGAGGATGTTGCGGGTGCCGCCGAGGGCCAGGAACGGCCGCACGAACGCCGGGCCGTGCCAGATCCGGTGCATGACGCCCCGGCCGGTGCAGGCCTCGCCGCTCGCCAGGCCCACCGAGAAGCGGCGCCTGAGCCGTGGGTGGAGCCGGTCGAAGTCGTCGCCCATCACGTGGTGGAACATCGAGCGGGCCGGTGCCGCGGTGGTCATCCGTGCTCCTCCAGGGTGCGCAGGACGCGGGGCGCGCGGACGGCGGTGACCGGGGCGCGCAGGCAGCGGCGGGCCGCCGGGGTGCAGGCGAGGGGCGCCTTGAGGAGGGCGAGCGACACCGCGACGAGCAGCAGCAGCGGGCACAGGTAGGCCACGGCCGCCCCGAACGGGCCGAAGACGCGGACGGCGGGCTCCAGCCGCAGACCGCTCAGGCACGCGGTGAGCACCAGCGCGCGCACCGCCAGCTCGGCCAGCCAGTTGACCAGGGCCCGCTCGGGGGTGATGCCCCGCTCGAGCCACAGCCGCAGCCGGTCGAAGGACCAGGCGGTCGCCCAGCCCATCAGCCTGCGGAACAGCAGCCGGTCGGCGAGCGCGCCGAGGGCGCCCCAGCGGGGGCGGTAGTCGTAGCCGGTGAGGAAGCGGACGCCGTGCGTCTCGGGCACGTAACGCCAGTAGCCGCTGCCCTCGGCGAGCAGGGAGAGGGGGTGCGGCGAGGCGAAGCGCAGGGCGGAGGTGCGGGTGCCGTCGGGCCGCTCCTTCTCGCCCGCCGAGACGCCGGTGCCGGACACCGTGAGGAAGGGCAGCACCCGGGTGGCGTACCGGAAGCGCCGCGGTTCGCCCTCCGCGCACGGGAGGGGCGCGATCTCGGTGAACCGCAGGTCCCAGCGCTGGTGCTGGGCGGGGTCCTGGGTGTGTGCCCAGAGTTCGTCCAGGTCGGCGTCGATCCGTGTCTCTATGTAGAGACCCATGGTGTTCCCCCGCCTCAGAGCATGGTTTGAGCGTCCGCTCAAAACTGTCCGGGAGGCAAACTACACGCTTTGAGCGATCGCTCAAAGAGCGGGGGAGAGAAAACCCCGGCCCGTACGGACGGACCGGGGTCAGCGCGTCGCGGCGGCGCTAGCGTGCCAGGTACCGCTCGACGGTCTCGACCTTGGAGGTGAGCCCGTCGGTCACGCCGGGCCGGATGTCGGCCTTGAGCACCAGGGACACCCGGGGCGCACGTGCCTCGACGGCGGCGACGGCACGGCGGACGACGTCCATGACCTCGTCCCACTCGCCCTCGACGGAGGTGAACATCGCGTCGGTGCGGTGCGGCAGGCCGGACTCGCGGACCACCCGCACGGCGTCGGCGACGTACTCCCCCACGTCCTCGCCGACCCCGAGGGGCGTCACGGAGAAGGCGACGATCATGCCTCCACCACGCCTTCCTTGCGGGCGCGGGCGGCGATGACGGCGTCCTCGGCCTCGCGGCGCAGCCTGCGCTCGGCGAAGAAGCCACCCGTGGGCAGCACGGAGAGGACGAAGTAGAGGGCGGCCGTCCCGAGGCTCCACCGGGCGCGGTTCCAGGCGTCCGCCCAGAAGACCAGGTACAGCAGGAAGAGGACACCGTGCACCGCGCCCATCACCGGCACCGCGTTGAAGTCCGTGGTGCGCTTGAGCACCGAGCAGACCAGCAGGACCAGGAAGGACACGGCCTCCGGGGCGGAGACCAGGCGGAGGCGGCGGAGGGCGGTGGCGGTCTTGATGTCCACGGATCACCTTCGGTGGGAGTTGCGACGACGGTCTGCCGGTTACGGACTGCCGGTTTGTGAACGCACGCACAAGCGTCACCCCATTGTGGCAAACCCGGCCCGTAGGGGTGCGCTCAGGGTCGTCGTCCACCCGGGGGCCCTGTTCGGCCCACCCGCTCGGCCGCTACTTTCCCAGCGTGGCGATGTTCCGGCTCCAAGGGAGCAAGGTGCTCGCCGTCGACATGACCGGGGATGCCGTGAAGGCGAAGAACGGCTCGATGGTCGCGTACGACGGGCAGATGACCTTCAAGAAGATGAGCGGTGGCGGCGAGGGGCTGCGGGGGATGGTGACCCGGCGGCTCACCGGTGAGCAGATGACGGTGATGGAGGTGAGGGGCCAGGGGACGTGCTGGTTCGCGGACCGGGCGTCGGAGATCAACCTGGTCGCCCTGCGGGGGGACAAGCTCTACGTCGAGTCCAGCAACCTGCTGGCGACCGACGCGGGCCTCAGGACGGGCACGACGTTCACCGGGCTGCGCGGCGCCTCCCAGGGCAACGGGCTGTTCACGACGACCGTCGAGGGGCACGGACAGGCGGCGATCATGTCCGACGGGCCCGCCGTGGTGCTCCGGGTCAGTCCGCAGTACCCGCTGATCGTCGACCCGGGCGCCTACATCGCCCACCAGGGCGACGTGCGGCAGTCCTTCCAGTCCGGTGTGACGTTCCGCACCTTCTTCGGGGAGGGCGGCGGCGAGGCCTTCCAGATCCGCTTCGAGGGCGACGGACTGGTGTACGTGCAGCCGAGCGAGCGGAACACGATCGCGGGGGACCTGTGAGATGAGCTTCCGGGAGATCAACTCCAAGATGGTCGAGGCGACCGTGCTGCCCGGGCAGCGGCTGTTCAACCAGCGCGGCGCGATGCTCGCCTACAAGGGGGACGTGGCCTTCACGCCCAGCCTCCAGGGCGGCCAGGGCGGCCTGATGTCCATGATCGGACGGCGGGTGGCCGGCGAGGCCACCCCGCTGATGACCGTCGAGGGCAGCGGCACCGTCTTCTTCGGGCACGGCGGCCACCACGTGCACGTCATCCGCCTGACCGGCGACACCCTGTACGTCGAGGCCGACCGGCTGCTCGCCTTCGAGGGCACCCTGCGCCAGGGCACGATGTTCATGGGCTCGCAGGGCGGGGTCATGGGCATGGTCCGCGGGCAGGTCACGGGGCAGGGCCTGTTCACCACCACACTGCAGGGACAGGGAGCGGTGGCCGTGATGGCGCACGGCGGCGTCTTCGAGATCCCGATCACCCCGCAGCGCCCGGTCCACGTGGACCCGCAGGCGTACGTCGCCCACCACGGCGACGTCCGCAACAAGCTGTCCAGCGCGCTCGGCTGGCGCGACATGGTGGGCCGCGGCTCCGGCGAGGCCTTCCAGCTGGAGCTGAGCGGCAGCGGCACGGTCTACGTCCAGGCCTCGGAGGAGAAGCTGTGAGCGCGTACGGAACCCCCGGCGGCCCCGTGGTGTTCGACCCCGTGACCCTGCCCGCCGACGACAACGTGAACAAGTACACCTTCTGCGTGGAGCTCAAGAGCGGGCAGTGGTTCCTGCAGAAGGGGAAGATGATCGCCTACTACGGGGCGATCGAGTTCAACGGCGTCGGGCACGGGCGACTCGACCGACTTGTCCGTACCTCGTTCCATTCGCCACTGCACGCGAGCGACTGGGTCGTGGCGGCGGGCTCCGGCAAGATGCTGCTGGCCGACCGGGCCTTCGACGTCAACTCCTTCGACCTCGACGACGGGAACTTGACCATTCGCGCGGGCAATCTGCTCGCTTTTCAGCCAAGTCTCGCGCTCAAGCAATCGATCGTGCCCGGTTTTCTGACCCTGATCGGAACCGGAAAGTTCGTGGCCGCATCTAACGGTCCGGTGGTGTTCATGGAACCTCCGATCCGGGTGGACCCCCAGGCACTGGTCGGGTGGGCCGACTGTCCGTCACCGTGTCACCACTACGACCACGGGTACCTCACGGGCGTCCTGGGCGGTCTACGTGCGATGACGGGCCTGGGCGGGGCTTCCGGCGAGGAGCACCAGTTCGAGTTCGTGGGAGCCGGGACGGTCCTGCTGCAGTCCAGCGAGGCCCTGATGGCCGAGCAGGCGACCGGGGCGGTTCCGCCCGAACCGGGGGTTCCCGGCGGTGGCGGAGCGGGACCGGGTGGACACGGTCCGCAATCGGCGGCCGTACCGCGCCTTCCCGGACAGCTGGGAGACCTCCAGCGTCGCTTCGGGCTGTGAGCGGTAGTCTGCGGAGTGTGACATCGAACGCGTGCGCACAGTCACACCACCCGAAGTAGTTCGTCATTCAACTTCTTAGGTAGACTTCATTCATGGAGACCGAGACGGCCACGCGCTGGCTGACCGATGCGGAGCAGTGCGCCTGGCGTACCCACCTGGAGGTCAACAGGCTGTTGACGTACCAGCTCGAAAAGGACCTGCAGCCGTTCGGCCTGACAATGAACGACTACGAGATCCTCGTGAACCTCTCGGAGTCGGAGGACGTGCGGATGCGGATGAGCGACCTGGCCTCCGCCACCCTGCAGTCCAAGAGCCGGCTCTCGCACCAGATCACGCGGATGGAGAACGCGAACCTGGTACGGCGGGAGAACTGCGAGTCCGACCGCCGGGGACTGTTCGCCGTGCTTACCGAGCACGGCATGGAGACGATGCGCAAGGTCGCGCCGCACCACGTGTCCTCGGTGCGGCGGCACTTCATCGACCTCCTGCCGCCGGAGGCCCTGATAGAGCTGGACAAGGCGCTCAAGCCGATCGCCGAGCACCTGAGGGGACAGCGGGGGCGCCCCTGAGCGGAGGCGGCGCCCCGGCCGGCGTCCAGGCCGTGTCCGCGAAGTCCCGTCGTCCGGCCGGACGACGGGACTTCGCGGACATGACCTAGCGGCCCCCGGCGGCAGCCTCCCCCGCCCCCGTCCGGGCACCGGCACCCTCGCCGCCCGCGGCCACGGTGGTCCCCCCGGAGCGCCGGGACGCGGGCACGGGTGACCGCCCGCCGAGCGCGGCGGCCACGGCCGCCGCGAGGGCGGTGGCACCGGCCGCCGTGAAGCACACGGCCAGGGGGAGCCGGCCGATCAGCAGCCCGGTCACCAGCGCTCCCCCCGCACTCCCGGCGTTGACCGCCGTGTTCACCCACGCCCCGGCCTGGGTCCGGGACCCCTCGGCCGCGCTCTCGTCGGCCAGGAGGTACGCCGTCGTCAGCGCCGGGGCGATGAACGCCCCGGCGAGCGCCATGGCGCCCGTGAGCGTCCACAGCCCGGGTGCCAGGCCCGCCGCCGCGACCACCGCCCCGAGACCCACCGCGAACCAGCACAGCCGGGTCCGGGCGGGAGCCCGCCACGCCACCGCCCCGTTGACCAGCCCGCCCACCGCGCTGCCCGCGGAGAGCGCGCCCAGCACCCAGGACACGAGCGCCGGGTCGTAGGACCGTTCGGCGGCGAAGGCCGCCGCCAGCAGGTCCACCCCGCTGAGCGCCAGCCCGACCCCGAGGGCCACGGCGACCGGAGGCAGCAGGCCCCGGGCGCCGGCGCGACGGCCCTTCGCCGCCGCGGCGCGCGGCCCCGGCATCACCGGGGACATGACGAAGGCGCAGGTGCCGCCCACGATCAGCAGCGCGCTCAGCAGGATCCCGCAGGCCGGCGGCGCGAACCCGACCAGCGCGCCGACCAGGACCGGACCGGAGACGTAGAGCAGTTCCTCGGCGACCCCGTCCAGGCTGTACGCACGCTGCAGCAGGGCCCGGTCGGGGACGAGATCGGCCCACAGGGCGCGCATGGTCGGGCCGAGCGGGGGCGCGCACGCCCCGGCGAGGGCGGCCGCCCCGGCCACGGCCGCGGCGGGCGCCCCGGGGCGCCAGGTCAGGGCCGCAAGGGCACACAGCAGGACGCCGTACACCGTGGCCATGACCGGCAGGGCCCGGCGCGGGCCGTGCCGGTCGACCAGCGAGGCCCGCAAGGGCATCAGGAAGACCGTCATCGCCCCGAACAGGGACATCACCGCGCCGGAGACGGCGTAGGACCCGGTGGCGCGGGTGACGGACAGCAGGACGGCGAGGGAGACCGTGCCGTAGGACAGGCGCGCGGCGAGGGCCGCGGCGAAGGTGCGGCGCGCGTGCGGGACGCGCAGGACGGCGGCGTACGAGGGCCGCGAAGGGTGCGTGGACACGCGGAAGTTCCTCTGCGGGAGGCGGGAGAGGGGACACCGAGGGACGCGAGGGCCGGTGATCGGCCTCGCGGTCCGGTGCGCGCTCTACGCCAGGAGGAGGAACATGTGGATCAATGTAGCGACACGGTCCGGCGGGCGCCAGGGGTCAGCCCGCGGTGAGGCCCGCCACCAGTTCGTCCGCCGCGCGGTACGGGTCGAGCTCGCCGGCGACGATCCGCTCCGCCAGCGCGCCGAGGCGGCGGTCGCCGTGCAGGTCGGCGATCCGCTCGCGCAGCGCGGTGACCGCGATGGTCTCCACCTCGCGGGACGCGCGCGCCGTGCGGCGCTCGGTGAGCACCCCGCGCTCCTCCATCCACGCGCGGTGCTTCTCCAGCGCCTCGACCACCTCGTCGACGCCCTGCCCACGGGCGGCGACCGTCTTGACGATGGGCGGCCGCCAGTCGCCCGGGCCACGGGACTCGCCGAGGCCCAGCATGTGGTTCAGCTCGCGGGCGGTGGCGTCGGCGCCGTCGCGGTCGGCCTTGTTGACGACGTAGACGTCACCGATCTCCAGGATTCCGGCCTTGGCCGCCTGGATGCCGTCGCCCATGCCCGGGGCCAGCAGCACCACGCTGGTGTCGGCCTGCGAGGCGATCTCCACCTCCGACTGGCCGACGCCGACGGTCTCGACCAGGATCACGTCGCAGCCCGCGGCGTCCAGGACCCGGATCGCCTGCGGCGCCGCCCAGGCAAGGCCGCCCAGGTGACCACGGGTGGCCATGGAGCGGATGTAGACCCCGGGGTCGGAGGCGTGATCCGACATCCGGACCCGGTCGCCGAGCAGCGCGCCGCCGGAGAACGGCGACGAGGGGTCGACGGCCAGCACGCCCACGCGTTTGCCCTGTTTGCGGTACGCGGTGACGAGGGCGGAGGTCGAGGTCGACTTGCCGACGCCCGGCGAACCGGTCAGACCCACCACGTAGGCGTTGCCGGTCAGCGGCGCCAGGGCCGCCATGACCTCCCTGAGCTGCGGGGACGCCCCCTCCACCAGCGAGATCAGCCGGGCCACGGCCCGCGGCCGGCCGTCCCTGGCCTGGGCCACCAGAGAGGAGACGTCCTGCATCAAACAGCTCCGTTCACTTCACAGACGTAACTGGAACTCAGGCCTTCGGGACCCGCACGATCAGGGCGTCGCCCTGACCGCCGCCGCCGCACAGCGCGGCCGCGCCGACGCCGCCGCCGCGCCGCTTGAGCTCCAGGGCCAAGTGGAGCACGAGCCGGGCGCCGGACATGCCGATCGGGTGACCGAGGGCGATCGCGCCGCCGTTGACGTTCACCTTTTCCGTGGACACGCCGAGGTCCTTCATTGACTGCACGGCCACCGCGGCGAACGCCTCGTTGATCTCGATGAGGTCGAGGTCGGAGACCTCCAGGGCCTCCTTCTTCAGGGCGTGCCGGATGGCGTTGGACGGCTGCGACTGCAGCGAGTTGTCCGGCCCCGCCACGTTGCCGTGCGCGCCGATCTCCGCGAGCCACTCCAGGCCCAGTTCCTCGGCCTTGGCCTTGCTCATCACGACCACGGCGGCCGCGCCGTCCGAGATCTGCGAGGAGGAGCCGGCCGTGATCGTGCCGTCCTTGGCGAAGGCCGGGCGCAGCTTGCCGAGCGACTCGGCGGTGGTGTCGCCGCGGATGCCCTCGTCCTTGCTGAAGACGACCGGCTCGCCCTTGCGCTGCGGGATCTCGACCGGGGTGATCTCGGCCTCGAAGACGCCGTTCTTCTGCGCGGCGGCGGCCCGCTGGTGGGACAGGGCGGCGATCTCGTCCTGCTCGGGGCGCCGGATGCCGAGGCGCGTGTTGTGCTTCTCCGTGGACTCGCCCATGGCGATGTTCTCGAAGGAGTCGGTCAGGCCGTCGTGGGCCATCGCGTCGAGCATCTGCACCGCGCCGTACTTGAAGCCCTCACGGGACTTGGGCAGCAGGTGCGGGGCGTTGGTCATGGACTCCTGGCCGCCGGCGACGACGATGTCGAACTCGCCGGCGCGGATGAGCTGGTCGGCCAGCGCGATCGCGTCCAGGCCGGACAGACACACCTTGTTGATGGTCAGCGCGGGGACGCTCATCGGGATGCCGGCCTTGACGGCGGCCTGGCGGGCGGGGATCTGCCCGGCGCCGGCCTGCAGCACCTGCCCCATGATCACGTACTGCACCTGGTCGCCACCGATACCCGCACGGTCGAGGGCGGCCTTGATCGCGAAGCCGCCGAGGTCGGCCCCGGAGAAGGACTTCAGCGAGCCGAGCAACCGTCCCATGGGCGTACGCGCGCCCGCGACGATCACCGAGGTGTTCGTTCCAGAAGACATGAGCTGCGATCCCCTTACCGGCCTGCACAGCCGAGGAGTGAACGAGGGTTTACTTCGAATGTACTGAGTGGCACTCCGTGCCGTCATCGGCCCGCCGGTGTGATCGCGCGCACGTTGCGTAACCACCGCCTTGGCGCTGCACTGATTCCATGCTGACGCGAATCGACCACATCGGGATCGCCTGCCACGACCTCGACACGACCGTCGAGTTCTACCGGGCCACGTACGGCTTCGAGGTGTTCCACACCGAGGTCAACGAGGAGCAGGGCGTGCGGGAGGCCATGCTCAAGATCAACGAGACGTCCGACGGCGGCGCCTCCTACCTCCAGCTGCTGGAACCGACCCGGGAGGACTCCGCGGTCGGCAAGTGGCTGGCCAAGAACGGGGAGGGCGTCCACCACATCGCCTTCGGTACGGCGGATGTGGACGGGGACGCCGACGAGATCCGCGGCAAGGGCGTACGCGTTCTGTACGACGAGCCACGACGCGGCTCCATGGGGTCGCGGATCACCTTCCTGCACCCCAAGGATTGCCACGGCGTCCTGACAGAACTGGTCACTTCGGCCCCTGTTGAGTCGCCCGAGCACTGACCGCCGTACATATGGGCCGGTAGGGTTGGGGGCGGTCGTCCCCGAAGGCGGGGGGCGGCCGCATGCCGGGGTCCGGGTTTCGGGGGAAGAGCGTCGGGGCAGCAGCCCGTGCTCCGCCGTTGATCTGACACCATTCCCCGGGGGCCCCGTCCGGCGGATGGACGGAGCTCGTTGGAGAAGCTGACCAGGGGACGGATGGGACCGCGCAGTGCGGGGCTACGAGAGCCAGGAGCGAGAGCCGGCGGCTGACGTCGACCACCTCTCTCGGTTCGAGGCCGAGATGAAGCGGCTGAGGACCGAGCGGGAAAAGGCGATCCAGCACGCCGAGGACCTCGGCTACCAGGTCGAGGTGCTGCGCGCCAAGCTGCACGAGGCGCGCCGCACTCTGATGACCCGGCCCGCCTACGACGGCGGTGACATCGGCTATCAGGCCGAACAGTTGCTCCGCAATGCCCAGATGCAGGCCGACCAGCTGCGTCAGGACGCCGAGCGGGAGCTGAGCCAGGTCCGTGCGCAGACGCAGCGCATCCTGCAGGAGCACGCCGAGCAGGCCGCCCGTCTGCAGGCCGAGCTGCACCAGGAGGCGGTCACCCGTCGCCAGCAGCTCGACCAGGAGCTGGCCGAGCGGCGCCAGACCGTCGAGTCGCACGTCAACGAGAACGTGGCGTGGGCCGAGCAGCTGCGTGCCCGCACCGAGCAGCAGGCCCGCCGGCTGCTCGACGAGTCCCGCGCCGAGGCCGAGCAGGCCATGGCCACCGCACGCGCCGAGGCCGAGCGGGTCACCCGGGAGGCCCGCGAGCGCCTGCAGGGCGACGCCGAGGCCGCCCGCGCCGAGGCCGAGCAGATCCTGCGCCGCGCCCGCACGGACGCCGAACGGCTGCTGAACGCCGCCTCCACGCAGGCCCAGGAGGCCACCGACCACGCCGAGCAGCTGCGCACCTCCACCGTCAGCGAGTCGGACGCCGCCCGCCGGCAGGCCGCCGAGCTGAGCCGCGCCGCCGAACAGCGCATGACGGAGGCCGAGGAGGCGCTGCGCAAGGCGCAGGCCGAGGCGGAGAAGCTGGTCAAGGAGGCCGAGCAGGCCGCCTCGAAGACGCTCTCCAGCGCCGAGGCCGCCAACGAGACCCGCACGCGCACGGCCAAGGAGCAGGTCGCCCGGCTGGTCGAGGAGGCCACCAAGGAGGCCGAGAGCACCCGGTCCGAGGCCGAGCAGCTGGTCGCCGACGCGCGGGCCGAGGCCGAGAAGATCGTCGCCGAGGCGTCCGAGAAGGCCCGGGCGGTCACCGCCGAGGAGAGCGCGAGCCAGCTCTCCAAGGCGGCCAGGACCGCCGAGGACGTCCTGAACAAGGCGTCGGAGGACGCCAAGAAGACGACCAGGGCCGCGGCCGAGGAGGCCGAGCGGATCCGCACCGAGGCCGAGGCCGAGGCGGACCGGCTGCGTGCCGAGGCGCACGACATCGCCGAGGAGCTCAAGGGCGCGGCGAAGGACGACACCAAGGAGTACCGCGCCAAGACGGTCGAGCTGCAGGAGGAGGCCCGCCGGCTGCGCGGCGAGGCCGAGCAGCTGCGCGCCGACGCGGTCGCCGAGGGCGAGTCGATCCGCGCCGAGGCCCGCCGCGAGGCCGTGGCGCAGATCGAGGAGGCGGCCAAGTCCGCCGAGGAACTGCTGGCCAAGGCCAAGGCGGACGCCGACGAGCTGCGGCAGAAGGCGACCGGGGACAGCGAGAAGGTCCGCACCGAGGCCATCGAGCGCGCCACCTCGCTGCGCCGGCAGGCCGAGGAGACCCTGGAGCGCGCCCGCAAGGAGGCCGAGCGGCTGCGCGCCGAGGCCGCCGAAGAGGTCGAGACGGTCCGGTCCGCCGCCGAGCAGGCCGCGCGCGAGCTGCGCGAGGAGACCGAGCGGGCCGTCGAGGCCCGCCGTGTCGAGGCCGCGGGCGAGCTGACCCGGCTCCAGACGGAGACCCAGGAGCGGCTGGCGGCGGCCGAGCAGGCGCTCGCCGACGCCCGCGAGGAGGCGGCCCGGATCCGCCGGGAGGCCGGCGAGGAGGCCGAGCGGCTGCGTTCGGAGTCCGCCGAGCGGATCCGCGCGCTCCAGCAGCAGGCCGAGGCCGAGGCCGAACGGCTGCGCGACGAGGCCGCGGCCGACGCGTCCGCCTCGCGTGCCGAGGGCGAGTCCGTCGCGGTACGCCTGCGGTCGGAGGCGGCCGCCGAGGCGGAGCGGCTCAAGGTCGAGGCCCAGGAGAGCGCCGACCGGATGCGCGCCGAGGCGCAGGCCGCCGCCGAGCGGCTGGGCACCGAGGCGTCCGAGACGCTCGCCGCCGCCCAGGAGGAGGCGGCCCGGCGCCGCCGCGAGGCCGAGGAACTGCTCGGCGCCGCGCGGTCCGAGGCCGACCAGGAGCGTGAGCGGGCCCGCGAGCAGAGCGAGGAGCTGCTGGCCTCGGCGCGCAGGCGCGTGGAGGACGCGCAGACCGAGGCGACCCGGCTGGTCGAGGAGGCGGACCGGCGCGCCACCGAGATGGTGTCCGCCGCCGAGCAGCACGCGCAGCAGGTGCGGGACTCCGTCGCGGGGCTGCACGAGCAGGCGCAGGAGGAGATCACCGGGCTGCGCTCGGCCGCCGAGCACGCGGCCGACCGTACCCGCCGGGAGGCCGAGGAGGAGGCGGACCGGGTCCGCGCCGACGCCTACGCGGAGCGGGAGCGGGCCGGCGAGGACGCCACGCGTCTGCGGCGCGAGGCGCACGAGGAGACGGAGGCCGCCAAGGCGCTCGCCGAGCGCACGGTCGCCGAGGCGATCGCGGAGTCCGAGCGGCTGCGCTCCGACGCGGGCGACTACGCCCAGCGGGTGCGCACGGAGGCGTCGGACAAGCTCGCCGAGGCCGACCAGGCCGCGTCCCGCACCCGGGCGGACGCCCGGGAGGACGCCAACCGCATCCGGTCGGACGCGGCCACCCAGGCCGACACCCTCATCACCGAGGCGGGCAACGAGGCGGAGCGGCTGCGCACCGAGACGGTCGCCGAGGCCGAGCGGGTGCGTGCCGAGGCCGTCGCGAACGCCGAGCAGCTCGTCGCGGACGCCACCGGCGAAGCCGAGCGGCTGCGTGCCGAGGCCGCCGAGAAGGTCGGTTCGGCCCAGCGGCACGCCGACCGGCTGCGCGCCGACGCCGAGCGGCTCGCGGCGGACGCGGAGGCGGCGGCCGAGCGGCTGGTGGGCTCCGCGCGCGAGGAGGCCGAGCGGACGCTGGACGAGGCGCGTCAGGAGGCCAACAAGCGGCGGTCGGAGGCGGCCGAGCAGGTCGACACGCTCATCACCGAGACCACGGCGGAGGCGGACAAGCTCCTCACCGAGGCCCAGCAGCAGGCGCTGCAGACCACCGCGGACGCCGAGTCGCAGGCCGACACCATGGTGGGCGCGGCCCGCAGCGAGGCCGACCGGATCGTGTCCGAGGCGACCGTCGAGGGCAACTCGCGGGTGGAGAAGGCCCGCACGGACGCGGACGAGCTGCTGGTCGGTGCCCGCCGGGACGCGACCGCCATAAGGGAGCGGGCGGAGGAGCTGCGCGAGCGGGTCACCGCCGAGATCGAGGAGCTGCACGAGCGGGCCCGCCGCGAGGCCGCCGAGACGATGAAGTCCACCGGCGACCGGTGCGACGCGCTCATCAAGGCGGCCGAGGAGCAGCTGTCCAAGGCGCAGGCGAAGGCCAAGGAGATGGTCTCGGAGGCCAGTTCCGAGGCCGGCAAGGTCCGGATCGCCGCCGTCAAGAAGGCCGAGGGCCTGCTCAAGGAGGCCGAGCAGAAGAAGGCCACGCTGGTCAAGGAGGCCGAGGAGCTGAAGGCCGAGGCCATCCGCGAGGCCCGGCGCACGGTCGACGAGGGCAAGCGCGAGCTGGAGATCCTGGTGCGCCGGCGCGAGGACATCAACACCGAGATCTCCCGGGTGCAGGACGTCCTGGAGGCGCTGGAATCCTTCGAGGCGCCGTCGTCCGGCAAGGAGGGCGGGGTCAAGGCGGGTGCCACCGTCGGTCCCCCTCGATCGGGTGGCAAGGCGTCGGACAGCTGACGGGTGAGGCCGCTTCCGGGGTGCTCTGAGGGACTTTGTCCGGCTCCTTGGCAAGCCGTCCCGAGGTCAGCCACCCGAAAGAGGTGCCATTCTCCAGATCAAAACCGTATCCGCTCGATGACACACCGCTTCGGCCCCTAGGATTCCCCTTATCACCTCACCGGTCTCATTGACAGGAACCCCATGAGCGACACTTCCCCCTACGGCTTCGAGCTTGTGCGGCGTGGGTACGACCGCGCTCAGGTGGACGAACGTATCTCCAAGCTCGTCTCCGACCGTGACAGCGCTCTCGCCCGCATCACCGCTCTGGAGAAGCGCATCGAGGAGCTCCACCTCGAGACGCAGAACGCCCAGGCCCAGATCACCGACGCCGAGCCGTCGTACGCGGGTCTCGGCGCGCGGGTCGAGAAGATCCTGCGCCTCGCCGAGGAAGAGGCGAAGGACCTGCGTGAGGAGGCGCGGCGCGCGGCCGAGCAGCACCGCGAGCTGGCCGAGTCGGCCGCCCAGCAGGTCCGCAACGACGCCGAGTCCTTCGCCGCCGAGCGCAAGGCCAAGGCCGAGGACGAGGGCGTCCGGATCGTCGAGAAGGCCAAGAGCGACGCCTCCCAGCTGCGTGCCGACGCGCAGAAGGACGCGCAGTCCAAGCGCGAGGAGGCGGACGCCCTCTTCGAGGAGACCCGCGCCAAGGCCGCGCAGGCCGCGGCGGACTTCGAGACGAACCTGGCCAAGCGCCGCGAGCAGTCCGAGCGCGACCTGGCCTCGCGTCAGCAGAAGGCCGAGAAGCGCCTCGCCGAGATCGAGCACCGCGCCGAGCAGCTCCGTCTGGAGGCGGAGAAGCTGCGCACCGACGCCGAGCGCCGCGCCCGTCAGACGGTGGAGACGGCCCAGCGCCAGGCCGAGGACATCGTGGCCGACGCGAACGCCAAGGCCGACCGCATCCGGTCGGAATCCGAGCGCGAGCTGGCCGCTCTCACCAACCGCCGCGACTCGATCAACGCCCAGCTGACGAACGTCCGCGAGATGCTCGCCACGCTGACCGGCGCCGCGGTGGCCGCGGCCGGCTCCCCCGCCGAGGACGAGCCGATCTCCCGGGGCGTTCCGGCGCAGCAGTCCCGGTAGGTCCGGGCAGTCGCAGGGCTCCGGAAGGGGCGGCGGGACCAGGTCCCGCCGCCCCTTCCGCGTGCGCGACGGGCGTGCTGGGGCCGACGGGACTTCGCGGGCGCGGCCTGGGGCGAGTCCGCGAAGTCCCGTCGTCCGCCCGGTGGGTGGGCCCCGCGGCGTCCGGTGCGTGCTCTGGGGGCGCCCCCTGCTCGCAGAGCTCGGGGGGATGCCGGGCGCAGCCCTCGTGACGGGACGTACTCGGGGCTTCGCCCGCCGCCCCTCCCGGGTGCGTGCCTGGCCTCGTGGGGCAGCCGGGACTTCGCGGGCGCGGCCTGGCGCAGGCCGTGGAGGGACGGGTCGTCGGTGCCGTCGCCGTTGACGACCGCCCAGGTGCCGCCCGCCCGCGGCAGCCGGCCGTGTGTTCCGTTCTCCGGCGCCCCCCGGCACGCCCCCGGTGGGCCGGGGAGCTGGAGCACGTCCCGGACGCCGGGCCCGGTGATCGCCTCCGCCCGTCCGAGTGGCAGCCGCCCAACAGCGGTCATAGCGTGGCCGCATGATCGAGCTGGAGGGGCTGACGAAGCGGTACGGCGGGAAGGTCGCCGTGGACCGTCTCACCTTCGCCGTGCGCCCCGGCGTCGTGACGGGGTTCCTCGGCCCGAACGGCGCCGGGAAGTCCACGACCATGCGGATGATCCTCGGGCTCGACCGGCCCACCGCGGGCGACGTCCGGATCGACGGCCGGCACTACGCCGAGCTGACGGACCCGCTGACGTACATCGGGGCGCTGCTGGACGCCAAGGCCGTGCACGGCGGCCGGAGCGCCTACAACCACCTGCTCTGTCTCGCGCAGAGCAACGGCATCCCCTCGCGGCGGGTGGCCGAGGTGCTCGACACCGTCGGGCTGACCGCGGTGGCCCGGAAGAAGGCGAAGGGGTTCTCGTACGGGATGGGGCAGCGGCTCGGGATCGCGGCCGCGCTGCTCGGGGACCCGCGCATCCTGATGTTCGACGAGCCGGTCAACGGGCTCGACCCGGAGGGCATCCACTGGATCCGGAACCTGATGAAGTCGCTGGCGGCGCAGGGGCGGACCGTGTTCGTGTCGAGCCATCTGATGAGCGAGATGGCACTGACCGCCGATCACCTGGTGGTCATCGGACAGGGGCGGCTGCTGGCCGACACCTCCATGGCCGACTTCATCCGGCAGCACTCGCGCAGCTACGTCCGGATCCGGTCCCCGCAGCGCGAACGGCTCCTCGACGTGCTGCGGGCGGACGGCATCACCGTGGTGGAGACGGGCGGCGGCGCGCTGGAGGTGGAGGGCGGCAAGGCCGAGCGGATCGGGGAGCTGGCCGCGCGGTCCGGGGTCGTGCTGCACGAACTGAGCCCGCGGCAGGCGTCACTGGAGGAGGCGTTCATGCGGCTGACGGCGGAGTCGGTGGAGTACCACGCGCGCGCCGCCGGGCCCGGCCCCGCCGCGGGTGACCGGGGCGCCGCCTGGAAGGGGGCCTGACCATGGCGGCCGTGCAGGTCATCCGGTCGGAATGGACCAAGATCCGGTCGGTCGCGTCGACGGTGTGGACGCTGTCGCTGGCCGTCGTGGTCACCCTGGCGCTCGGGATGCTCATCTCCGCGCTGTCGAGGAGTCAGTTCGACAACATGCCCGTGACGGACCGGCTCTCCTTCGACCCCACGGTCGTCAGCTTCGCCGGTATGACCCTCGGCCAGCTCGCCATGATCGTGTTCGGGGTGCTGGTGGTGTCCAACGAGTACAGCACCGGCATGATCCGCGTCTCGCTGGCCGCGGTGCCCCGGCGCGGCACCTTCCTGTTCAGCAAGATCGCCGTGGCCACCGCGCTCGCCCTGCTCGTCGGCATGGTCACCAGCTTCGCCGCCTTCTTCCTCGGGCAGGCCATGCTCGGCCCCCTGGGCACCCGGCTCGGCGACCCGGGCGTGCTGCGCGCGGTCGTCGGCGGCGGCCTCTACATGACCCTGATCGCGGTGTTCTCCATGGGCGTGGCCGTGATGCTGCGCTCACCGATGCTCTCGCTCGGCATCCTGATGCCGTTCTTCTTCCTGATCTCGACGATCCTCGGCAACGTGAGCGCCACCCGGAAGGTCGGCCGGTTCCTGCCCGACCAGGCCGGCAGCCGGATCATGCGGGTGGTCCCCCGGATCGGCGACGACACCCCCTACGGGCCCTGGGGCGGGCTCGGGATCATGGCGCTGTGGGTGGTCGCCGCGCTCGTGGGCGGCTACCTGGTGCTCAGGCGCCGGGACGCCCAGTGAGCGACGCCCGCCTGTTCGAACATGGCCGGGCTTTACCCGCTCTTGAGCGGAACCGTCAGCGCCCGGATATCCTCCTAACCCTTACGGGGGGCGTGTGCCCCGCTGTCCTGAACCTTTCGATGGGTGCGGAGCATGATCGAGGCTGTAGGCCTGACGAAGCGCTACGGCGACAAGACCGCCGTGTACAACCTTTCCTTCCAGGTGCGGCCCGGGGCCGTGACCGGCTTCCTCGGGCCGAACGGGTCGGGCAAGTCGACCACCATGCGGATGATCCTCGGGCTCGACAACCCGACGTCCGGCTCGGTGACCATCGGCGGCTACCCGTACCGCAAGCTGCCCAACGCCCCCCGCCAGGTCGGCGCGCTGCTGGACGCCAAGGCGGTGCACGGCGGCCGGTCCGCCCGCAACCACCTGCTCAGCCTCGCCCAGCTCTCCGGCATCCCGGCCCGCCGGGTGGACGAGGTGCTCGGCGTGGTCGGCCTGCAGGAGGTGGCGCGGAAGCGCTCCAAGGGCTTCTCGCTCGGCATGGGCCAGCGCCTCGGCATCGCCGCCGCGCTGCTCGGCGACCCCCAGGTGCTGCTCTTCGACGAGCCGGTCAACGGCCTCGACCCCGAGGGCATCCTCTGGGTGCGCAACCTGATGAAGGCGCTGGCGGCCGAGGGCCGTACCGTCTTCGTCTCCTCGCACCTGATGAGCGAGATGGCGCTGACCGCCGACCACCTCATCGTGATCGGGCGCGGCCAGCTGCTCGCCGACATGAGCGTCAAGGACTTCATCTCCGCGAACTCGGCGGACTTCGCACGGGTCCGCACCCCCGACTCCGAGCCCCAGCTGCGCGAGAAGCTGTCCTCCGCGCTCACCGGGGCCGGCGGCCACGTCCTGCCCGAGCAGGACGGCGCGCTGCGGGTGACCGGCCTGCCGCTGCCCCGCATCAGCGACCTCGCGTACGACGCGGGCGTCCGGCTCTGGGAGCTGTCGCCGCACCAGGCGTCGCTGGAGGAGGCGTACATGCGGATGACGCAGGGCGCCGTCGACTACCGCTCGACCGTCGACCAGAAGGCGGGCCTGCAGCAGCCGCTGCCGCCGGGCGCCCAGCCGCCCATGCCGGTCCCCGGCCAGGGCCAGCCCGGCTGGTACGCCCCGCCGCCGCCCCAGCAGGGCGGTCAGCCGTTCGCGATGCCGACGCCGCCCTCGGGCCCGTACGGCGGCGCGCCGGCGCCCGGCTACGGCGCTCCGGGCGCCCCCAACCCGTACGCCGCGCCGGGCACCCAGGCGCAGCCGGTCCCGCAGGCCCCGCCCGGCGCACCGGCCGCGCAGGCCGCACCGGCCCAGCCGCCCGCGGCCGCCCCCGCACCGGCCGAGCCCGCCCCCGCGCAGTCCGCTCCCGCCGCCCCCGCCCAGACCCAGCCCGAGGACGCCCGATGAGCACCCACCAGCCCCCGATGCCGCAGGGATCCCCCGCAGCGCCCGACCGGCAGGCGGCGCCCGGCGGGTCGTACCACGGCTACAGCTCGCCGATCCCGGTGGTGCGCACCCACCTCGGGCACGCCCTCGCCTCCGAGTGGACGAAGATCAAGTCGGTGCGCTCGACGATGTGGACGCTCGGCGTCTTCGTCCTGCTCGTGGTCGGCATCGGCCTGCTCGCCGGTGTCGCCGTCCGCGGCTCGGGCGACCTCGGCGGCACCAGCCCGCTGACCCTCGGCTTCTTCGGCCTGCTGATCGGCATGATGTGCATCATCACGCTCGGCGTGCTGACCACGGCGTCCGAGTACGGCACGGGCATGATCCGCACGACGATGACCGCGTGCCCGAGCCGGGCCCGGGTGCTGACCGCCAAGGCGATCGTGTTCTTCGTCATCGCCTTCGTGGTGACGCTGACCACCGTGTCGTTCGTGGCGATGGTGCAGACGTCCATGCTGGAGGGCAACGGCGGCCGCACCCCCTCCGGCGGGGAATGGCTGAAGGCCACGGTCGGCATCAGCCTCTACATCGCGCTGCTCGGCCTGCTCTCGCTGCTCGTGGGCTCGATCATCCGGCACTCGGCGGGCGCGATCACCATCATGATCGGCGCCGTGCTCGCCCCGCTGGTGATCGCCCTGTTCATGAACGCCTCGTCGCTGGAGAAGGTGCAGAAGGCGCTGCTGGAGTACTCGATCCCGAGCCAGATGGGCGTCTTCTACGACAACACCCTCAGCTCGTCCGGCCCGACGGGCTGGGACCCGCTGTGGATCATGATCGGCGTGACGGCGGCCGCGTTCGCCGGCGCCGTCGCGCTGCTGCAGAGCCGGGACGTGTAGCTCAGAACCTCGGCGCGTTACGGGACCGCTGCACCCTCGTGGTGCGGCGGTCCTTCGCGTTCCAGCACGCCTTGTGCCAGTGGCGGCGGTCGTCCACGCCCGCGTGCTCCGGCCAGGCCACCACGTGCGGGACGCCGGAGGGGATCAGCTGGTCGCAGCCGGGGCAGCGATAGGTCTTGCCCTGCGCGCTCGCCCCGGCGACATGGCGCACGCTCCACTCCTCGCCCTGCCAGCTCTCCGTGGACTGCCAGCCGCCGTACCGGCCTGCGGAGTCGTCCTCGGCGCTCCGGCCGGACTCTCCGGCGGCCTTCGGTCGGTTGCGACGCGGGGACACGGGACACCTCTCGGGGCTATACAGGAAGCACGGACTGCATCCAGCCTACGCGGCTTCCGGACGGGTACCCGAAGCGCTCCAACCCGTACAAGTCCCCCTCCTGGACGGCCCATTCTGCAGACAATCCGCAAATCTCCCCGCCAGGCCGTGTCCTCGGCACGTGTCAGACGGTTATGCCGGGTGGGGGAGCTCCGGTCGGAGCCAAGGAAGCAGGAAATGCGATGCACGTAGGTAGTTTTGTGCTGGCGGCACAGTTCCCGGGGCAGGGCCAGGGCGAGGCCCTGCACCGGGCGGTCCGCGCGGCGGAGGTCAGCGAGGAGGCCGGGCTGGACGCGGTGTGGCTGGCGGAGCACCACTTCGTCCCGTACGGCACCTGCCCGTCCGCCGTCACCCTGGCCGCGCTGCTGCTCGGCCGCACCCGCCGCATCCGCGTCGGCACGGCGGTCAGCGTACTGCCCACCGCGCACCCGGTCGCACTCGGCGAGCAGGCCGCGCTGCTGCACCTGACGAGCGGCGGTCGGTTCACGCTCGGCGTGGGGCGCGGCGGTCCGTGGGTGGATCTGGAGGTGTTCGGCTCGGGCCTCGGCGCGTACGAGCACGGGTTCCCGGAATCACTCGATCTGCTGGTGCGCTGGCTGAGCGAACCGTCGGTGTCGGCCTCGGGAGAGCGGTTCTCCTTCCGTGAGGTGCCCGTCGTGCCCCGTCCGTCGGAGGCGCTGACGGACACGCCGGGGCCGGAGGTGGTCGTCGCCTGCACCTCGCCGTCGACCGTACGGCTGGCCGCCGAGCGCGGACTGCCGATGCTGCTGGGCATGCACATCGGCGACGAGGAAAAGGCCGAGATGGTCGCCCTGTGGCGGCAGTTCGCGCGGGCCGCGGGGCGGCCGGCCGAGGAGATCGCGGGCGCGGCCCATGTCTCGGCCGGCGTCTGCCAGATCGCGGACCGGCGCAGCGACGCGGCGGAGACGCTGCTGAAGGCCATGCCGGGCTGGCTCAAGCAGGGCCTCGACGCGCATGTCACGGTCGACGGCCGGGCGCGCGCGATGCGCGATCCGTTCGCCTACACCGAACTGCTCTGCGGACTGCACCCGGTGGGCACCCCGCGGCTCGCCGCCGACCGGCTCGCGGCCACCTCGGAGCGCACCGGCGTCTCCCGCTTCGCCCTGCTCGTCGAGGGCTCCGGCGACCTCGCGGCCACGGAGGAGAACCTGCGGCGGATCGGCGCCGAGGTCCTGCCGCAACTGCGCTGAGCGGACGCCGGCTCCCTCGGGGCACGGGCGCGTCACGGCACCAAGGGGGCTTGCCGCCCCAGTACACACGCACCTCCCCCGGGTGGAGCGGCAAGCACCGGGCCCCTGCGGACGTGGCCCGTCGATCGCGCGTCAGCAGTCCCGGAACTCCGGCGACTGGTTCAGCAACTGGCTGCGCACCGAGGTGAAGCGGGCCAACGTCTCGTCGACCGAGGCGTCCAGCGGGAACACCGCCACCCGGTGGCAGTTCTGGAAGGCCAGCCGCACCCCGAAGTGCCGCTGCAGGGCGCCGCGTATGGCGTCACTGGCGAGCGCGCGCAGCAGCTGACCCCGTGCCTGCTCGTCCGGCGGGGGCGTCTGGTTGTCGGCGAAGGAACCGCCGTCCACCTTCAGCTGGGCCACCAGGGAGCTGATCATCTCCCACGCATAGGGCAGGGAGGTCCGGACGCAGTCGACGAATGCTGCTTCGTCGACCTCGCCTCGCTCGGCCTGTTCGAGTAGGGCCGGTGAGACGTCGAGCGACATGGGTTCTCCTCTCGCACCCCCGACGAGCAGGGGTTGCCGGACAGATGCGGAAGTTCGCGATTTCGAACACGCTCAGTACACATGTCGCGACCTCCCGTTCTCTACGGTAGGCAACGGTCGGTGACCACACCAGCAGATTGCGTATATGGAACGGTCCCTTTGGGCCCACAATCGGCCAAGGATGAACAAGAGTTTCCAGGATGAATGGGGTGGCCCAGCGGGACGCGGCGGACGGCGGGGACGGACGGGAGCAGGGCGAATCGCGTGCACCCGCGGGCGTCGAGTAGCGTTGCCGACCATGCGTCTCGTCATTGCCCGATGCTCGGTCGACTACGCCGGCCGGCTCACCGCCCACCTGCCCTCGGCGCCCCGCCTGATCCTGGTCAAGGCGGACGGCAGCGTCTCCATCCACGCGGACGACCGGGCCTACAAGCCCCTCAACTGGATGTCGCCGCCCTGCACGCTGAAGGAGGGCACGGGTGACGACGAGGGCGTCTGGACCGTCGTCAACAAAGCGGGCGAGAAACTGATCATCACGATGGAGGAGATCCTCCACGACTCCTCGCACGAACTCGGCGTGGACCCCGGCCTGATCAAGGACGGCGTGGAAGCGCACCTCCAGGAACTGCTCGCCGACCGCATCGAGACGCTCGGCGACGGCTACACCCTGATCCGCCGCGAGTACATGACCGCGATCGGACCGGTGGACATCCTGTGCCGGGACGCGGACGGCGGGACGGTCGCCGTGGAGATCAAGCGGCGCGGCGAGATCGACGGCGTCGAACAGCTCACCCGCTACCTGGAACTGCTGAACCGCGACCCGCACCTCGCCCCGGTCCGCGGGGTCTTCGCCGCCCAGGAGATCAAGCCGCAGGCCCGGGTGCTCGCCACGGACCGGGGCATCAACTGCCAGATCCTGGACTACGACGCCCTGCGCGGTATCGAGGACGACAAGCTCCGGCTGTTCTGACCGGGCAGCACCGAGCAGCACCGGGCGGCACCGGCGACCGGCCGGGGGCCGTCGCCACGTGGCGACGGCCCCCGGCCGTTCCTACATCACCGGGGCGGAGCCGCCGGCCGTGCCGTCCGGGGACGCAGGGCCGCTCGCCGAGTCGCTGGTCGACGGGGTGCCGGCGGACGACGTCGCCGACGGCGAGACCGAGGGCGACGGCGAGGGCGAAGCCGGCGGGGAGGACGGCGGCCGGGTCGACCTGGTCGGCGTCGGCGTCGGCGTCGGGGAACCCGGCTTGCGCGTGGTCCTCGACGGCTTCGGGGTCGTGCCCCCGCCCCCCGGCGTCCGCGAACCGCTCGGGTGGGCCGTCGGGCCGGTGGTGGCGGCGGTCGGCGCCGGGTCGTCCGCGGTGCCGTAGGTGCCGTCCGGACCCGGGTTCGTCGGGCTGCCGCTCGGAGCGGCCGTACGACCGCCGCCGCCGGTGTCCTTCGCCGGGTCCGCGCCCAGGCTGCCGTCGTCCGGGTCCTGGGTCACCGACGGGTTGACCTCCACCTTGCCCGCCGGGTCCTTGCCGGAGTCCTGACCCGACGTCATGCCGAGCGTCACGACCGTGCCGAGCACCACCGCGAGCAGCGCGCCCGAGCCGGCCGCCACCAGGTTGCGCCGGGCCGGCCGGCGCGACCCGCCACCGGACCCGCCACCGGACCCCGCGACGACCGGCCGGCGGGTCACCAGGGTGGCGCCCGTGAGCTCGTGGGCGCCGAAGAGCGTGGGCACCCCGCCCGGCGGCGACGCCGACTCCTCGTGCCGCGCGTCCGGCACCTCCTCGCCCGCCGTCGACGGCATGCCGGGCGCCTCGCCCGAGAGGTCGGCGACCAGCGCCAGCGCGCGCCGCCCGGCGACCGCGCCCCGCTTGTCGGCGAGCGCCCCGCGCAGGCCGCCCGCCGTCTCCAGCTCGGCCCGGGCCCGGTCCAGGCGCCCCTCGCAGAGCGCGAGGACCCCCAACTCGTGGTGGAAGTACGCCTCGTCCGCCGCCTCACCGGACGCCAGACAGGCTTCGGCGCCGAGCCGCAGCGCCCGCTCCCAGGCGCTCCACTGCAGCCCCGTGGCGAAGGCGGGGGCGGCCGTGCGGGCGAGCCGGACGGCGACACTCTCCTCGTCGTCGGCGGGCGGCACCGTGGCGGGCACCACGACGGTGAGCGCGGCGAGCACCGCGTCGGCCTCGGCGCCGACCCGCTCCGGGGTGACCGAGGGGTGTCCGGCCCACCAGGCGTAGTGCTCGGCCGCGGTGAGCGCCCGGGCCGGGGCGTCGGCGTCGTACCCGGCCGCCTCCAGCTGCGCCTGCACACCGGCCGCGAGACGGTACCGGGCGCCCACCGGCGAGACCAGTCCGCAGCCCGCCAGTTCGCCGAGGGCGGCGTCCGCGTGGGTGTCGCCCACCAGCGCGGGCAGATGGGCCTGGTGCGGCACCTCGCCGCCGAGGGCGACGGCGAAGCGGAGCGTGGCACGGGCACTGGCGCTGAGCCGGGAGGCGAGCAGGGGCGCGGGCGCGGCCGCCTCGGCGAGCGAGGGCAGCGGCACCTGCTCGGCCTCCGCCTCGCCCGGCACCGCGTCGCCGAACACGTCCTCGACCGGGGGCAGTACGTCCTGGAAGACGCCGTACTCGTCCACCGCGCCGGTGCTGGCCCGCAGCTGTTCGCGCTGCCGCAGCAGGGCGCCGGCCTGGACGAACCGCAGCGGCAGCCCCTCCGACTCGAACCAGAGGTCGCCCGCCCAGTTGGCCTCCTCCTCGGAGAGCACCCGGCCGACGGCGCGCTCCAGTATCTCCACGCCGGCCGCGCGGTCGAGTCCGCCGAGGAAGACCTCCTCGACCTCGGAGTCCGTGGTGGGCGCGGGGACGTCCGGGGTGGCACTCAGCAGGAAGGCGCACTCGGGGGTGGCGTCGAGCAGCTCCTCCAGGGCGGCGCCGCCGAACTCCAGGTCGTCCACGACGACCACCGCACCGATCTCACCGACCAGTGCGAGCAGTTCGTCCGGGTCCGGCCGGTGGCGCGGGGCGTCGTGGACGGCGTGGAAGAGGTCGTGGAGCAGATCGGTGGCCGTGCGCCGGAAACCGGTGAGCCGGACGACGCCGTCGGGGGCGAGGTCCAGGCAGTCGTCGGCGACGAGGTCGAGCAGCGCGGTGCGGCCGGAGCCGCCCGGGCCGGTGAGGCGCACCGAGCGGCCGCGGGCCAGCAGGCGGACCAGGCGCTCGCGTTCGTCCTGGCGTTCCAGGAGGGCGAGCGTGGGCAGCACCGGGCCCGCGGGGACGGGAGGCCGGGCGGCGCGCTCGGTGTCGGCGCGCTCGGCGGCGGCGCGCTTGCGGGGCCGGCCCGGCCGTTCGTGCGGCGGGCAGGGCTCGATCTCGCTGCCGTCCACGGGGTTGACGGTCAGCAGGAAGTCGCCGGAGACGAGCTGCGCCGTGCGGACGACCGCGGGCATGCTCTGGCCGAAGTCGGAGGTGAGGGATTCCCGGGGTGGGCGGCGGCCTGGAGCCTGGCCCTGCTCCTCGGGTCCCGGAGTGATCGGGTCCATGGGTTCAAGCCCCCCAAAAGCGTCGTGTGCCCTCATCAGGCGGCCCCTCCCGGCCTGTTGCACACCGTGCTGTCGCTTCTGGTCCGGGCCCGCTCGAGGGTTCATGAGGCTGCGGGCGACCGAACCCTAAACCTTCGCACAGTATCCACGACAGGGCGGGGTGCCGCGCGGCCCGAGACGTCACGGTCCGGTGAGGATTGCCCTCGACGTGCGGTTCGGCGGCTGCGTCCGGCTCCTGACCGACGCCCGACGCCCGGTTCACCCCCGATCGCGGCCTTACACCCGGGGCAGCGACTCCACGCCGATGCCGCCCTCGATGGCGAGGATGCGGTGCAGCCGGGTGGCCACCAGCAGGCGCTGCATCTGCGGCGGGACGCGGCGCAGCACCAGACGGCGCCCGCAGCGGCCGGCCCGCCGGTGGGCACCCATGATCACGCCGAGTCCGGTGGCGTCCCAGGAGTCCAGTTCGGACAGGTCGAGCACCAGGTCACCGACTCCGTCGTCGACGGCCGAGTGCAGGGCCGTACGGGCGTCCGCCGCGCTGCGGACGTCGAGGCGGCCCCCGACGACCAGCTCGGCGTGGTCGCCCCTGATGTACATATGCGCTCCCGTTGAGTGCGGTGTGCGTACTCCGTGTCGGTGCTCATGTTGTGCAACGTCTGACTGCTTGAGTGGCAGAGCGGTTGCTGTTTGTAAGCGAACCGATACCGAATTCACCCCCGGGAGTGATGCTCCCGGGGCGTGCGTCCGGTCGTGTACGGGTCAGTACCTGTAGAAGCCCTGCCCGCTCTTGCGCCCGATGTCACCGGCGTCCACCATCCGGCGCATCAGCTCCGGCGGGGCGAACTTCTCGTCCTGGGACTCGGTGTAGATGTTGCCGGTGGCGTGCAGCAGGATGTCGACACCGGTCAGGTCCGCCGTGGCCAGCGGGCCCATGGCGTGGCCGAAGCCCAGCTTGCAGGCGAGGTCGATGTCCTCGGCCGTGGCGACGCCGGACTCGTAGAGCTTGGTGGCCTCCACGACGAGGGCGGAGATCAGCCGGGTGGTGACGAAGCCGGCGACGTCGCGGTTGACGACGATGCAGGTCTTGCCGACCGACTCGGCGAACCGGCGGGCCGTGGCGAGGGTTTCGTCGCTCGTCTTGTAGCCGCGGACCAGCTCGACGAGCTGCATCATCGGCACCGGCGAGAAGAAGTGCACGCCGACCACCCGCTCGGGGTGCTCGGTGGCCGCCGCGATCTTGGTGATCGGGATGGCGGAGGTGTTGGAGGCGAGCACGGTGTCCTCGCGCACGATCTTGTCGAGCGCGCGGAAGATCTCGTGCTTGACCTCCAGCTTCTCGAAGACGGCCTCGACGACGAGGTCGGCGTCGGCGGCGGCGTCCAGGTCGGTGGTCGCGGTGATGCGGGCGAGGGCGGCCTCGGCGTCGTCCGCCGCGAGCCTGCCCTTGCCGACGAACTTGTCGTACGAGGCCTTGATGCCGTCGGTGCCACGCTTGAGAGCCTCGTCGGTGACGTCCCGCAGGACGACGTCCCAGCCGGCCTGCGCGGCGACCTGGGCGATGCCGGACCCCATGAGACCGGCCCCGATGACGGCGAGCTTCCCTGCCACTCCGACTCCCTGCTACGCGTTCGACGTCTGCCTCTTCGGCGGACATTAGCGCTCGCGTGGCGTCTTGAGGACGGTAAGTAATGCGTGTCACTGTCTCAGCGCGTGAGACACCCGTCACGTCCTGTGCGCCGGTCCCGGCGCTCGTCCCGACGGCCTTCCCGGCGCGTCCGCGGCCCTGCCGGCCGGGGCGTCAAACCCCCGCGATGTCAACCGGGTTGCTCCTGCGGGCGGCCTCCTCGCGCACACGCCCGCCGGCCTGCGGGAGCTCCCGCAGGCCGGCGGGCGTGTGCAGCCGGGGCGGGGGTAACTACGCTGGTCGCATGGTCAATCTGACGCGCATCTACACCAGGACCGGCGACCGGGGCACCACCGCCCTCGGGGACATGAGCCGGGTCGCCAAGACCGATCTGCGGATCTCGGCGTACGCCGACGCCAACGAGGCCAACGCGGTCCTCGGCACGGCGATCGCGCTGGGCGGTCTGGAGGCGGAGGTCGTCGAGGTCCTCACCCGCGTCCAGAACGACCTGTTCGACGTGGGCGCGGACCTCTCCACGCCGGTGGTGGAGAACCCGGAGTTCCCGCCGCTGCGGGTGGAGCAGTTCTACGTCGACCGGCTGGAGGCGGACTGCGACCGCTTCAACGAGCGGCTGGAGAAGCTGCGCTCCTTCATCCTGCCCGGTGGCACGCCCGGCGCGGCCCTGCTGCACCAGGCGTGCACGGTCGTGCGCCGCGCCGAGCGCTCCACGTGGGCGGCCCTCGAGGTGCACGGCGACCACATGAACCCGCTCACCGCGACCTACCTCAACCGGCTCTCCGACCTGCTGTTCATCCTGGCCAGGATCGCCAACAAGCAGACCGGGGACGTGCTGTGGGTGCCGGGCGGCGAGCGCTGAGGCACCCCCGCCCGGCCCCCTCCCGCCGGTCACGCCCCGCTCAGCGGTCCGTGCCGCCGGCCGCGGTACCCGCCGCGCCCGCCGGGTCACCGGTCGCGTCGTCGGCCGCGTCCCGGTCGGCCGCCGCGGCCGCGGACTCGGCCGCCTCGACCTTCCTCCGCATCTCCGCGTAGCCCGCGGACGTGCCCGCGCGGGACGTGGAGGCGGAGGCCGGGGGCGCGGCGGAGGACGGCGCCCGCGGCGCGGCCCCGTCGTGCTGCGCGCAGCCCGCGACGAGCGCGACCAGCAGCGCCGTCGCCGGCAGGGCCGCCCACCCGGCGCGCGCCCGCATCATCCGGCCGCCTTGCCGGCGCCGTTGTCCCGGCACCAGGTCCGGACGTCGTTCAGGTCCTTCTGCCGCTGCTTCAGGTTCGTCACCAGGGACTTGCGGAAGTCCAGCCGGTCCTTGAGGAAGGTGGCGATCTCGGTGTGGCCCGCCTGCTTCGCGTTGTCCACGCGCCGCTGCAGCCGGGCCACGGAGCCGCGCCGGCCGGCTCCCGCGTCCAGCCGCTTCAGGGCGCGCCCGATCCGGCGGTCGAGCTTCGGCACCCGCTTGCACAGGCCCTTGGCCCCGTCCCCGGTGGGGCCGGGCGCGGGGGTCGTGTCGGCGGCGGCCGCGGCCGTGGTGCCCGCGAGCACGGCCGCCGCGGCGAACCCTGCGAGCAGCGTGCGGGTGCCTCGTCGTGCGTTCATCCGTCTCTCCGTTCCGTTCCTGGACGGCCCTGTCGTCCGTCCGCCGGTACGCAGGCTAGGAACGGTCTTTGGGGAAACTCTGTGACCGGTTGGCCCGGGCTGTCCCGATCAGCCAGTCCCGCCGGTCGGGCGGGGTGCCGTCGCCCGAGGGGAGCCGTATCTCGAAGCAGGCGCCGGTGCCGTCCGGCGCGTCGGTCACCAGGGCGCTCCCCCGGTGCAGTGCCGCCTGCTGGGCGACGAGGGTGAGGCCGAGGCCGGAGCCGGGGCTGTGCGGGCCCCGCCGGAACCGTTCGAAGATCCGCTCGCGGGCGTCGGGCGGCACCCCGGGGCCCCGGTCGGTCACGGTGATCAGCACCTGCCCGGCCTCGGCGCGCACGCGGACCGCAACGGTGGCCCGGCCGTCCGGGTCCCGGCCGTGGGCCAGGGCGTTGGCGAGCAGGTTGTCGAGCAGCAGCCGCAGCCCGGCCTCCCAGCCGTGCACGGCGGGGCCGGGCGGCGCGTCCAGGGTGATCACGGCGTCCGGGGCGCGGCGCCTGGCCTCGGCGACGGCGGTGTCGGCGAGGTCCGCGAGGTCGACGTCGTCGAAGGCGTCCGCGTCGACCAGGTCGCCGCGGCCCAGTTCGCGCAGCATCACCAGCAGGCCGAGCAGCCGGGCGTGTTCGCGGCGCAGGTCGGTGACGATCTCGCCGCGGTCGGCGGCGGGCAGGCCGGGGTGAGTGGCGAGGATGTCGAGGTTGGTGCCGATGCTCATGAGCGGGGTGCGCAGTTCGTGCGCGGCGGCCGAGGAGAAGGAGCGGGCGGTGTCCAGGGCCTGGGCGGTGCGCGCGGCCTGTTCGTCGTAGCGGGCGAGGACGGTGCGTACGGTGGCGGCCAGTTCGTCGACCTCGCGCACCCCGGTGTGTTCCCCGGGCGGCCGGGCCGTGCTGGTGCGCGGGTCGAGTCCGGCGGTGCGCCGGGTCAGGCGGCGCAGGGGCGCGCTCGCGCCGCTGGCCAGGCCCCAGGCGAGCAGTCCGGACAGCGGGGCGGCGAGCAGCGCGGTCAGCAGGACCCGGCGCCGGACGAGCTGGAGCCGGGTGCGGTCGGCGGTGTCGGGTGCGAACACCCACAGGGTGCCGGTGGCGCGGGCGGTCCGCACGGGCCGGGCCAGGGCGCGCCAGTCGCGGCCGGCCGCGTGCACGGTCACCGGCCCGGCGGTGCGCGTCGGCAGGGGTACGGCGGGGCCGGGTTGGGGGCCGCCGCTGAAGGTCGCCCCGGGGGTGACGACGCGTACGCCGACGTCGAGGGCGGCGCTGTAGAGCTGCCGTTCGCGGGTGTCGGCCGCCTTGGGCCGGTTGTTCGCGGCGGCCCGCAGCAGGGCCCGGGCGTCGGGTGCGACGGCCGCCGCCCGCCGGCGCAGCTGCTGGTCCTCGGCGCCGCGCAGGTCCCGGGCGACGAGGTGGAGCAGCAGCCAGCCGGAGGCCAGGACCAGGAGCGGGACGGTGCAGCCGACGGCGAGGCCGATCCGGGTGGAGAGCCTCACGGGGTCTCCCGCAGGACGAAGCCGACGCCCCGCACCGTGTGGATCAGGCGGGGGTGTCCGCCGGCCTCCAGTTTGCGCCGCAAATAGCTGACGAAGGTGTCGACGGCGTCGGTGCGCACGTCGAAGTCGTAGCCCCACACGCGTTCCAGGAGCTGGTCGCGGGTTAGGACGAGTCCGGCATTGCGGGCGAGCACCTCCAGCAGTTCGAACTCGCGGCGGGTCAGCTCCAGCGGCCGTCCGGCGCGCTCGGCGGTGCGGGCGGCGGGGTCGATCACGAGGGCGGCGACGCGCAGCACCTCCCGGCCGGTGGGCGGGCGGCGGCGCAGCAGGGCCCGCAGGCGCAGCACCAGTTCCTGCAGGGCGAACGGCTTGACCAGGTAGTCGTCGCCGCCCGCCTGGAGTCCCGCGATGCGGTCGGCGGTCTCGTCGAGCGCGGAGAGCATCAGCACGGGCAGGTCCCGGCCCTCGTCCCGGAGCCGGGTGCACACCTCGATGCCGCTCATGCCGGGCATCGACACGTCGAGCACGAGGACGTCGGGGGCCGCGTCCCGGACGGCGGCCAGGGCCCCGGAGCCGCTGTCGGCGGTGCGGACCTCGAAGCCGCTGAGCCTGAGCCCTCGGTCCAGTGAGCGCCGGATGGCCTCGTCGTCGTCCACGACCAGAACGGCCCCGGGGCGTGTCGCCTCGCTCATGTGTCCTCCCTGGCTCGTCGCCCGGCCAGGGTACGGCCGCGGCCTGGGACGGCGTCCAAAAAGGTGCCCCGACGCGGGAGTTGGCGATCAAGACGGCCGAACAGGCAAGTGGTCCAGACCTATTGACCTGTGGTCCAGACCTTTCTATTCTCGCGGCACCGTGGGCGTGAAGGCTCAGTCATGCCCCTGACACCCCCGATGAAGAGGGAGGCGCAGCATGCGCTTCAGACACAGAGCCGCGGCAGGGTTCGCGACCCTGTTGCTCCCCCTGGCCGGCCTGGTCGGTCTCGCGAGCCCCGCCCAGGCCGCGACCAACGCCACCGCGAGCTTCGCCAAGACCAGCGACTGGGGAACCGGCTTCGGCGGTCAGTGGACCATCAAGAACACCGGTACCAGCAGCATCGGTTCCTGGACCGTCGAGTGGGACTTCCCGTCCGGCACCTCCGTGACCTCCGCGTGGGACGCGGACGTCACGAACTCCGGCACCCACTGGACCGCCAAGAACAAGTCCTACAACGGCACCCTCGCCCCCGGCGCCTCCGTCTCCTTCGGCTTCAACGGCGCGGGCCCCGGCTCGCCGTCCAACTGCAAGCTGAACGGCGACAGCTGCGACGGGACGACGGTCCCGGGCGACGCGGCACCCTCCGCGCCCGGCACCCCGACCGCCTCCGGCATCACCGACACCTCGGTGAAGCTGAACTGGAGCGCGGCCACCGACGACAAGGGCGTCAAGAACTACGACGTGCTGCGCGACGGCAGCAAGGTCGCCACGGTCACCGGCACGTCCTACACGGACTCGGGGCTGACCGCCGGCACCGACTACTCCTACACGGTGCAGGCCCGCGACACCGCCGACCAGACCGGTCCGGTCAGTGGCGCGGTCAAGGTGCACACCACCGGTGGCGGCACCACTCCCCCGCCCACCGGCGGTGACAAGGTCAAGCTCGGCTACTTCACCGAGTGGGGCATCTACGGCCGGAACTACAACGTCAAGAACCTGGTGACGTCCGGCTCCGCCGCGAAGATCACCCACATCAACTACGCCTTCGGCAACGTCACCAACGGCCAGTGCGCCATCGGCGACTCCTACGCCGACTACGACAAGGCGTTCACCGCGGACCAGTCGGTCAGCGGCGTGGCCGACACCTGGGACCAGCCGCTGCGCGGCAACTTCAACCAGCTGCGCGAGCTGAAGGCCAAGTACCCCAACCTCAAGGTCATCTGGTCCTTCGGCGGCTGGACCTGGTCCGGCGGCTTCGCGCAGGCGGCGGCCAACCCGACCGCCTTCGCCCAGTCCTGCTACAACCTGGTCGAGGACCCGCGCTGGGCCGACGTGTTCGACGGCATCGACATCGACTGGGAGTACCCGAACGCCTGCGGTCTGTCCTGTGACACCAGCGGTGCGGCCGCGTTCAAGAACGTGATGTCGGCGCTGCGCGCCAAGTTCGGCTCCAAGGCCCTGGTCACCGCCGCGGTCACCGCCGATGGCTCGGCCGGCGGCAAGATCGAGGCCGCGGACTACGCGGGCGCCGCCCAGTCCGTCGACTGGTACAACGTGATGACGTACGACTTCTTCGGCGCCTGGGACGCCAAGGGCCCGACGGCCCCGCACTCCCCGCTCACCTCGTACTCCGGCATCCCGAAGGACGGCTTCACCACCGCCGACGCGATGGCCAAGTACAAGGCGGCCGGCGTTCCCGCGAGCAAGCTGCTCATCGGCATCGGCTTCTACGGCCGCGGCTGGACCGGCGTCACCCAGGACGCCCCCGGCGGCACCGCCACCGGACCGGCCGCGGGCACCTACGAGCAGGGCATCGAGGACTACAAGGTGCTCAAGACGTCCTGCCCGGCCAACGGCACCGTCGCGGGCACGGCCTACGCGCACTGCGGCAGCAACTGGTGGTCGTACGACACCCCCGCCACCATCGCCTCCAAGATGACCTGGGCCAAGAACCAGGGCCTGGGCGGCGCGTTCTTCTGGGAGTTCAGCGGTGACACCAGCAACGGTGAGCTGGTGAGCGCCATCAACAGCGGACTGAGCTAGCCGGTCCCGCAGTACGACCGCCGCGGGCGGGCCCCAAGGGCCCGCCCGCGGTTCGTTTCCGTCGTCCTGACGCCGCTTTCCGTCGTTCCGACGCCGCTACGCCACGTTCACCCGCTGGCCGGGCGGAGCCGCCTCCAGCCACGCGAGGAAACCGGTCAGCGCGTCCTCGCTCATCGCGAGCTCCAGCCGCGTGCCCCGGTGGGTGCAGGCGAGGACCACCGCGTCGGAGAGCAGCGCCAGCTCCTCCTCGCCCTCGGGGAGCCGGCGGCCGGCCACCTCGATCGCCGCGCGCTCCAGGGTGCGGCGCGGGCGCAGCGCGTAGGAGAAGACGCGGTACCACTCGATGCGGTCGCCGTTGTAGCGGGCGACGCCGTAGCTCCAGCCCTTGCCGCCCGAGTCCGGCTTCTCGGCCACGTCCCAGCGCAGGGAGCAGTCGAAGGTGCCGCCGGACCGCTGGATCAGCCTGCGCCGCAGCCCGAACAGGAACAGCCCCACCACCACGAGCGCGATCACGATCCCGCACACAGTCAGAGCGAGGACCATCGGCACCGACCTCCTCGTCTCCCAGGTAGTGGAACCACGTTCGAACTAGCCTCGAACTAGGTAATGGAACGGAAAAGACACCCACATTCGCCACAGCCGCGGTCGGCACCGGATTGCTCCGGGCCGACCGCGGCTGAGTGACATCATCACACGGCGCGGTGGATCAACGCGCCGCCGTCGCCGCCCGCAGGCGGACATCGGCCCGGCGCTGGGCCTCCGCGTCGTCCTCCGCCTTCGCGCGTTCCAGCTCGCGCTCGGTGCGCTGGACATCGATCTCGTCCGACAGCTCGGCGACCTCGGCCAGCAGGGACAGCTTGTTGTCCGCGAACGAGATGAAACCGCCGTGCACCGCGGCGACGACCGTTCCACCTTCACTCGTACGGATGGTCACCGGGCCCGACTCCAGCACACCGAGCAGCGGCTGGTGACCGGGCATGACGCCGATGTCGCCGGACGTGGTGCGCGCGACGACCAGGGTGGCCTCTCCGGACCAGACCTGGCGGTCGGCGGCGACCAGCTCGACGTGCAGCTCAGCAGCCAAGGTTGGCTCCTCGGGTCACCACCCGGCGGGGGTGCCGGGTGTTGGGGTCAATTCTAGTAGGCGTGGCAGAGGGGGCGGGACGCGCCCGCCCCCTCACCGAGAGCACGGGGCTCAGGAGACGCCCAGCTCCTTGGCGTTGGCCTTCAGGTCCTCGATGCCACCGCACATGAAGAACGCCTGCTCGGGGAAGTGGTCGTACTCACCGTCGCAGATCGCGTTGAACGCGGCGATCGACTCCTCGAGCGGCACGTCCGAGCCGTCCACGCCGGTGAACTGCTTGGCGACGTGGGTGTTCTGGGACAGGAAGCGCTCCACGCGACGGGCACGGTGGACGACGAGCTTGTCCTCCTCGCCGAGCTCGTCGATACCGAGGATCGCGATGATGTCCTGCAGGTCCTTGTACTTCTGCAGGATGTTCTTCACGCGCATGGCCGCGTTGTAGTGGTCCGCGGCGATGTACCGCGGGTCCAGGATCCGGGACGTCGAGTCCAGCGGGTCCACGGCCGGGTAGATGCCCTTCTCCGAGATCGGACGGGAGAGCACCGTCGTCGCGTCGAGGTGGGCGAAGGTGGTGGCCGGGGCCGGGTCGGTCAGGTCGTCGGCGGGGACGTAGATCGCCTGCATCGAGGTGATCGAGTGACCGCGGGTCGACGTGATGCGCTCCTGGAGGAGACCCATCTCGTCGGCCAGGTTCGGCTGGTAGCCCACCGCGGACGGCATACGGCCGAGCAGCGTGGAGACCTCGGAACCGGCCTGCGTGAAGCGGAAGATGTTGTCGATGAAGAACAGCACGTCCTGCTTCTGGACGTCGCGGAAGTACTCGGCCATGGTGAGGCCGGCCAGCGCGACGCGCAGACGGGTGCCCGGGGGCTCGTCCATCTGACCGAAGACCAGGGCGGTCTTGTCGATGACGCCCGAGTCGGCCATCTCCTCGATCAGGTCGTTGCCCTCACGGGTGCGCTCACCGACACCGGCGAACACGGAGACACCGTCGTGGTTGTTGGCGACACGGTAGATCATCTCCTGGATGAGCACCGTCTTGCCGACGCCGGCACCGCCGAACAGACCGATCTTGCCGCCCTTGACGTACGGGGTCAGCAGGTCGATGACCTTGACGCCGGTCTCGAACATCTCGGTCTTCGACTCGAGCTCGTCGAAGTTCGGCGCCTTGCGGTGGATGGACCAGCGCTCGCCCTCGTACTGCTCGTCGACGTTCAGCACCTCACCGAGGGTGTTGAACACCTTGCCCTTGGTGAAGTCGCCGACCGGGACGGTGATGCCGTCGCCGGTGTCGGTCACGGCGGCCTGGCGGACCAGACCGTCGGTGGGCTGCATGGAGATGGTGCGGACCAGGCCGTCACCCAGGTGCTGCGCGACCTCGAGGGTCAGCGTCTTCTTCTCGCCGGCGTTGGCCGGGTCGGCCACCTCGACGTGAAGGGCGTTGTAGATGTCCGGCATCGCGTCGACGGGGAACTCCACGTCGACGACCGGGCCGATGACCCGGGCGACGCGGCCCGTAGCCGTCGCGGTCTCAACAGTGGTGGTCATTATCGGTCACTCCCCGCGGTCGCGTCGGCCAGGGCGCTGGCGCCACCGACGATCTCGCTGATTTCCTGGGTGATTTCGGCCTGGCGGGCCGCGTTGGCAAGACGGGAGAGCGTGTTGATCAGCTCGCCCGCGTTGTCGGTGGCCGACTTCATCGCGCGCCGCGTGGCGGCGTGCTTCGAAGCGGCCGACTGGAGCAGCGCGTTGTAGATCCGGCTCTCCACGTAGCGGGGCAGCAGGGCGTCGAGGACGTCCTCCGCCGACGGCTCGAAGTCGTAGAGCGGAAGGATCTCGCCCTGCGGCTTCGCCTCCTTCGCGACCTCGTCGAGGCGCAGCGGAAGCAGCCGGGCGTCGAGCGCCGTCTGCGTCATCATCGAGACGAACTCGGTGTAGACGATGTGGAGCTCGTCCACGCCGCCCTCGTCCGTGTCCTTCTCGATGGCCTCGATCAGGGGCGCCGCGACCTTCTTGGCGTCCGCGTACGTGGGTTCGTCGGTGAAGCCCGTGAACGTCTCCGCGATCTTGCGCTCACGGAAGTTGTAGTGGGCGACACCACGGCGGCCGACGATGTACGTGTCCACCTGCTTGCCCTCGCGCTCCAGGCGCTCGGTCAGCTGCTCCGCCGCCTTGATGGCGTTGGAGTTGAAGGCACCGGCCAGACCGCGGTCGCTCGTGAGGAGCAGGACCGCGGCACGGGCCGGGTTCTCCGCCTCCGTGGTGAGCGGGTGCTTGGTGTTCGAACCCGTACCGACCGCCGTGACCGCGCGGGTCAGTTCCTGCGCGTACGGCGTGGAGGCCGCCACCTTGCGCTGTGCCTTGACGACACGCGAGGCGGCGATCATCTCCATCGCCTTGGTGATCTTCTTGGTCGCGCTGACGGATCGGATGCGACGCTTGTAGACCCGGAGCTGGGCTCCCATGAGTCAGGTCCCTTCCTTACGTCACTTGGAGGCAGCGGCAGGAGTGTCCTCGCCGAGCAGCTTGCCGTCCGAGGTCTCGAACTGCTTCTTGAACTCCGCCACCGCGTCGTCGATCGCCTGGATAGTGTCGTTCGACATCTTGGCGCCCTCGCGGATGGAGGTGAGCAGACCGGCCTCCTTGCGGTGGAGGTAATCCAGCAGCTCGCGCTCGAAGCGGCGGATGTCGGCGACCGGGACGTCGTCCATGCGGCCGTTGGTGCCGGCCCACACGGAGACGACCTGGTCCTCGGTGGACATCGGCTGGTACTGGTCCTGCTTCAGCAGCTCGACCATGCGCTGGCCGCGCTCCAGCTGCTGCTTCGAGGCCGCGTCCAGGTCGGAACCGAAGGCGGCGAACGCCTCCAGCTCGCGGAACTGGGCGAGGTCGACGCGCAGCCGGCCGGAGACCTGGCGCATCGCCTTGTGCTGCGCGGAACCACCGACTCGGGAGACGGAGATACCGACGTTCAGCGCGGGACGCTGACCGGCGTTGAACAGGTCCGACTCCAGGAAGCACTGGCCGTCGGTGATGGAGATGACGTTGGTCGGGATGAACGCCGAGACGTCGTTGGCCTTGGTCTCGACGATCGGCAGACCGGTCATCGAGCCGGCGCCCATGTCGTCGGAGAGCTTGGCGCAGCGCTCCAGCAGACGGGAGTGCAGGTAGAAGACGTCACCCGGGTAGGCCTCACGGCCCGGCGGGCGGCGCAGCAGCAGCGACACGGCACGGTAGGCGTCGGCCTGCTTCGACAGGTCGTCGAAGATGATGAGGACGTGCTTGCCCTCGTACATCCACTGCTGACCGATGGCCGAACCGGTGTACGGCGCCAGGTACTTGAAGCCGGCCGGGTCGGACGCCGGAGCGGCGACGATGGTCGTGTACTCCAGGGCGCCGTTCTCCTCCAGCGCGCGGCGCACGCCGGCGATGGTGGAGCCCTTCTGGCCGATGGCGACGTAGATGCAGCGGACCTGCTTCTTCGGGTCGCCGGTGCGCCAGTTGTCGCGCTGGTTGATGATCGTGTCGACGGCCAGGGCGGTCTTGCCGGTCTGGCGGTCACCGATGATCAGCTGACGCTGACCACGGCCGATCGGGGTCATCGCGTCGACGGCCTTGTAGCCCGTCTCCATCGGCTCGTGCACCGACTTGCGCTGCATGACCGTGGGGGCCTGCAGCTCGAGCGCGCGGCGGCCGGACGTCTCGATCTCGCCGAGGCCGTCGATCGGGTTGCCGAGCGGGTCGACGACGCGGCCGAGGTAGCCCTCGCCGACCGCGACGGAGAGGACCTCACCGGTACGGGTGACCGGCTGACCCTCCTCGATGCCGCTGAACTCACCGAGGACGACGGCACCGATCTCGCGCTCTTCCAGGTTCAGCGCGAGACCGAGGGAGCCGTCCTCGAACTTCAGCAGCTCGTTCGCCATGGCCGAGGGCAGACCCTCGATCTTGGCGATACCGTCGCCGGCGACGGTGACCGTACCGACCTCCTCGCGCGAGGCCGCGTCCGGCTTGTACGACTGGACAAAGTTCTCCAGCGCGTCCCGGATCTCCTCCGGCCGGATCGTGAGCTCCGCCATCTGGGTTCCCTGCTCTCCTTGTTGGGCCCGAAGTTTCACTTTGGGGGGATGGGGACTCCCCCCTGAACGAGGTGAATCCTCTGCACGGCCCAACCAGGGCCGTATGTACGTTCTTTTGTGTTGCTGCTAGCTCGCCATGCGGCGGGCGGCGTCGTCCAGCCGGTCCGCGAGGGAGCCGTTGATGACCTCGTCGCCGACCTGCACCCGGATCCCGCCGATGACGTCGGGGTCCACGTCCAGGTTGAGGTGCATCCGGCGGCCGTAGAGCTTCGCCAGGGCATCGCCCAGACGACGCTTCTGCGGGTCGCTCAGCGGCACCGCGGAGGTGACGGTCGCCACCAGGCGGTCCCGGCGCTCGGCGGCGAGCTTGGACAGGGACTCCAGTCCCGCTTCCAGGCTACGTCCACGCGGCGCGGTGACGAGGCGGACCACCAGGCGCTCGGTGACGGGCTTGGCCCGGCCGCCGAGGAGGCGGTGCAGCAGCTCGACCTTGGCGGAGCTGCTCGCCGCGCGGTCGGTCAGCGCGGCCCGCAGCCCGGTGTTGGAGGAGACGATCCGGCCGAACCGGAACAGCTCGTCCTCGACGTCGTCGAGCGTGCCGGTCTTCTCCGCGACGGTGAGGTCGGCGATGTTCGCCAGCTCCTCCAGCGCGTCCACCAGGTCGCGGGGCTGCGACCAGCGGGAGCGGGCCAGGCCGGACACCAGGTCGGCGGCGGCGCCGCTCACCTGGCCGCCGATCAGGCGCTGCACCAGCTGGGCCTTGGCCTCTCCGGACTGCGCCGGGTCGGTGAGGACCCGGCGCAGGCCGGCCTCGCGGTCGAGCAGCGCGGTGACGGCCGCCAGCTCGTCGGCGAGCGTGCTCGCGTCGACGGACGTGGAGTCCGTCAGCGCGTCGAGACGCTCGCGCGCGGCTGCCAGGGCCTCGCGGCTCGCTCCGTTCATCGGGCGGCCTCGGCCTTCTCCTCGAGCTCGTCGAGGAAGCGGTCGATCACACGGCTCTGGCGGGCGTGGTCCTCGAGGGACTCGCCGACGAGCTTGCCGGCCAGGTCGGTGGCGAGCTTGCCGACGTCCTGGCGGAGCGCGCCCGCGGCGGCCTTGCGGTCGGCCTCGATCTGGGCGTGACCGGCGGCGACGATCTCCTCGCGCTGCCGCTGGCCCTCGGCCCGCATCTCGGCGATGAGGGTGGCACCCTGCTCCTGCGCCTCCTGGCGCAGACGCGCGGCCTCGTGCCGGGCCTCGGCGAGCTGTGCCTTGTACTGCTCAAGGACGCTCTGGGCCTCGACCTTCATGGCGTCGGCCTCTTCGATACCGCCTTCGATCGCCGCGCGACGCTCCTCCAGAACCTTGTTGATGTTCGGAAGCAGCTTCTTCCAGAAGAAGAAGAACACGATGGCGAAGGCGATGGTGCCGACGAGCAGCTCGGGGCCGGCCGGGATGAGCGGGTTCTGCTCCTTCTCGGCCGCCAGCTGTACCAGGTTGGCGATCACATCAGTGCCTTTCGTCGATGCGTGTCGGTATGGAGGTCTTACTTCACACCGAACACGAACGGCATGACGATGCCGATGAGGGCGAGCGCCTCACAGAAGGCGAAGCCCAGGATCTGGTTGGCGCGGATCAGGCCGGCCGCCTCGGGCTGACGGGCGAGGGCCTGGGTGCCGTTGCCGAAGATGATGCCGACGCCGATGCCGGGGCCGATGGCCGAGAGGCCGTAACCGACGGAGCCGATGGAACCGGAGACAGCGGCGAGGGTCTCAGTGGCAGCCATGCTGAATCTTCCTTCTCTTTACGGACCGGTGGGGATTGGCCACCGGACGGCTGGGGGGTGTGACGAGGCTCAGTGGTGCTCGGCGAGAGCGCCCTGAATGTAGGAGCAGGCCAGCAGTACGAAGACGTACGCCTGGACGGCCTGCACGAAAAGTTCGAAGCAGATCATGACCATGGTCATCACGAAGGAGACACCGGCGGCCGGGATCATCCAGCTGTTCAGCAGGTACCAGGAGGCGACGGTGAACATCACCAGCATCAGGTGACCGGCGAACATGTTGGCGAAGAGTCGCACCGCGTGCGTGAACGGGCGGACGAACAGGTTCGAGAAGAACTCGATGACCATGACGAGCGGGAGCACCGCGCCCAGCGACTTGTCGTAGCCGGTGATGTTCTTGAAGAACCCGACGAAGCCGTGGCGCTTGAAGGTCAGTCCGACCCACAGGACCCAGACGATCAGGGCCAGCACCATCGGGAAGGCGATGACCGAGGCGACCGGGAACTGGGCCAGCGGGATCACCGACCAGATGTTCATCAGCCAGATGAAGAAGAAGAGGGAGACCATGAACGGCACCCACTTCTCGCCCTCGCGCTTGCCGAGCGTCTCGTAGACGATGCCGCGGCGCACGAAGTCGTAGCCGGCCTCGCCGACCATCTGGAGCTTGCCGGGAATGACCTTCGCCTTGCCGAAGGCCGCCCAGAAGAACGCGACGACGAGCACGGAGGTGACGAGCGCGAGCAGCATCACCTTGTTGAACTCGAAGCCGCCGACCGTGGCCATCGGCTTGAACAGGAACGAGTGCAGGCCCGGAGCCGGGAAGCCACACCCGTTGTCGGACATGATCCGACAACTCCAGTCAAAGGCGAGCTGGGTCTGGTCAGCACTCACCACGGGCTCCTTCGGCGTGACGCATAGGTACGGCAACCTCGTTGTGTCGGCGCGGCGCACGGCCGCGGATCGGCACCGGACTGGTGTTACGGATGTGGGCGCGGCTGGGGGGCATCGAGCCTCGCGATCGAGCAGGCGTCAGCTCAGGTGCCCGCGCCCGCGATGCCGCAGTTGGCACCGGACGATAGCAGGAGATCTCACAGGCCTTTATCCCGCCCCTACCCCTCACGACGACGGTCCGGTCTTCTCGTGCTTCTCGCTCTTCTCGGAGTCCGGGTCGACGTAGAAGATCTTGGCCTTCATGTGGGCGCGCGCCTGCGCGGCCATCCACACGACGGTCGTGACGACCAGCGACAAGGCGAACGCCTTGGGGTTGAAGAGTGAGGTGCCCTTGAAGACGGCGACGAAGATGAAGAGCAGCAGCAGCTGTGCCATGTAGAGCATCAGCCCCATGGCCTGGAAGAGCTGCGGGAGCGTTTTCGCCGTCCGCTGCAGCACGTACAGGCCGATTCCCATGAACAGGATGGCGATCACCGCGCCGACGGCCGCTCCGATCGCACCCTTGCCCCCCGCGACCGCGGCGCTCACGGCGACGGCGATCACGCCGGCGGCCGCTGAGGGCACAGCGATCTGCAGAAGATTCCGGGCGTCATTGGACGGCATGGCGGCAACTCCGCTTTCACAGGGGGGCAGGTGTCGTCATGGACGAGCGTAGTCCCGGGCCGAGTAGTCGAGACCTCTCACCAAGGGACCGTCGCACTACGGTCCTTCGGTTCTACCCCGGGTTCTCGTGAACCGTATCACAAACTATTTGATGAGGTCTTTACCTGGCAGGTGTGCTTGCTGTCACACATGAGAGTGACGGTGCGCGTCTGTGCAAAAACAGCGCCCATCTGTCTGGTATTGGGGGACTTTGCTCCCCCACGAGATGGCAATGCTCTAGTCAGATTCTTACCTACGGAGGGCCCCGGCCCTGCCCCCACGAGCACATCCGGACCCGGCCATCATGCGGCATGACTACGGGGCGCTCGAATCGATCCGAGCGCCCCGCATACGGTCCGGTGAGTGGTGCGGATCAGTCGTGCACGGTGGCACAGGCCAGCGCGTCGGTCCACTTCCAACCCGTGCAGATCTTGGTGCCGTCGGGATACCGCTTCGCGTACGAGTCCCAGTTGTGGTCCTCGGAATGGCCCTGACGGACGCTGTCGTTCTCCCAGTACACCTTGGGGCGCTTCCCCGGGAGAGTGATCCTCAGCTTGGCGATCTTCCCGGACATCGTCTCAGGCACCGGGGAATAGTTGCCCACGATGCTGGTGACCTTGAGGCCTGAGCCGGTGACGATGATGCAGTTGCTGCCGCCCTCGGTGCAGTTGTGTGCACTTGCCTGGGCGGGTGCGGAAGCGAGAAGAGCGACACCTAGAGTCGCCCCGCCCACAGCGGCGGCACGCCAAATTCCACGCGACTTGCGCATTTCAACCCCCATTTTCGTTTACCGCGACAAAGGTCTGGTCAGAACCATGTCGGCATGATCGGGGATGATCTTACTTATCGAGAGTGACCGCGCCAGCACCCAGCGTGGTGACCTTGCTCACTCAGCCCCCACGTGGGGGCACTGAGCGTCACCGAAGGCCAAACGGCTGGACATCGTGGCTCAGTTCGATGTCCCGGCGTTGCCCCGATCGGTCAGACGTGAACGGGATCCGATGGCAGTGGCCCCGCTGACGCTCGAGAGTCCGGAAGTCACGGGGGAGCGTTCCTCCGGGTCGGCGGACGCGGCCTGGTCCGTCATGGACGCCGGTGTGGAGGCATCGGGTGAGAGCGACGCCACCACGCCACGCCTGCGGTAGCGCGGCGGCACGAGGTGCTGGGCCCAGACGGGGACCCGGGGGGTGAAGCGGGGCAGGAGCAGCAGGACCAGGCCGATCGCGCTCAGGAAGACCACGCCCAGCACGATCCACATCGACGCCGAGTTCACCGAGTAGGCGAGGGCACCGAAACCGATCAGGGCCGACCAGAAGTACATGATCAGCACGGCCCGGCTGTGCGAGTGGCCGATCTCCAGCAGGCGGTGGTGCAGGTGGCCGCGGTCCGCGGCGAACGGCGACTGGCCGCGCCAGGTGCGCCTGACGATCGCCAGCACCAGGTCGGCGGCCGGCACGGCGATGATGGTCAGCGGCAGCAGCAGCGGGATGTACACCGGCACCGTCTGGTGCACGGCCGCCTTCTCCGAACCCGTGAACAGGGCGAGCGCGTCGGGGTCCACCTGACCGGTGATGGAGATCGCGCCCGCCGCCAGCACCAGCCCGATGAGCATCGATCCCGAGTCGCCCATGAAGATCCGCGCCGGGTGCATGTTGTGCGGCAGGAAGCCCAGGCACATGCCCATCAGGATCGCCGCGAAGAGCGTCGCCGGGGCCGCGGCCTCGATGCCGTACGAGTACCAGATCCGGTACGAGTACAGGAAGAACGCCGCCGCGGCGATGCACACCATGCCCGCCGCCAGGCCGTCCAGACCGTCCACGAAGTTCACGGCGTTGATCGTGATGACGACCAGCGCCACCGTCAGCAGGGTGCCCTGCCACTGGGTCAGCGCCACGTTGCCGACGCCCGGGATGGGCAGCCACAGGATCGTCAGACCCTGCATGACCATCACGCCGGCGGCGATCATCTGGCCGCCCAGCTTGATCAGCGCGTCGATCTCGAACTTGTCGTCCAGGACGCCGATCAGCCAGATCAGGGCCGCCCCGGAGAGCAGCGCGCGCGGCTCGTTGGACTTGGCGAAGACCTCGTTGAGGTTCGTGAGGTGGTCCGCGACCAGCAGGCCCGCGCACAGTCCGAAGAACATCGCGATACCGCCGAGGCGCGGAGTGGGCTCCCGGTGCACGTCACGTGCCCGGATCTCCGGCATGGCTCCGGCCACGATCGCGAACTTGCGTACCGGCCCTGTCAGCAGATACGTCACCGCGGCCGTGATGCAGAGCGTCAGCAGGTATTCACGCACGGGCTTCCCCACAGGTCTCGCTGGCCATCACAGCCCCACACCCTAGCGACGGATGCATATGGATGAGGACTTCCGGGTACGGACGATGGTTGCACGGGTGGCTGTGCTCGTCGGTCGCACCGCTGGGCACACCGGTGTGCACGGCCGGGGCGTACGCCCGTGCGCCTACCCTCGCTCAGCCGGGATACGGGGGAAATCTACCGGCCAGCTCGCGGACCTCCGCCCGCGCCCCGGCCGGTTCGCTGTCGCCGCGCAGCACGGCCGCCATCAGCGCGGCGATCCGCACCATCTCCGGCTCCCCCATGCCCTGGGTGGTCACCGCGGCCGTCCCCAGGCGCAGCCCGCGGCCGTCGTCGTGCGGCAGGGCGCAGCAGTCCAGGACGATCCCGGCGGCCGCCAGCCGGCCGCGCGCGGTGCGCCCGTCGACGCCGAGCGGCGCCGGGTCGGTGGTGATCAGGTGGGTGTCGGTGCCGCCGGTGGTGACGGTGAACCCCTCGGCGGCCAGGTGGCCGGCGAGCACCCGGGCGTTGGCGACCACCTGGTGCGCGTACGCGGCGAACGCCGGGGTCGCCGCCTCGCCGAACGCGACGGCCTTCGCGGCGACGGCGTTCATCTGCGCGCCGCCCTGGGTGAACGGGAACACCGCCCGGTCGACCCGTTCGGCCAGCTCGGCGCCGCACAGGATCATCCCGCCCCGCGGCCCGCGCAGCACCTTGTGGGTGGTGGCGCACACGATGTCGGCGTACGGCACCGGGCTGGGCGCCGCTCCCCCGGCGACCAGTCCGATCGGGTGCGCGGCGTCGGCGATGAGGTAGGCGCCCACCTCGTCGGCGACCTCGCGGAAGAAGGCGTGGTCGATGTGGCGGGGGTAGGCGATCGAACCGCACACGATGGCCTTGGGCCGGTGGTTGCGGGCGAGGTGGCGCACCTGGTCGTGGTCGACGAGACCGGACTCGGCGTCGACGCCGTACCCCACGAAGTCGAACCAGCGGCCGGAGAAGTTCGCGGGCGAGCCGTGGGTGAGGTGGCCGCCGTGGGGCAGCCCGAGGGCGAGGACGGTGTCCCCGGGGCGCAGCAGGGCCGCGTAGGCGGCCAGGACGGCCGAGGAGCCCGAGTGGGACTGGACATTGGCGTGCTCGGCGCCGAAGAGCGCCTTGGCCCGCTCCACGGCGAGGCGTTCGGCGACGTCGACCAGCTCGCAGCCGCCGTGGTGGCGGGCGCCGGGATAGCCCTCGGCGTACTTGTTGGCGAGCGGCGAGCCCAGCGCGGCGAGCACGGCCGGGGACGTGAAGTTCTCCGCGGCGATCAGCTGCAGCGTCGTCGACTGCCGTTCCCGCTCCGCCCGCAGGATCTCGGCCAGCTCCGGGTCCTGGCGCCGCAGGACGTCCGTCTCGAGGAGGGGTGTGACCGACATGACGGGCTCCGGGCGGTCGACGGTGACGTGAGTCCAATGTAGGCCCCGGGTCGGCGGGACGCGCGACCGTTTCGCCCGTTCCGGGGCGGTTCCGGTACGGCCGGACGGCCGCGCCGGTACGGCCTCACATCCGGGCCGGCACGCCCGTCAGCGCGGTGACGACGGGATCCAGCGCGTCCCGTATCTCGTCCCCGATGGAGCGGAAGAAGGGCAGCGGCGCGCCGTACGGGTCGTACACCTCGTCGGCCTCCGCGGTCGGGGCCAGCAGCCAGCCGCGCAGGGCCGCGGCCGCGCGGACGAGGGCGCGGGCGCGCTGGACCACACCGTCCTCCAGCGGCGGCAGCGTGGCCGGGTCTATGGCGCGCACCAGCCGGGTGAACTCCTTGAGGGTGAAGGTGCGCAGGCCCGCCGAGTGGCCCATGGAGATGACCTGGGCGCGGTGGTCGCGGGTGGCCGTCAGCACGAGGTCGGCCATGATGACGTGCTCGTCCAGCAGTTCCCGGCCGACGAAGCCGGCGGCGTCCGCGCCGAACTCGGCCAGCACGGCCTCCGCGTTGGTCTCCATCGGCGCGCCCTCGTGGCCCCAGGTGCCCGCGCTCTCCACGATCAGGCCGCCGCCGAGCACACCGAGCCGCTCCGCCACGAAGTGGCGGGTCAGCCGCTCGGTGATGGGCGAACGGCACACGTTGCCGGTGCTGACGTGGAGGATGCGGAAGCAGTCCCGCGGGAGCCCCACGAACGTCGTGGTGATCTCCGCGGCATGTTCCCCGTTGCCTATGCCACGCCCCGCCTCAGGGGCCGTCAATTCGCCACCTCGAGGTCGGGTACGACCTTGCGCAGCTCGTCCGGGGAGAGCGCGCCCTCGCGCAGCAGCACCGGGACGCGGCCGGAGACGTCCACGATGGACGACGGCACGTTGCCGGGGGTGGGGCCGCCGTCGAGGTAGACGGAGACGGAGTCGGCGAGCATCTCCTGGGCCGCGTCGCAGGTCTCCGGCGAGGGGTGGCCGGTGAGGTTCGCGGACGACACGGCCATCGGGCCGACCTCGTTGAGCAGCTCGATGGCGACCGGGTGCAGCGGCATGCGCACGGCGACCGTGCCGCGGGTGTCCCCGAGGTCCCACTGCAGGGACGGCTGGTGGCGGGCGACCAGCGTCAGCGCGCCCGGCCAGAACGCGTCGACGAGTTCCCAGGCCATCTCGGAGAAGTCGGTGACCAGGCCGTGCAGCGTGTTCGGGGAGCCGATGAGGACGGGGGTGGGCATGTTGCGGCCCCGGCCCTTGGCGGCGAGCAGGTCGGCGACCGCCTCGGAGGAGAACGCGTCGGCGCCGATGCCGTACACGGTGTCGGTCGGCAGCACCACCAGCTCGCCCCGGCGGACGGCGGACGCGGCCTCGCGCAGACCCGTCACGCGGTCGGTCGCGTCGTTGGTGTCGTATCGCCGTGCCATGTCTAGCGGGCCTCCTCGTACACGTACTGCGGGCTGGAAGTGGTGGGGACGGTCACGGCAGCGCCTTGCGCGCGGTCGCGAACCGGGGGCGGTTGTTGAGGTCCGGGTGGTCGGCCGCGTCGGCCCAGCCCCGCTCCTCGGTGAAGATCCACGGCACCTGGCCGCCCTGGGTGTCGGCGTGCTCGATGACGACGACGCCGCCGGGGCGCAGCAGCCGGTGCGCGGTGCGCTCGATGCCGCGGATGAGGTCGAGGCCGTCCTCGCCGGAGAACAGCGCGAGCTCCGGGTCGTAGTCGCGGGCCTCGGGCGCGACGTACTCCCACTCGGTGAGCGGGATGTACGGCGGGTTGGAGACGACCAGGTCGACCTGTCCGTCGAGGTCCGGGAAGGCGGCCAGGGCGTCACCCTGGCGCAGGTCGACCCGGGACCCGGCCATGTTCTTGCGGGTCCACACCAGGGCGTCCTCGGACAGCTCCACGGCGTGCACGCGCGAGCGCGGCACCTCCTGGGCGAGGGCGAGAGCGATGGCTCCGGAGCCGGTGCACAGGTCGACGATGCACGGCTCGACGACGTCCATGGCGCGCACCGCGTCTATCGCCCAGCCGACCACCGACTCGGTCTCCGGCCGGGGCACGAAGACGCCCGGGCCCACCTGGAGCTCCAGGTAGCGGAAGTAGGCCCGCCCGGTGATGTGCTGCAGCGGCTCACGCTGCTCGCGCCGGGCGATGACCTCCCAGTAGCGGGCGTCGAAGTCGGAGTCCTTCACCAGGTGCAGCTGGCCCCGCTTCACGCCGTGCACGAACGCGGCGAGCTCCTCCGCGTCGGTGCGCGGCGAGGGCACGCCGGCGTCGGCCAGCCGCTGGGTGGCCTGGGCCACCTCGGCGAGCAGCAGACTGCGGGTGTTCGGGGTGCGTCCCCGGGGTGTTGGCTGCACGCAAGTCCTCCGTGGTAACTCGTACGTGCCGGTTACGCGGCCGCCAGCTTCGCCGCCGAGTCGGCGTCGACACAGGCCTGGATCACGGCGGCGAGGTCGCCGTCCAGCACCTGGTCCAGGTTGTACGCCTTGAAGCCGACGCGGTGGTCCGAGATGCGGTTCTCCGGGAAGTTGTACGTGCGGATCTTCTCGGAGCGGTCGACGGTGCGGACCTGGCTGCGGCGGGCGTCCGCCGCCTCGCGCTCGGCCTCCTCCTGCGCCGCCGCGAGCAGCCTGGAGCGCAGGATGCGCAGGGCCTGCTCCTTGTTCTGGAGCTGGCTCTTCTCGTTCTGGCAGGAGGCGACGACACCGGTCGGCAGGTGCGTGATGCGCACGGCGGAGTCGGTGGTGTTGACGGACTGGCCGCCCGGGCCCGAGGACCGGTAGACGTCGATGCGCAGGTCGTTCGGGTTGATCTCGACGTCGACCTCCTCCGCCTCGGGCGTGACGAGCACACCGGCGGCGGAGGTGTGGATGCGGCCCTGCGACTCGGTGGCGGGCACCCGCTGCACGCGGTGCACCCCGCCCTCGTACTTCAGCCGGGCCCACACGCCCTGTCCCGGTTCGAGCTGGCCGCGTGCCTTCACCGCGACCTGGACGTCCTTGTAGCCGCCCAGCTCGGACTCGGTGGCGTCGATGATCTCGGTCTTCCAGCCGACGCGCTCGGCGTAGCGCAGGTACATGCGCAGCAGGTCACCGGCGAACAGCGCGGACTCGTCACCACCGGCGCCCGCCTTGATCTCCAGAATGACGTCCTTGTCGTCACTCGGGTCACGCGGGACGAGCAGCAGGCGCAGCTTCTCGGTCTGCTCCTCGCGCTGCTTCTCCAGCTCCTTGACCTCGGCGACGAAGTCGGGGTCGTCGGCGGCGAGTTCGCGCGCGGTCTCGATGTCGTCGCCGGTCTGCTTCCAGGAGCGGTACGTGGCGACGATCGGGGTCAGCTCGGCGTAGCGCTTGTTCAGCTTGCGCGCGTTCGCCTGGTCGGCGTGGACCGACGGATCGGCGAGCTTCTTCTCCAGGTCGGCGTGCTCGGCGACGAGCTCCTCGACGGCCTCGAACATCTTTCGGCTCCTGTACTGCGGGTGAACGGCTGGCGGGCGACCAAAAACGCCGGTCCCGGGCACACCCCCGCTGGGGGCGCGACCGTGGACCGGCGAAATGGGGCTCGCTACTTCTTGGAGCCGGCGGCAGCCTTGCCGAAGCGGGCCTCGAAGCGGGCCACACGGCCACCGGTGTCGAGGATCTTCTGCTTGCCCGTGTAGAACGGGTGGCACTCGGAGCAGACCTCGGCGCGGATGGTGCCGCTGGAGATCGTGCTACGGGTGGTGAACGACGCGCCACAGGTGCAGCTGACCTGCGTCTCGACGTACTCGGGGTGGATGTCGCGCTTCAAGGGGTTCTCCTAGTTTCGGGAGGGCGCCGGGTCGCATTCGCGGGGTGCGGAGGCGTGAACCGGAGCCGACGTACCAGTCTGCCAGGACTGGGGCCATCCACCCAAACCGGGGGTGCGCTTGTTCTATTCCAGAGGGCTCCGCGCGAAAGCGGCCACGCGCGTCCTCAGGGGCTGACGACGCCCTTGGCCTCTCCGGTGGCCGTGCCCCGGGTGGCGGCCCGCGGGATGCGCCGGTCGTTCTTCAGCGCGTCCCAGACGAGCTGGGCCTTGTCCTTCTGCATGAGCACCCGGTTGGGATCGGCCGGGTCGTACCGGACCGGCATGGTGACCATCGTCATCCGGGAGGAGCTGATGCCCTTGAGGCCGTCCGCGAAGTCGACCAGGGCGTTGACCGAGCCGAGTTCGGAGTCGGTGGTGACGGTCTTGGTCGCGGTGTCGGCGAGGTCGTACAGCTTCTTGGGGCTGGTGAGGACGCCGACCTCCCTGACCTGGCCGAGCAGGGCCTTGACGAAGGCCTGCTGGAGCTGGATGCGGCCGAGGTCGGAGCCGTCGCCGACGCCGTGCCGGGTGCGCACCAGGCCGAGGGCCTGCCGGCCGTCCAGGGTGTGCGTGCCGGCCTTGAGGTCGAGGTGGCTCTGCGGGTCGGCGATGGCCCGGGTCGTGGTGACCGGGACCCCGCCGAGGTCGTCGATGAGCCGCTGGAAGCCGGCGAAGTCGACCTCCAGGTAGTGGTCCATCCGCAGGCCGGTCAGCGACTCGACCGTCTTCACGGCGCAGGCGGCGCCGCCGGTGGAGTACGCGGAGTTGAACATGACACCGGAGGCGGCCGGGTGGCTGCCGCCCTTGGTGTCGGTGCAGGCGGGCCGGTCGATGAGGGTGTCGCGGGGCACGGAGACCACGGACGCCCTGCGGTGCCCCTGGTAGACGTGGACGATCATCGCCGTGTCGGAGCGGGCACTGCCGTCGTCGGCGCCCCCGCCCAGCGCCCGGTTGCTGCCAGAGCGGGTGTCCGAGCCGAGGACCAGGATGTTCTCCGAGCCGTTGCCGGCCTTGCCCGGCCGGTCGGCGCCGAGGGCCTGGTCGATGTCGACGCTCCTGATGTTGCCGTTGAGCTTGAAGTAGACGTACCCCGCGCCGACGCCGCCCAGCGCGACCACGCCCGCGGCCGTCCAGGCCGTGACGCGCAGGGCCCTGCGGCCCTTGCCGCGCGCCGTGCGGCGGCTGCCCCTGCCTCTGCGGGGGCCGGTCACCACGGATTCGGGTATGCCGGGCTCCGGCGTGCTCTCGGCGGACACATCGCTCCTAGGTCTCGTCGGTCGGATACCCCCTGCTTTCAGGGTCAGGCGCGGTCGTCACCGCTCCATCGTCGCCCCGTCCGGCAGGACGGAGAAACTCGGGACAGCGTTGCATGACACAGAGTGCCGACCGCGTCTCGCTCCGGGCACGCTGGGTGACCGTCGCGCATCGCGCGAACCGTGCTCACCTGGGGATTCGCCGCCGGGCGCCGTACACCCGGAATCCGGTGCGGATCGGCACCCCTGTGGCAAAGGTCTCGCCCACGAACGCGGTCCCGCCGAAAAGGCCGCCCCCCGTCACTGGGTGACGGGGGGCGGCCCTGGATGCTCACCGGGTCCTCGCGGACCCCGGACGCGCGGCGACTAGTCGCCGTTGCCCGGCGTCGGCGTCGTCTTCTGGATCTGCATCAGGAACTCGCCGTTCGACTTGGTCTGCTTCATCTTGTCGAGGAGCAGCTCGATGGCCTGCTGCTGGTCGAGCGCGTGCAGCACACGGCGCAGCTTCCAGACGACGGCCAGCTCCTCGTTGCCGAGCAGGATCTCTTCCTTGCGGGTGCCGGACGCGTCGACGTCCACCGCCGGGAAGATGCGCTTGTCGGCGAGCTTCCGGTCGAGCTTGAGCTCCATGTTGCCGGTGCCCTTGAACTCCTCGAAGATCACCTCGTCCATGCGGGAGCCGGTGTCGACGAGAGCCGTGGCCAGGATGGTCAGCGAACCGCCGTCCTCGATGTTGCGCGCCGCACCGAAGAACCGCTTCGGCGGGTAGAGCGCGGTCGAGTCGACACCACCGGACAGGATGCGGCCGGAGGCGGGGGCGGCGAGGTTGTACGCACGGCCCAGACGGGTGATCGAGTCGAGCAGCACGACGACGTCGTGACCCAGCTCCACCAGGCGCTTGGCGCGCTCGATGGCGAGCTCGGCGACCGTGGTGTGGTCCTCGGCCGGACGGTCGAAGGTCGAGGAGATGACCTCGCCCTTGACCGACCGCTGCATGTCGGTGACCTCTTCCGGACGCTCGTCGACGAGGACGACCATCAGGTGGCACTCGGGGTTGTTGTGCGTGATCGCGTTGGCGATCGCCTGCATGATCATGGTCTTGCCGGTCTTCGGCGGGGCCACGATCAGACCGCGCTGACCCTTACCGATCGGCGACACCAGGTCGATGATGCGGGTGGTGAGCACGCCCGGGTCCGTCTCCAGGCGGAGGCGGTCCTGCGGGTAGAGCGGGGTCAGCTTGTTGAACTCCGGTCGCCCACGGCCGTGTTCGGGCGCCATGCCGTTGACGGAGTCGAGGCGGACCAGCGCGTTGAACTTCTCGCGGCGCTCGCCCTCCTTCGGCTGACGCACCGCACCGGTGATGTGGTCGCCCTTGCGCAGGCCGTTCTTGCGGACCTGGGCGAGGGAGACGTACACGTCGTTCGGGCCCGGCAGGTAGCCGGAGGTCCGGATGAAGGCGTAGTTGTCGAGGATGTCCAGGATGCCCGCGACGGGGATCAGGACGTCGTCCTCGGCCACCTGCGGCTCGGCGACGTCGTCACGGCCACGGCGGCCACGGCGGTCGCGGTAGCGGCCGCGACGGCCACGGCGGCCGCCCTCGAAGTCGTCGTCGTCCTGCTGCTGCTGGCGGTCCTGCCGGCCGCCGCCCTGCTGCTGGCCCTGCTGACGCTGGCCGCCCTGCTGGTCGTCGCCCTTGCCGCGGCGGTCACGGTCGCCACGCTCGCCGCGGTCGCCACGCTCACGGTCACCGCGGTCACGGTCGCGGCCGCGCTCACGGCGGTCGCGGCGGCCACGGCCCTCGCCGTCACCGGCGTCACCCTGCTGCTGCGCGGGCGTCTCGGCCTTGGTCTCGCCCCGGGCCTCGGCGGCGACGGTCTCGGCGCTGCCCGCGGCCGGGCTGCCCGCCTCGGCGGTGGCACGGCGGCGACGGCGCTCGGTCGGCGCGTCGTCCGAGGCCGGCTGGCCGGGGATCTCGATCTGCTGCTGGGCCACGGCCTTCTCGGCGGGAGCCTCGGCGGCCTTGTCGGCCTTCTTCTCGGCGGCGTCCTCGCCCGTGCGGGCCTTCGAGGTGGCCCGCCGCTTGGGCTTGGTCTCGGCGGCGGCCTCGGCCTTGGGAGCGGCTCCCCCGGCGGGGGCACCTCCGCCCGCGGCCTGAGCCTCCTTGATGACCTCGATCAGCTGGCTCTTGCGCATCCGCGCGGTGCCCCTGATACCGAGGCCCGAGGCGACCTGCTGCAGCTCGGCCAGCACCATGCCCTCGAGGCCGGTACCACGGCGCCGCCGGGAGCCGGCACCGGTGGCAGGCGCGGAGGCGTCCGTGGCGGGCGCGGCAGCGGTCTCCTCGACACGTGCGCCCATCAGATCGGTGGTGTCGCTCACGAAGGGTCCTTCCCTGGAGCGGACGTCGGCCTGTCTGGCTCGGCGACCGGTTGTGCTGTCCGGCTACGGTCCTGTCTCTGTGAACCGTGCCGGGGCGGTGGTCCGCCACAGCGGCGGAAGAGAATTTGCTGGTGATGGCGCTGCCGCGAACAGTGGCACGCAGTGTCACGTGGCGTGGTAGCACCGATTCCGGAGCTCCCCCAGGGGGCTCAGTGCCCGCGTGCGACGTACTGCCCAGGTACGGCGCACGGAACACGGAGTGGTGTGGGAGGCTCCCGGAAGAATGTCTGTCCCGGACGGGGACACGAAGCACCTCGCCATGGTGGGGTCGGGTGCAGACTTGAGATTAACACTACCGGATCCAACAAACATTCCCCCTCTCCAAATCCGGCAACCGCGTGTCAGGGCGCAAGCGGCAGCACGCTCGCTCCCTGAGCGTCCAGGCTCAGCCGGTTGGCGGCCCAGTCGGTGCCGGCCAGGGCCTCCACCTTGTCGGCGGTGCCCACGTCGGCGAGGGCCATGACGGTGGGTCCGGCGCCGGAGATGACGGCCGGGATCCCGTCGGCCCGCAGCCGCTCCACCAGCGCGGCGCTCTCCGGCATGGCCGGGGCGCGGTACTCCTGGTGCAGACGGTCCTCGGTGGCGGGCAGCAGCAGCTCGGGGCGCCGGGTGAGGGCCTCGACGAGCAGGGCGGCACGGCCGGCGTTGGTGGCGGCGTCGACGTGCGGCACGGTGCGCGGCAGCAGGCCGCGGGCGGTCTCGGTCAGGACCGGCTTCCCGGGCACGAAAACCACCGGAACGATGGAATCGTTGGGCTCCATCCTGATCGCACGCGCGGCGCCGGCCTCCATCCAGGACAGCGTGAACCCGCCGAGCAGACAGGCCGCCACGTTGTCCGGGTGGCCCTCGATCTCCGTGGCCAGTTCCAGCAGCGCGGCGTCGTCGAGCCGGGCCTCGCCGCCTATCGTCACGGCGCGGGCGGCGACGATGCCGGCGCAGATGGCGGCGGAGGAGGAGCCGAGGCCGCGGCCGTGCGGGATGCGGTTGGCGCAGACGATCTCCAGGCCGCGGGGCTGCCCGCCCAGCAGGTCGAAGGCGGTGCGCAGGGAACGCACGAGGAGGTGGCTCTCGTCGCGCGGGAGGGTCTCGCTGCCCTCGCCCGCGATGTCGATGTGCAGCCCGGAGTCGGCCACCCGGACGACGACGTCGTCGTAGAGCCCCAGCGCGAGGCCCAGGGCGTCGAAGCCCGGACCGATGTTGGCGCTGGTGGCGGGGACGCGCACCCGGACGGCGGCGGCGCGGAAGGCGGGACCGGCCATCGCTCGAAGACTCTCCTTGAGCTGCGTGACTGTCGAGGACATCCGAGGGACTCGCATGCCGCTCGACCGATTTCGATGGACATTCGATGGCGTACGAGGCGTACGAGGACCCGTCGGGCCGCGGAGACGGCGCGGCCCGTGCGCACACGCGGGGGCATATGCGGTAGGCGGGTTCAGTACAGCCTATCGAAGGAAGGTTCCGTGGCGACACAGGGCGCACGGGAGGCGCACGATGCGTGTCGCAAGCCCCCCGTGCACCCTGCCCCGAAGCCGTTCCGACCTGGGCGGCCGACCGCAGGGCGGGGTGTCGGACCTGGTTGTCGGACCGGGCCGTCGGACCTGGTTGTCGGACCGGGCCGTCGGGGCGACCGCAGGGCGGGCCGTCAGGCCGGGCCGTCAGGGCGACCGCAGACCGGGCCGGCGGGCCGCCCGACAGCCCGGGCCGTCAGGCCGGCCGGGCCGTACGGCACCTGCCGGGCCAGGCCCTCGGTCCGACCGTCCGACCCGACAGTCGAACCCGGCCGTCGAACCCGCCCTCCGACCCCGAGAGCCGAATCCGACAGCCCAACCCGGCCGTAGGGCAGGCCGTCAGGCCAGGCCGAGGCGTTCGGCCGCGGTGGCCGCGTCGACCGGGACGGTGACCGGCTGCGGAGCGCCGGCGACGGCCCAGTCGGGGTCCTTCAGACCATTGCCCGTGACGGTGCACACGATGCGCTGGCCCGGGTCGACCTTGCCCTCCTCGGCGGCCTTCAGCAGACCGGCGACCGAGGCGGCGGAGGCGGGCTCCACGAAGACGCCCTCCTGCGCGGCCAACAGCCGGTAGGCGCGCAGGATCTCACGGTCCGTCACCTCGTCGATGGCGCCGCCGGACTCGTCCCGCGCGGCCAGCGCGTACTGCCAGGACGCCGGGTTGCCGATGCGGATCGCGGTGGCGATCGTCGAGGGGTCCTTGACGACCTCGCCGCGCACGATCGGGGCGCTGCCGGAGGCCTGGAAGCCCCACATGCGCGGTGTCCGGGTGGAGTTGCCGTCGGCGGCGTACTCCTTGTAACCCTTCCAGTAGGCCGTGATGTTGCCCGCGTTGCCGACCGGCAGGACGTGGATGTCGGGGGCGTCCCCGAGCATGTCCACGATCTCGAAGGCGGCCGTCTTCTGACCCTCGATGCGCACCGGGTTCACCGAATTCACCAGCGCCACCGGGTAGTTCTCGCTGAGCGAGCGGGCGAGCGTGAGGCAGTCGTCGAAGTTGCCGTCGACCTGGAGGATCTTCGCGCCGTGCACCAGGGCCTGGCCCATCTTGCCGAGCGCGATCTTGCCCTGCGGCACGAGCACGGCCGAGACCATGCCCGCGCGGACGGCGTAGGCGGCGGCGGAGGCGGACGTGTTGCCGGTGGAGGCGCAGATGACCGCCTTCGCCCCCTCCTCCTTGGCCTTGGAGATCGCCATGGTCATGCCGCGGTCCTTGAAGGAGCCCGTGGGGTTGGCCCCTTCCACCTTGAGGTGGACCTCACAGCCCGTGCGCTCGGAGAGCACCTGCGCGGGCACGAGGGGCGTGCCGCCCTCGCGGAGCGTCACGACCGGCGTGGTGTCGGATACCGGCAGCCTGTCCCGGTACTCCTCGATGATTCCGCGCCACTGGTGGGTCATTGCTGGTTACTCTCCTTCAACCCGCATGATGCTGGCGACACCCCGCACGGTGTCGAGCTTGCGCAGCGCCTCGACGGTCCCGCTCAGGGAGGCGTCGGACGCGCGGTGGGTGACGACGACGAGGGAGGCCTCGCCGTCCTTGCCCTGCTGCCGGACCGTGTCGATCGACACCCCGTGCTCCGCGAACACGGTAGCCACCTGCGCCAGGACGCCGGGCTTGTCGGCGACGTCGAGGCTGATGTGGTAGCGGGTGACGACCTCGCCCATGGACGAGACGGTCAGGGCGGCGTACGCCGACTCACCGGGCCCCGTTGCGCCGTTGAGTCGGTTGCGGCAGACGGCGACCAGGTCGCCGAGCACGGCCGAGGCGGTCGGCGAACCGCCGGCGCCGGGGCCGTAGAACATGAGCTGCCCGGCCGCGTCGGACTCCACGAAGACGGCGTTGTACGCGCCGCGCACGGAGGCCAGCGGGTGGCTCAGCGGAATCATCGCGGGATGCACGCGGGCGGTCACCGAACCGCCGTCCGCGGCCCGCTCGCAGATGGCGAGCAGCTTGATCGTGCAGCCCATCTCCTTCGCCGAGCGGAAGTCGGCGGCGGTCACCTCGGCCATGCCCTCACGGTAGACGTCGTCGAAGCGCACCCGGGTGTGGAAGGCGATGCCGGCCAGGATGGCGGCCTTCGCGGCCGCGTCGAAGCCCTCGACGTCGGCGGTCGGGTCGGCCTCCGCGTAGCCGAGCGCGGTGGCCTCGTCCAGGGCCTCCTGGTAGCCGGCGCCCGTGGAGTCCATTTTGTCGAGGATGAAGTTGGTCGTGCCGTTGACGATGCCCAGCACGCGGTTGACCTTGTCGCCGGCCAGGGACTCGCGCAGCGGCCGGATCAGCGGGATGGCGCCGGCGACGGCGGCCTCGTAGTAGAGGTCCCTGCCGTGCTCCTCGGCGACGGCGTGCAGCGCGGCCCCGTCCTGGGCGAGCAGGGCCTTGTTCGCGGAGACCACGGAGGCGCCGTGCTGGAAGGCCGTGGTGATGAGGCCGCGGGCGGGCTCGATCCCCCCGATGACCTCGACCACGACGTCGATGTCGCCGCGTTTGACGAGGGCGGTGGCGTCGGTGGTGACGAGGGCCGGGTCGATGCCCTCGCGCACCTTGCTCGGGCGCCGCACGGCGACCCCGGCGAGCTCGACCGGGGCGCCGATCCTGGCGGCGAGGTCGTCGGCGTGCGTCGTCATGATGCGCGCCACCTCTGAGCCGACCACTCCACAGCCCAGCAGCGCCACCTTCAGCGGACGCGTACGCATCATCCGACCTCGTTTCCTCTTACCGTCTAGGTTGACCCAGTCTCACTCACCGGACGGGAGTTTCTACCCTTCGTCCGGATCGTGAGACATCTATTTCATTTTTCCGGACCTGCCGAACCGGAGATCTTCCGGCCGGCGTTCCCGGGGCTTCGCGGGTGCCCGGCGGCGCCTCATCCGACGTCGAGACGCAGCAGGTCGTCCTCGGTCTCGCGCCGGACGACGACCCGCGCCTCGCCGTCCTTGACGGCGACCACCGGCGGCCGCAGCACGTGGTTGTAGTTGCTGGCCATGGAGCGGCAGTAGGCGCCGGTGGCCGGTACGGCGATGAGGTCACCCGGTGCCAGGTCGGCGGGCAGGAACGCGTCCTTGACCACGATGTCCCCGCTCTCGCAGTGCTTGCCGACCACCCGGGCCCGCATCGGCTCGGCGTCACTGGAGCGCGAGACGAGGGAGACGCTGTACTCGGCGTCGTACAGCGCCGTGCGGATGTTGTCGGACATCCCGCCGTCGACGGAGACGTACGTCCGCAGCCCCTCCAGCGGCTTGACGGTGCCGACCTCGTACAGCGTGAACGCCGTCGGCCCGACGATGGCGCGCCCCGGCTCCACGGAGATGCGCGGGGTCCGCAGCCGGGCGGACTCGCACTCGCGCGTGACGATCTCGGAGAGCGCCTTGGCGATCTCGTGCGGCTCGCGGGGGTCGTCGTCGCTGGTGTAGGCGATGCCGAGGCCGCCGCCGAGGTCGATCTCGGGCAGCTCGACGCCGTGCTCGTCGCGGATGTCGCGCAGCAGTCCGACGACCCGGTGGGCGGCGACCTCGAAGCCGGACATGTCGAAGATCTGCGACCCGATGTGGCTGTGGATCCCGATCAGCTCGAGCCCGTCGAGCTGCAGCGCCCGCCGCACGGCCTCGGCGGCCTGGCCGCCCGCGAGCGGGATGCCGAACTTCTGGTCCTCGTGCGCGGTGGCGATGAACTCGTGGGTGTGGGCCTCGACCCCGACGGTGATGCGGATCTGCACCTTCTGGCGCCTGCCGAGGGACTGCGCGATGTGCGCGACCCGCACGATCTCCTGGAAGGAGTCGAGCACGATCCGCCCGACGCCCGCCTCGACGGCCCGGGTGATCTCCTCGACCGACTTGTTGTTGCCGTGGAAGGCGATGCGCTCGGCGGGCATGCCGGCGGAGAGCGCGGTGGCCAGTTCCCCGCCGGAACAGACGTCCAGGTTGAGCCCCTCCTCCTTCAGCCAGCGCACGACGGCCCGGGACAGGAACGCCTTGCCGGCGTAGAAGACGTCGGCGTCGGCCCCGAACGCGGTCCGCCAGGCCCGCGCCCGGGCCCGGAAGTCGGTCTCGTCGAGGATGTAGGCGGGGGTGCCGAACTCCTCCGCGAGCCGGGTCGCGGGAATCCCGCCGACGGTCAGCACACCGTCGTCGTCCCGGCTGACGGTCTGGGCCCACACCTTGGGGTCGAGGGCGTTGAGGTCGGCGGGCGGGGCCGAGTAGTGCCCCTCGGGCAGGACGTCGGCGTAACGGGGCCCGGCGGGGTGGGCGGAACGGCTCATGACGTGACTCTCAGACTCTCTGTCTCTCTCCGGGGGCTCATCGGCGTAGGGGCCCTCAGAGGTGTTCGGGTGCGTCGATGCCGAGCAGGGACAGGCCACCGGCCAGCACCGTCCCGGCGGCTTCGGCGAGGGCCAGCCGGGCACGGTGGGCGGCCGAGGGTTTCTCCTCGCCGCACGGCAGCACGGTGTACAGGAACGGCAGCACGGCATCAGCGAGCGTGACGAGATGCCGGGCGAGCCGGTCGGGCGCACGGTGTGTCGCCGCCGCGGCGAGGATGCGGGGATGGGCGGAGAGGGCGGTGAGGAGGGGGGCGTGCTGGTGGGCGGCGGTGAAGCCGGGGAACTGCGCGGACGCGGACTCGCGGACCTCGGCGGACGCCGCTCCGGCAGCTCCGGCGGCCGCCGGTACAGGGGCCGCCACGGAGCCCGGCTCACGGGCCGGAAGGGAGCCCGGTTCACGGGCCGGAAGGGACCCGAACTCACGAACGTCGGCGGGCACGGGCTGAGGAACGTCGGCGGGCACCGGCTCAGGAGCGTAAGCAGGACCGGCAGGCACGGCAGGCACGGCAGCCACCGGCTCAGGAACGACGTCGGCGGGCACCGGCTCAGAAACTTCAGGAACCGCGACGGAGCCTGGCTCACGCACCGCCGAGGGCCCGGGCTCATGAGTGACGACGGCCCCGGCGTGCCCCGGCTCAGGGACCGCCGAGGGCTTGGACTCGTGAACCACGACGGACCGGGCGGCCCCTGGCTCAGGGACCACCGAGGGCCTGGACGCGTGAGCCACGACGGACCGGGCGGGTGGCTTCGGCCCACGGACCGCCGGGGAGTCCACCTCACGAACCTCGAGGGGGCCGGGCTCGGCGTCGAAGCCCAGCCGGCCGGCGTTGCGCATGACGGACCGGACGCGGGCGTGGGCGTACCGCACCCGGAACAAGGGATTGCTCTCCCGCTGCGCCAGATGGTCGGCGGTGATGCGGGGCCGGTCGTGCGGCGCGGGATGGAGCAGCGCCCACTGGGCGGCGTCGGCACCGAGGGGCGCGGGGTCCTCGGGCGCCGGCACGGGCCGGAGATTGACCGGCTCCCCGTGCTCGACCTCGGCGCGCCCTCCCTGGCTGGCGACGATGCGTACGACGGCGTCGGCGACGACCTCGGCCCGCACCTCGTAAGGCACGCGGAGGACGACGACCTGCCCGGCGAGCAGCTCACTGTGCCCGTAGGCGGAACCGCGCTCCCGGATCTCCCGCACGAGCGCCACGACGGGGTCGGCTTCCTCGCCCAGACTGATGTTGAGGAAGCCAGGCCCGGTGACGACGACGTCCCGTATCCCGGGGAACCCAAGGAGATGGGCCCGCAGCACCTCGGCGACCTTGAGCGGCGGCAGCCCGGCCGGCCGAGCGAGCCGCAGAGCGACGTTGGTGGCGAAGTCCCCGCACCCGCCGGCTCCCGGCTCCCCCACGACAACGCGCTCGGGCACCGGGACGACCAGCTCGCCGGCCTCCACAGCACGACGCACCGCGGACAACACGGTGCGGGAGAGCTCGACGGGGGTCACGGGACAAGCGTAGGGGAGGTGGGGGGTGGGTATGCGAAGCGGTTTTACGGGATGAGACGGACGGCCCTGCCGGCCGCCGGATCCCGGGCCGAGCGAACGGCGGGACAGCGCATGCTGCTGCGAGGGCGGACGAGAGCCAGGATCGGCGGCCGAACGCACGACACGAGTGCCGAGACCTACCGAGGACCGGCAGCCGGGCGCCGGACGCACCAGACGCAGTAGCCGTCAGGAAACGCCACCGGAGACACCATGGGAGGGCACCTCCCCGCCGGGCCGGTCGTCGTCACCATCCCCATGCCCCTCGGTATCACCACCCCCATCACCGTCACCACGGTCGCCCGGCCCCTCTACGCCCCCGCTGCCCCCGACTCCCCTGCCGCTGCTGGGCCGGCGCTCGATGAGCTGCTTGACGAGCCGGACGAGCTCGGCGGGTTCGAAGGGCTTGGCGAGGAAGGCGTCAACGCCGACATCAAGCCCTGTCTCCACTTCGTACTGAGTACAGGCGCTGATGATGGCAAGAGGAAGATGATGGGTGCGAGGATCGGCACGAAGCCGAGCGGCGGTCCGGAGCCCGTCGAGACGAGGCATGACGACGTCGAGGGTGACGACATCGGGCCGCACTTGGTGCACGACATCCAGACACTCGGCACCGTCGATCGCGGTCACGACCTCAAGCCCCTCCAGCTCGAGGTTGACCCTGATCAGCTGCCGGATGACCTTGTTGTCGTCGACAACAAGCACCCGACCCGACGCGCCTGGCACAACTCGAGAGTAGGTCCGGACCGGCCACCGCGTCCGGCTTTTCCCCACTTCCAACCCCTGCGGGGGACACCCCCCGACCCGACCCCGGGAAACCTGTTCCTGATCACCCCGGAAGACCTGATAGTGTTCTACACGTCGCCGAGAGCGAGCAGCTCAACGCCCGACACGCCCCCGTAGCTCAGGGGATAGAGCAACGGCCTCCGGAGCCGTGTGCGCAGGTTCGAATCCTGCCGGGGGCACCTTGGATTAGGTGCCCAAAGACCCCGCCATCAGCTAGAACGCTGAGGACGGGGTCTTCGCGTATGTGCAGGCATGTGCCGCCTGGAGCGGGCGTATGTCGGGGTCTGTGGACTATTCGTGGACACACTCTTTAGGCATCGCAGCAGGTCAGCCTAGGAAAGGGCCAGGTCTCACATTGCCGCTTGGCCGGTTCCCGGCTCCTGACGTGAACCGAGAACCGACGCGTGGATGGCGTTACAACCTACGCCAACGGTGGTTACGCCGAGGCAGGCCGAGCCTTGCCTGGATGGTGCGCTCGAGCCAGTCGACAAACTCATCAGGGGTGTCCGGCTGGAGAGGCAGCACCCAATACCTTGCCCACTCCTCGCGCTTCGAGCGGGCATCGGTTGTATGCCGGCGAAGCCGGGCAACCGCTGCTCCCCGATGCAGGGGGCGGGTCGGTCGGGTTCGGCCGCAGTAGCAAGCCAAGCCATCAGCATTGACGACGATGTACACGGCCCTCTCCTCCCGGCCGCTGTCCTCCCCGATGTCGAAGGGACAACACCTGCGCTCCTCGAGCCAGGGACGAGCCAGGCGGGCGAATGCGGCGTACCGGTCCGGCGTCATGGTGACGACGCCGGGCCACACAGGAGCATTCACCGGTTACGCGGCTTGGGCTCGGAGATGAGACGCAGATCTTCAGCGATGTCCTCAATCCGCGCGAAGGACGCCTCAACCTCCACCCACGCCAGTCGGTCCTTGGTGCCATTCTTCTCGCGCAAGTCGAGCAGGTCACGCAGGCGGTCGACGGCGGTACCGAGTTGCTCCTGGAACACCGTCAGCTTGTCCGCCTCCTGCTCCGCCGCGGTCTTCTCCTTGCCCGGGCCCTTCGCCTTCCAACCGTGCCGGACGGCGCTGCGCAGCATCGCGTTGTAGGTGGAGCCCCGCCAGTCGCTCGGCTGCTCGACGAGTCCCTGCTTCTCCGCGTCCCACCAGCGAGGTGCCTTGCCCGCGCGCACGCGCTTGATCGCGTCGGCGAGGATCTGCCGCCCCTCCTCCTCGGCGAGCAGTCCCTTGACGATGAGACCGACGCCCGTACGGGCGATGGTGGTCCCGGCATCCGCCTCCGCCGAACCTGCGGCCGCGAGGAGGTGGCCGCTCATCACCAAGGAGATCATCCCGAGTGCGCCGAGCAGCAGGGCAGCCTGGGTCTCCCCCGTGTTCGCGCGGGCGAGGAGTTTATCGACCTTCGTATCCGTGTCGATGTTCTCGACTGACCAGGAGTTATCTACGAGGTCCTGCCAAAGGCAGATCGTCTCCAAGGCAGTCCGCGGCGAGTTCGTGGGCATGCTCACGGAGTAAGAGCGCAGTCCGAGCTCGACGATCGGCCCGTTGCGGCGGCTGAGCACGAGGTTTCCCTCGGTCTGCAGCTTGCTGCGCACCAGGGCGTTGAACTTCGGGCTCTTGAGGGTCAGCTGCTGCATGATGAGAGCGAACCGCAGGTCGGGGAGCCCAGGATTGAAGCCGAGGCCCTCCATCGAAGCGGCGACCTCCCCACGGCCGATCAGAGCGTCACGCGTCGGGCGGGCCTGGGCCTCGGGGCCCAGCAGCCCTTCGTCGTACAGCCCATTGATGATCTCCTCCGCCTTCACGGCGTTCTTCGCGCCTTCGACGAACACCTTGCCACCGGTGTTCATCCGCAGCAGCAGAGAGCGGACGCCGGCAGGGAAGCGCTGCATCCCACGCTGATCGTTGTCGTCGCGGTAGCCGACGATGACCGTGACCGGGATGGTCAGGGCGTTGAGGGTCATCGCCGCCTTGTTGCGGCTCCTGATGTCGGCCGGGGAACCGGTGCGCGGCTCCTTGAGACGCTTGTGTGCGGCCTTGATCACCTTGCGTACCAGCTCCCGGCGATGCTGGAGGGACATCCGCATCAGGTGCGAGGGCCGGAGTTCCACAAGCTCCTTGCTGGCGGCACCGATCAGGGAGTCGTCAACCCATCCGCGCGGTACCGGGATGCGGTGGTAGCAGAAGGCGAGGCGACAGTTACCGTCCACAGCGGTGAGGTCCTCGTCGGGCTCGCCGGTCCCGGACTTGAAGGTCGCCGGCACCAGCATCAGAGGGCGCTCAACGAGCCGCTCCCCCACTTCCTGGCGGTTGTCGGCCAGGACACGCTGGGCTGACCGGTCGACGGACTCCAGAATGTCCTCGTAGTCGTCGGCGTGGACCAGGACAGCGTGCTTGATGTGGGGCTCGGGCATGGCCAGCGCCTTGCGTACGCCGGTGGCGCGCGGGTCGGCCGCGTAGGAAGCCTCGGCCAGCAGACGGTCGTTCTCGATCGCCAGCGAGACCATAGGTGAGTAGGCCCGGTAGGAGATGACCATCAGCCAGCCGGTCTCCACCCGATGCCGCTCGACGCGGATGCCCTCGAACTGCTGGGGCTCGACGGCACCCTGGACGAGGCGGCGGATCCCCTCATCGGAGAGGTGGACGTCGTCGTGCTTCTGCAGGTACTCCTCCGCGCGCGTCGTCGCGCTCAGCGGAGCGAGCCGGTGCTCGAAGTCGCCATCGGTGTTACGGAAGTCGGTGACGGGGATGACGTGGATCTCGTTGTCGGCCGGCTCGAACTCCAGCGTGGAGGTGTCGCTCATGCGACCGCCCTTCTGGGTATGGCCGCACACAAAAAAACGGCGCGGCCTGCGGAATCACGCGAGGCAGCACCATTCGGAGGAACTACGCACCCTCGTTGCCGTCGGAGGACCGCGGTCCGACCGGGGCATACTCAGCGTCGGTGGGTAAGCCGTCTGCAATCCGGTTGCCCATCCCGGGGGTTGCGGGTGGGGGACTCAGGTCGTGCGTACGCGGACCGCAGTCCTGTACGCAGGCGTCCGGCCGCTGCATCAACGGCGTCTACGAACCAGAATAGTACCCGTCGCTGCGTCATGGAACTGATTTCCAGGAGGAGTAGAGACCTGGGCCGCATGGCCCACGCCGCGGGGAGATGGGGCGGCCGAAGCATCGGTGACGCGCAGGTGCCATGCAGCGAACACGTCGGGCTGGCCGACGACATGTATCGAGGTGAGATCTACGTCCTAACGGCACTCGGCGGAGACCACAGCGGGCAACCTATCTCGGGCGGGTTCAGACCGCCCGCAATCGAGGGGCCGTGCACTGGACAGTGCACGACCCCTGTTATTGGCTGCGGCCGACTTCACTCGTATTCGCGCAACAGCTCTTCGATCTTGCGGTTGGCGATGCCCTGCCGTCCATCAAGGCACTTGGCGTAGCGGCTCAGCAGGACCTCGACGCTATTGCCGGCGCGCTCGGCGACCTCGGTCGGGTCCACCCCGGAGTTGAGCCAGGTCGACAGGGCCGAGTGCCGGAGGTCGTACGGTCGGGCGGCGAGCGGTGAGGCGACCACAGCCGGCGGGAGCGCCAGCGCACGGGCCTCCTGCCAGACGCGGTAGTACGTGGACGAGCCGACCACTCCCCCGCGCTCGTTGGTGAACAGCCGCCCGTCCTCGGCGGTGCCGAAGGTGTCGAGGTGCTGCCGGAGGATGGCGACGGGCTGGGGCGGGATCGGCACGATGCGGACCTCCTCTGCCGGCCGGTTCTTCAGGCCCCGGTCGTCATGGGTCTCGCCGGAATCCGTCCACTGCTTGCCGACACTGGGACGCGTCCGATTCAGCAGGACTGTCCCCCAGCCGGTCTTGGGGAGCTTCACGTCCGCGTCAGTGAGGCCGACGGCCTCAGCCGGACGCAGGGCGCCGTAGTACATGAGCGCGAACAGGCCGACGAGCCGACGGCCACGTGCACGGCTGAACCCCCCGACGTACGAAACCGCGGTCAGCAGGGAACGAGCCTGCTCGGGATTGGCGACCACACGAGGATCGACCTCCCCGGCTACCTTCGGCTTCTTCCAGCGGATGCCCGTGATCGGGTTCTCCTTGAACTCCCCGAGGTCTACCGCGTAGTGCAGCGCGTTGACGAGGGTCCGGCGCTTGCGCCGGACGGTCTCTGCGGCTGCCGCCGTCCCGTCGAGCTTCAACCTGAGCGAGTCCAGGACGGCCCTGCCAACCGCAGCGTCCCCGAGGGCCGAGAGGGGGCGCGACGCCTTGGCCACCCAGTGCAAGGCGTTTGCGACCTCGGTTGGCAATTCACGCTCGTTCGGGCCGGGAAGGACGAAGGCCCAGTTGCGAAGCGTCTTCCTGAGCAGTTCCTCGGACGGCGCCCCCGGACGCTCGTCGAGAAGGGCCACTGTCACTGCAGTCAGCGCTTCGTTGATCCCGTTACGCGTGTTAGGCGCCGCGTGTGGCCACTTCATGGCGAGGTACTTCAGAGCGAAGGCGTACCAGGTCATCGAGGCCGGCTTCTCGACCATCGATTCTGGTAGCCCCGTCACCGTGTCGAACTCTTCGCCCGCATGGGTAGCGCGGAGCAGCTTGGACCGGTAGTGGTCCGCCAGTCCTTTGGTGCGAAACTGCTCGGAGAAGACCTTTCCGGCGACCATCCACCGGACGTCATAGGACGGATTCTTGGTGTTCCGGCCTGAGCGGCGGCAAGGGCATCGGCCCGGCCGTCGCGCAACACCCCCGCGTCTTCGCCACCTTCACCGCCCCCCTCCTTCGGCCCCGTCCACAACCGGCCTGCCGGCGGTCGGTGCCGCTGCGGTCGGCGGCACCTGGAGGACGACCCCGCCCTGGGCACACCGCAGCGTATTCCCAATCGAGGCCGGCAGGCCAGGCATCTAGAGGAATTATTCCTCTAAGGAGCGGCGTTGTCTCCCAAGTCGCGGAACTCCCTCATCACCCGCAACAGCAGCTCGCGCACCTCACCACCGAAGATGGCAGCCCGCTCGAAGCGATCGAACGTCTCCTCGTACGCGGCCACCTCAACTGGGTCAGCCACCAACTGTTCGCCGGCGAACCCCTCAACGACGACCGCCTGTTGATCGCACACCGTGAACCCGTGCCGCGGCAACACTGGCACTGCCCGACGCCACGGGATGAGCCCGAGCCGGACGGAACTCAGACTCTCGACAGCCAACAGCCGGTCGAGCTGAGCGAGCATCAGCGCCGGGCTACCGGGCCAGGTTCGCAGCACCGCTTCCGTCAGCACGAACACAGACTCGCGCCCCGGCTCATACAGCCCACTCTGCCGTTCGACGCGGGCAGCGACAGCCCGGCCGACCGCCTCAGGCGTCGAGTTCGGCGCGCTCTGGAAGACGTGGCGGGCGTACTCCGCGCTCTGAAGCATCGCCGGCAGAACCACACACTGGAACGACCGCACCAGCCGAGCCGAGCGCACTGCGCTATCGAGGACCGCCCCGGCAATGCCATCCTCATCGGGGGCCTGCCCGGCGTCAGCAGCAGCCTCGACGGCGACCAGGAGGTCACGCACCTCACGAGCCGACGAGTCTTCAAGGCCCAGAGCACGAGAGAGCCGGTCAAGGACATCGAAGCTCGGGACCATGCGTCCGTTCTCCACCTTGGACACGGTCGGCTGTCCTACGCCGGCCCGTTGCGCCAACACGGCACCAGTCAGGCCAGCTTCAGCACGCAGCCCTCGAAGACGCACGCCAAGCGCCTTCATCCGCTCCTGTCGCTCACTCCCCATAGCCAGGGTTCTACACCACGGAGCAGGAGACGCCGGGTCGGGTGCGCGAGACAAGACACAGCACTGGTCCCGAGTGTGATTCAAACTTTCTCTACTGGTTCAAGGCGGCTCGCTCCGCTCACCGCGCGCGGCCCGGCCCCCGGCCGGGCCTGCGCTCCTGTCTCCGCCCCGCTCCAGCCCGGCCAGCGCCCGTGCCGCGCGCAGAGCAATCAGCCAACTGATGCCAGAGAAGGGATTCGTCGTGGCTGGGGCGGTCGGCTCCACGGCTTTAGGCAGCCACTTTGGCGCGAGCCTCGAAGATCATGGCCCCAACGTCGTGCTTTACCGGGCAGGTCCACAGACTGCCCGACGCGCCGGAAGCTTACGGGGCCATGATCACTCGCGCCAAAGCAGCTCCAGTGCCGCTCCGCCAACCTAAGAGTTACAAGCGTCTGCTGGATCTAAACCGCTGTACCGCCAGAGACAGGAAGATATGGCCCTTGTGCAGAGAAACCCTGTAGACGAACCAGACCTTGGTGCGGAGACGCAAAAAGCATGTCGCCCATCGGTAGCAGCCTTTCTGCGCCTGACGCATCAAGGATGACTCTGCTATCCGTCGCACTCCTCACCATGAGAGAGAGGCGCGCGAAGTTGGCCTTCATTACCCCAGGCACGATCTCTACGCTAGGACGCTGCGTCGCGGTGATCAGATGCCCCCCAACGGCTCGAGCTCGCTGAACGAAACGGGTAACCAGAGTTTCGAAGCGTCGACGATCCGAAGAGGAAAGTGCAATTTCGGAGAACTCGTCAATCACAACAACTAGCGGCCTCAGCGGAGCATCCACACCGCGTGCCGCTGCATCCTCGCAGAGTGAAACCACATCGGTGATGTTCTTCGGGTCTGGACGATACATCGCCGCTTCAGCATATTGATTGAAGGTTTCGATGCGCTCCGGAACGCGCCTCTCCACAATGTCACCGAGTAGATCCAGAGCTCCGTCGGCCCCGAGATGATAGTCACTGCTCTGCCGAATCTGAGGCGCTCTGGCGAGATCCCTGAAGTCTCCCATACCCTTAGCATCTAGGAGCACTAGGTCGAGAGCATCGAAAGAGTACATTCGCGTAAGTTGCCACAGGATGGAGCGGAGCAAAGTGCTCTTTCCGCTCCCAGTGGTGCCAGCGATCAGGAGATGGGGAAGCTCATGCAGCGGGACCCAGAATGGGTTGAACTCATAGTCTGTACCGAGAGCTACCGAGATGGCATGCCCAGCCGGAGCCTCCAATTCTGATACATCTGCGATGCTCCGATGCTGCCGCGGGATTTCGAGGACTGCATAGCGCGCCCGTCCGGGAAGGTTATCTACCCGGATCCCGGAAACTCCAAGATCGCGAGCGATATCCATTTCTTGATTTGCCAGTGTTGAAAGCCTGGCTCCCGGCTCAAGCTCAAACGGGACCCGCAAAACTGATGGGCCGGTAACAATGTCCTTCTCGTTCAGACTACGTAGGGGAACATTGCGGGCTCGCAGAGCATTGACCACTTGCTGAGCTAGTCCGGCGCGCTGTGCTTCGTCATCCCACCTATCCGCCACCTTCTCAGACTCGGACCGCGTCTGTGTATCTTGCTCGACATTAGTGGTCGGTGTCTTAGAAGTCTGAGGTTCGACTGCTGTCGCCGTCATGGCGTCCTGAGGCGATTCTTCGCCGAGACTGGAAATGAGTTCGCCGAGATAGCTAGGGACGGCCACTTGGTCTCTCCCATGACGCAGTGCCCGTCGCAACCAATCGCCGCCCAGAACCTTCAATGGCAGGCCGGCCTCTCCGATTCGGTCAGGGAGGTTGGTCTGTGGGGCATCAATACCCACCACCACGACCTCGCCATCCAGATGGACCGGCGCCGAAGAAGGATCCAGCTTGAAAAGGTCGTTCAGACTACGCAGACGTTTCCTGTACTCAGGCCAGTCCTGAACGCGAGTCTCTTCCCACTGTTGCAACGCTTCCAGGAAAACCTGACGCTTAAGAATTTCACGACGACTCGCGGCGAAGAGGTCCGTGCTGGACTGAGCAAAGACGCCGCGCAGGACATCCATCATCTCGAGTACTTGATCAGAGGCCTCGTGCACGTGCGGAGGAATGGTTCCGCCGTCCAGGGCATCGCGAGTTGACTTAACCTCAATTACCTTGACGCATGGACCGCTTTCGGTCCATTTGATTTGCAGAAGATCAGCACGCCTGTTGCTGCGACGACGTTGCAGCCATTTTCGCGCAGCATCAGTGTCCAGGCTCATAACCAGACTGCCTTCGTCCTCCTGTAGCTCAGCTAGGACTGCAGCAACCCCGATCCTTCCGAGGATCGCATCATCACTGAGCGGTCCCTTAGTCCCGAAGAACCCTAGAAGCCCTTCCGGGAGAGCACGGCGAACCGTGTTGGTAAGGAAAGTCATCAGGCTGTTAGGTTCGGGGTCAAGCCAACTGTTTCCTTGCATCATGCGCAAAGGCGGGTCGACCAACAACGTCAGGTCCCGACAGTAAACGTAGGCCGTGTGAGAACCTGTTCCTACCCGCCCAAGAAGGTGGAGTCGTCCGTCATATCCGCCCTCGGAGAGTTGCTCGTCAACAGACTCCGGCGGCTCAATGGTCTCTGGCGCAGCGAGGGCGCTCGTTGACTCAACTAGTACTAGCCAACTGGTTGCCTGCCCGAGCTCTGAAAGGTGAGTGGTTTCCCCGGGTGAAAGCAGCGGACTGCGATCCAGTTCGGCTGGATCGGCACTGGACAGTTCACTCTGCTGATTCAGGAGCGCAGCCAGACGACCAGACGCCGCGGGTTTAATAACGGTCGTGCGTTTGTGCGTAACAAATGTCCACTCTGTGACAACGCTCCCCTGCTGCTCCGACTGCAGGAGGCTTCCGAATCCAGCGGTCCCACTATCGGAGACGTCAAACAGGAAGGTCACGTGCGGCGCTCCGCCGTCCTGAAGCGCAGTCAGGTTAGGATCCGTTTCGAAGATCTGCACATCTACACGGCTGCGATCATCGTGTTCCGCTGCAGCTGCCGCAACCAAGTTTCTGATCTCGGTAGCGTTCTCCCGGCTAAAAACGCGCAAGACAATGCGCGTCGCAGAACAAAACTTAGGATCTTGCAGCCGCTCGAAAAGACGTCGCACTACCGTCGGAGTGGGACGGATCAAGGCAACGCACAGACTAAGCTGCGCGAACGGATACGCTACAAGGAACCGATCGATGACTTGCTGGACAGCATGCGTCGTCTCAGGCGTACCCGACGCGAGTCGCCTCTTGCCATAGACTGGTTCTCCAGTCTCAGAAATACCGGAGAAGGCCAAGGCTTCCGGATCTTTCCCTATTACGATCCCCAAAGAGGGTGCAGCCGGATCGATGTTGGCTGACACAGTATCGATGAACTCGCTGTCCAGTTCACCAACCGATTGCATTTCGCGGAGCATCGTCGCCGCCCGAACCCGCGGCTCGAGGACGACAGGATGCAGCGGCAGAAGGCGGGCGCGAGTTCCCTCGGAGTCGCGCTCTGCAACTACGTCCACCAGCGTGAGGGAGTCAGCCAAGCGCTTCACGAAAGTGGCTTGTTCGTTGGGGATCTCCTGGCGCATCTGCCTGAGAGCTGACCAAAGGTCTTCCCACGAGGATACGAGCTCATCACCTTGGCTACGCAGAGTCTGTGAACTCACGAAGAGCCTGAGGCCTTCGGTTGCGATGGACGGTGCGAAGTGAGCCAGAGCCATTCTGCTATCGCCCAACCGGTCGAAAGCATTCAGAGCCAGCCGTCCAGCAACGGGCGCATCGTCAGCCAGATCCTCGAGATCCTGGCGAAGGTCCCCCAGTGACTGCCACTGTGTGGCTGTGCCGAACTTTGAGGTAGTTCCGCCAGCCATAGAGCCGTAAAACGTCGCTAGGCTATCCTCGGCGGCCGGCTCCTCGTCATCCGGACTGTCAAATAGCGTGCTGGACTCATCTGCTGCCTGAACCGAAGTGCCCGGCTCAGCGGCGACCAGAGACGGGTCGTTGAGCACCTGCTCCAAGCTCGGAGCATCCCATGTCACGCCGCCGCTATTGAGGTCGAGTTGATTACCGCCGTCATGATCTCGAACAGCTTCAAGTAGATCCGCTTCTGAGACCTCTCCTGAATCGACCAACTCCAAGATGTCAACTCGGTCGTCCGGCCCGTGGGTGTCATCTCTGAATCGCGTACGTGAGCGGATGGCGGCAGCTCGCATAGCATCAATTACGTCGTCCAGGTTCAACCCTGCAAGCAGTTCTCTCCTGCCAGACCTGCCGAATTCTCGGAGCTTGGCGTACTCGGCAGTGGAGTTTGCGATGAACCGCTGGAGAGTTCCCGGATCTGCCATCCTGACCGAATCCACCGTCTGCTCATTCAACTGCAGACGATTCGGATCGATTGATTGGGCAGTTCGGTGATCGGGCAGCAAACCCAGCCGCCAAAGGAACTTGCGCGAGAGGTCACCACTCCCCGGCTTCAGCGGGTTCAGGGCAGCGCAATAATCAGCCACGTAGTCCAGTGGAAGGTTGCGCTCTTGCAAGGCAGCCAAAAGCGGCACAACGTTATCGCTAACTCCCTGCGCGTGCTCGGCTCCCAGGGTGGCAAAAGCTGCGCGCCTTACTTCATCGGCAGTTACTTGTGGCACATTCATCAGCCCATGGGCCCTATTCCGATGAAGGTCGCCAACTACGAGGATTGGACGCCTCCCCTCGTTTCGCCAGCGGATGGCTACCGTGACCCGATCAGTCACATTGTCGCGCTCGATCGGAGTAGAGGCGAAATTTGCAACATTAAGCCCAGCCACCTCTCCAGAGAGCCGGCTGATGATCCGCTCCAGAGGCATTTCAGGTGACAGGTAGGGAAGCCGTAGGTATCCGAAGCCCGTCTCAAACTTACTTCTGACGGTTACGCAAATTGCCTCGGTAAGGACATCCTGAGCATCCATTGCCGACCCCTCCGCACGGTTCACCGGACGTTCCAAATCTTGAGCGGATTTAGCACCTCTGTTGTGTTATCGCTGTAGGCGCGAGCTAGGCCAAGGCGCGTCAGAAGGTCTGCCAATGCATCCCTGTTCGACTCCAACTCCGATTCCGATGCTCGCGGAGCCATGGAGCGCGTCTGTGCCGTTGGGCCCACTGCGATGCCGAATCGAGTTTCAAGTCTCTTTAGGAACTCGTCATAGGAGACTTCTGATTCCTGCTCTTCGAGCACAGCCAGGACGAGCGTCGTTATTAGGTTCGCTTCAATGCAGAAGCGCTTACTCGTGTTCCCCCTGCGCGGCGCCAAAAAGCCGCAACGTCGAGCATGATGGTCAAACCACTGCGAATAGCTCTGCGCCATTGTTGTCTTGAGGAGGTCAAGCAGCACCAGCGCGACTGGTCCGCTGAGATCCTGCGGAGCATGTGTCGTACTCGCTTTGGGGGTCAAGTGTTCGAGGGCCTCGGGGGTCTTCTCGACCAACAGTCGGCTACGCTCGAGGCGCTTCTCCTTTGCTCCTGCCGAGAACGGTACCGTCTGCAGGAGAAAGGCTTCCGCAGCATTCTTGTCTTGTACCGCATCCCCAAGTCGCTCGCGAACGGTCCGCTGCAATTTTGATGCGATCCAGTTGTCCATAGCACTGTGCATCAGAGGGAGTGAGCCTCGAGCGGATGAGTCGAGAACAGTATCTGCATCTGGGGAAACTACTGCCAGAAGCGGTGTCAGGCTGCCAGTAACCGACAAGTTCGGAACCTGGGCGTATGCGAGAACACATACGAACTCTATGGCATTGGCGAGCACTTTCAGCGCGTCGAGGCTATCAGCCGCCACGCTGCCTAGTTGCACCGCTCGGCGTAGCAAACTGCCGAGGTTATTCGCGAACTCTTCGGTGACATGGTTCGTTACCCACGGAACTGAGCGGACCTCCGAGATGCTGAAATCGCTCGGATCAATCGGACCCGCAAGGGCTGACTGCAACACCCAGTACGGGTTTGGCTGCGTCTCACAAAGGCGCTCCACCAAAGACGTGAGCGCACCAGACCCAGAAGCGTGATTAAGCAGGAGGGAGGCGCAGAGAAGCCCCATTGCCGCACCCGTACGGTCGTTTGTGATAAAGGCCGGATGCGCAACTTGGTATGACTGCATAGAAGCGAATACTGCTTTATCGCCTGCTAGCAGCGCCCTCAGCAAATGGCGAACTGAGTCTAGCTCGGCCGAACTTGCCGGGACCTTGAAGGGAATTGGCGCCCGCGCAAGTACTTGCCGAAGAGGTTGTTCAGCTGTCGCCCACGAACTGCTGTTTCTGGCAATCAGAGCGCTCGCCAGTTTCGGCGCTCGAGGGCCTACCAGACACTGCGCGAGGAAGCCATTCAGCACATGGACAGGCTCCGCATTCGTGGTGGCCGTGCTGAAAACAAGAGTATCCGTGACGTTCTCTCTGAACCATGGGGTTAGCTCGATGCCAGCTACGAACGTCATGGATTCACCTCGATTTCGGGGCGGCGCCCGCCTCGCACGGTAACTTTCGTAACCACACCAGTAGCGTGATCAACTGCGACGATCTCGGGATCAGTTTCGGGCCTGGCCGGCGCCTGACCAATGAAGAGATCAAGCGCCATGTCGAGCGCCTCCTGAATCCTATCCGAATGAACTGTTCGGGGCTGATGCAGCTGACGCCATGTTGCATAGTCCAGCGAGAGGACGGCGCCGCAACCTTGCTTCCATGAAAGCTCAAGTTTTGACGGTTTGAATCCGGCGGATTCGACACCGTGATCTTCGTGGAGATACGGCAACCGCACTGTAAGTTCATCCGAACTAATGGATGCGCTAGCAGCAAGTACGGAAGGCCGAGTCACAGCCGTCAGCCGATGGTGTCGACTGAGATGTAGTTGCTTACCTGTGCCTACCGTGAGGCGGTATCGATTTATTTCAGCCACTACCCGCTGGACTGCGCGGTGCGGCTCATCTCGAGCTTCCTGAAGGAGATCCACATAGTCTGGGATGTGCGACTGCCTGTCGATGATTTCCTCAACACGCAAGTCGGATGCAAGAAAGAATCTGGCACGCTTGGCCGCCGCGAAGGCCTTGAGTGCCCCGCTTCGATCTCTTCTGTGGATGACAGCAGGATTGAACAGCGGCACTTCGGGTGCGACGCCAACTCGTTCGTTGTTGCCTAGCCATAGATGACTGTCAACGGACGAATTCGCGGTGTGGATTGGGTCGAATTCTCGGCTAATCATTCGACCCAGAGATGTGGCAGGGTCGAAGACTCTGGACCACCACCATCCAGCCAGCTTCTGGACGTCACGCCCACGAGGCGGGCATTGCCAGCCGAAGAACAGTTCCGCAAGGAATACCCACAATTCTCGGGCCGTGAGTCGGAGTCCGGACTGCCCCAGCAGTGATAGGAGCTTTGTGAGGCGGTCAGCCGCCTGGGGCGATCGAGCCAACAGGTCTCGGCCAGCGGTACGCGGGCACGTAGTGTCATCACCACATGTGCGGCAAGGATCCACTGCAGGCAGTAGACGGTCGAGGGCACGCGTGACGAAACCCGCGTGAACCAGTTGCCGGCCCGCAAGGTTGACCAGGAGGACACCGCTCGGATCGTCCATCTTCTCGCCCCGAGCGCGGGCGTGCGTGACCTCACGCACCTGCTCGTAGAGCCCTTCGCCTTGGAGCCGCGCCAGCGACGACAGCGGGCCCTCGTTGAGGGTGATGACGAGTTGGCTGCCGTTCGCAGTAGCCGCATGGGTCCAGGCAAGGATCGCTTCATCGTCCAGCGTTGCCGCGTCACGGATGAACAGGCGATCCCCTGGAGCCAGGGCCGAGGGAGAGCGATCGTCCGCCTCAATGGCTGGCTTCGGCGCACTCGCGTCGAGGGCCATCGACAGGAGATGGCTCTTTCCGTCTCCTGCGTTGCCAGTGATCACTACGTGTCGGCCGTCGTTGAGAGCCTGTGTCACAAGCCCAACTAGGGAGTCCTCGACGTTGAGTTGCCGTCTGACCTCAACAGACCAGGAGTCTGCGTACACTTCGCCGCGCCGGAACAGCGTCGCTAGGTCTGTCATCGATGAGTCGCGGATGATGGCCGTCTCCCCTGTGCTCTGCCCACGTTTCCCCACGGGTCACGTTACAGAAGGCGACTGACAATCACCTGCAACTTCCAGCAAAACGATCAGAGAGCGAGCGTTAGTTGCTCCGGCTCGTCGGGGCGCTTCGGTTCATCAGGAACTGGCCCGACCTCTCGCATCATCCCGGCAAGTTCATCAATGAGGTCTGGGGTGCATCGGGCCTGTTCGGCCAGGAGGGCGCCTCGCGCGCTGACCCACCGATCCCACCACTGCTTCGCGAGATCGATCGCTGTTGCCCCAGACACGTCCCCGGCAGCCTCCCACCCCAGCAGCACACCTCCTGGGTCGTGGACCAGAGGCAGGGCATACATAGGGCGACGGGTGTCGTGTCTCCTCAGATCAGGAAGCCCCAATCCGGACAAAGCCTTTCCAATTGCCCTAAAGCGCGCACTAGCTCCTTCGCCAAACGTTCTTGTGATGTGCGAGTACCCATCGGCTGCCACGTTGTATTCATCGATCGCATCAATGGTATCGGCTGCAACATGGAACGATCCAAAACCGCGCGTTTCACCGATCCGGACCCATCTACGCCCGCCGCTAGTGGCTCGGTTGTACTGGGAACTGTGACCTGGGTATAGACCGCTGGTGAATACTACGAGTGGGCCCGGATTTGGAATTTTCTCTCGCACCTCGGGCTTATAGACGGTGGCGGCGATCTGCCCCAGGGGGCGATTCCGACCCCAGGCTTCGAGTACCGTCTCGCTGCCAGCTACCGAAGCCGCCAGTTTGCCCGCCCTCATCGGACCGAACGGTGGAGCAGCTCCGCAGACACTCATTTCGAGAGCGACAAAACCCATATGATAGTGCCAGATCTTTCGCAGACCTGAATCCACCAAACGCCGCATCAGAACATTCTCGCGAAGGAATTGAGCGGCATTCGGAGATTCGAGGCAGGCCCGGAGACCGGCAAGGCCAAGGCTGAGCTCGGCAGCAGTTTCAGCGCGCTTGGTCTGTGCCAGGAGTTGACGGGAAAACTCCCGCTGACCCAACTTGCGGGCATTGTTGTAGGCGATGCGCAATCGGGCAGCCAGTTTTTGCAAGCTTTCCGCTTGCTGCGTGCCGCCAGAAAGATCGATAGGCGGAAGTCCATCTGGATTGACTGCGTCAAGCAGAGATGTCAGCACCTTTACCGTGGCAGAAATTTTATCCTTGGCGTCAGGAACTCCATCCAACCGGTCGACAAAACCTCCGGGGCCGCCTTCTGAGTTTCGCGAAGTGAGACCAAGCCATGAGTCCCTGCATCGGATCTCAGGGACCACGTTGCGGAATTGCGCAACTCCCAGAGGAGTTCCCGGGAACTTTCTGTCCTCCAGTACCACCGAGACCTCGCGGCCTGGTGCGCTAGCGTCCGGAGTCATGGACCATGTGGCCCTTACGGCTCGCCACACCGCCCTGCCAGCGCCCTGTCCTGCCACAGTGAGCTGCAACTCTGGTGGACCGTCCGCAAGCGAAGCGATGCATTCCTCCGAGCGATACTGACTCTTGGTGAGTGTCCCCAAGAGGCGCTCAAGCGACTTACGCTGTCCCGGAATCCTCAAAGCGTTCGTTCGTGCTTGCCGATACAACTTTCGGAGCGCTTCACGACGTTGCGCTTCGTCAGCGTTCCCTGCCTCGAGTAGAGGCGCCAGAACGAGGGCGTCACCCTGCATCAAGGGGTAGTAGCCCGAGTCAACGTAATCCCGAAGGATGAGGAGGGTTACACGGAATGACTTAGCAGTTGGAGTGTCTTGTCCGCAGCTATCAGCCTCCCGCTTCAGCACTTCGCGGATCTGACTGGGGAGTGCTCCGTCTAGCGATTTGACGATCTCCTTGAACTTGGGTCCAAGAGCGCCAAGTTCCTGCGGCTGGAAGTCAACTAGCTTATCCACGGGAACAAGCAAAGTGGTGCGGTCATCCATAAGCACAGGGTAGCTGCTCGAGTCATCGTGAGGGAACGTTAGGGACAGAGATCCATCGGCCTCGTGCCACTGGACCTGCACCGGTCGCCCATCTGCCGGCGTTCCCCTGTCATCCGCGTTCAGTGGACTCCTCCGATCATGACCTTGCCGCTGGCTGCGCACCGTGAAGGCTACCGGCTCACCGCGGTTCTTCAGCATCAGGCGGCTATGCAGGCGACTTAGTCCCCGTCGCTGGGCCAAGACCAAGATCATATGCAGCCGCCAAGTGGGCCGTAGTCGCCAGCGGCGCCAAGGGTCGCCACGGCCCGGACGCAGCCCTCGCGTCGCTCCGCCACCTCTAAGTCCATGGGTTGACTCGCGCAGGTGGCTGTGCGCCGCAGGGTAGGGGATCTTGCGCTGGCGTGACGGGTGGGTGCGTCAGGTCGCCGAGACGACGACTGCGTGTCAAGAAGCCGCGGCAGTGACGTGCAGGCGACCTCTCCCACTCTCACGACACTGAGCAAGCAGGCTCGGCCGCCCGGACCGCGTTGGTAGGATTCATCACAAACCAAACCCCTTACATGACCGTCTCGCCCCTTAGGGAATCAGGATGACCGGCTCGCCCAACAAGGCCACCGATGTATACACCGCCGCAAAGTTGATCTCCGATCATGCAGTCGGAGCGACCCTGAGTTCGTTTCGAGTGTTCGGAATCAATAGTCTAAAAACCTACTTGGACCTTGATGTACTCATGGATCAAATCCTTGAGTCTGCGGAAACAGTCGAAAACATCCTGCGTCTGAACTTTACACGTCATTCGATTGATATCGACTTGCAGCGGACGGGCTCCGTGACCTGGCATGCTATCGACAGTGATTCTGTCAGTAAGAATCCCACGGGGAGATTCACTTTCAGTAACGGATTTGCCTTGACGCTCGCTGAGCCTGCAAAAACCAAGCGCATTGCGTTTTGGGTCAGGGAACCCTTCACCTGATCGAACTCGCTCAGGGCGACGTCCGTAGCGGACCACCCGTGGACGGAAAGGGGCGGCGCAGAAGCCTCAGGCGCCCCGGCCTGCGGTGATGCGCTCAGGCCAGACGGCCTCCGGAACCTCCGTCCTGTCGTCGGACAACGCGGTCAAGGTTGCCGCATGTTCCACACGCACAGCACGCCGGCTGCAACCAGCACCTCGTTGAGTTACGTGGCAGAAACATCCCCACCGAAGCGTACCGGGGCGAACGGCTAAATCGGCAGTCCTGGCGTCCGGTCCTGCAGTCTGCTCCGCTGTCGGTCGAACCAGGCCGCCGCGGCCACGACCTCATTTCTTCCGGCACAACAGACCGTTCCATACTTCACGTCGTCGGTGATTTGGTCGAGAAGGTCTACGTACAGCTGATATCCGAGTGCTTGACCACATTGCAGAAGCCAGTTGGCGCCGTCTCGCGCCAGGGCCACGAAGGCGTGCGGGGCTTTTCTACCTTCGGGGCCCCTCACAACCTCATGTAGCTCGTGCACGGCGGCCACGGCGTCCTGTAGGCGCCTTGCATCGGTTGAGTAGGCAACGGAGTCCCGCAACTGGACTCGGGCGCTGGCAGTGCGCAGAAGACGGTCGTCCTCGCCGTAGCGGCATCCTTTGCCGGCTGCCAGATAGCTCCGAGCCAGGTCAAATCTGCCCTGGTCGATCTCAAATTCGGCCCGCTGTAGCCAGTAGTGCCGATCGTCCTCCAGTAGGTCGTGGGCTGCCTGGTACGTACGGCGTGCTCCTTCCGTCCGCAGGCACAATTCACGCATGACATTGTGGTTTAGCAACCGGATCATGGCCCGCCGGTCGGGATGCAGGTCGTCCTCGATGTGGCAGGCACGTTCGGCGTAAGAGACCAACAGCTTAGTCATCACGGTTTCCAACTCGACTGGCCGCTTCTTGATGACCGTATCAACGACGGCATCGGCGATGGTGCGCTGCCGGCACCTGAGGAGTCCTCCCGGAGCGGCTACAAGCAGCCCCATTTCCAGAAGTCCCCTGATGGCCTCCCGGTGGGACCGGTCTGGCGGGTCTGGATAGGAGACCACCTCCAGAAGGCCAGTCGAACTTATGCCGATCTGCTGGAAAATCTCGTCAGAATTAACGATACATACCGCCGCATACGCCCACTGGTAAGCCAGTCCATACTTACTAAGGTCTTGGTACTCACTCACCACCTTTTCTCGTAGTGTGGAGCCGGTAACGGCCTGGATCATAGCCGCGAGCAGACCCTTCTCGGACAGGGTCCGCAGCCGTTCCACCTTTGCCTGCGTGGACCGATACTTCTTCAGGTCGCCAATGAGCGCGTTTTTTTCCAAGGCCTTGACGAGTTTTTTCAGATCGCTGTCCGTGAGCTGGCGGTCGACGTCTACAACTTTCGCCGGGAAACCTGCAGGGATCTCCGACTGTCGGGTCACGCGAATTGACGCAACCACTAGGCGCTTGCCGTCCTCATTCAGGTTATGCATGAGGTCCGATGCATTCCGCGTAAACATATTGACGTCGTCTACGAAAACCGCGTCGAGGTTCTGCTGTCGCGTCTGCGCTGCCACGGTAACAGAGGTTAGGTTAGCCGCACGGTCAACCCAACCAACGTGGGAACCCTTCTTGTGCAGGCGATAGGCGACCTGCATCAGCACGGTCGTCTTCCCCGAACCTGCGCTGCCCTTAACAAGGACGACCGGCATCCTCCCTTCGGCGGAGGGCTGGGTGCTTTCGGCGACTACATCGATGAGCGAGAGCTGGCCGGTGATCCTTCTATTCGTTATGTCACCCCATGTGGGGTCCCGGCCAACGAGGAACGACGCATGGCCAGCAGGCGCGTCCTGCACCAACTGGGCTACCCGCTGCACCCCGACATCACGCAGGGCCCCGGCGTGCTCCTGCTTTAGCAAACGCTTGCCCAGCACTAGGGACTGGCTGCCGGGCGCTAGCTGCCTGGTGACGAAATCTGACGGAGAGTTACGAATGTGCTGCAGCCCCACCTGACGGAGCCGTGCCCGGTCGACCGCCGTCCCCTCCGGAGCGACCAGGAAGCCGGGGAACTCGTGCTCTCCGGCTCGCCAGCCCACCATCCGCAAGGTGTCCCACAGGATGGGGCTGTTCGGCGAGAGAGACATGAAAAGCACCGGACGTTCAAGCAGTTCGGCACGCAGGCGCCGGAACCATTGCTGGCGCGGATGCCGCGGTGGATCGTCTTCGGGATCGCCGAAGTCCTGAGGAATCCCTTCCTGCTTGGGCAGACCATGCATCGCGACAACTTCGAAGGCTTCGTGCTTGTCGGCAGGCGGCCCATCGCATGCATTGACGAGTGAAATTCGGTCTCCCCCGCCCGCTTTCCTGCCGAGCGCGAGCATGTCAGCTCCGGTGAAGTCGTAAATCCGGAACCACGGAGCACGCAGCAAGCGGTGCACGGCGGCGGGTGCCTCCCCGTTCGAGGCATGCAACTGGTCCAAGTAGTGCTCTAGTTGTTCCTCAGTCAGCTGCGACTGGGCTGCGACCCACGTCTCGCGGAGCGGCGGCTCAATGGGTGACGGCACGGCTCCGAACACTGCCCCGGCGAGACGGCGGTTCAGTTCGTCGAGGTCGATGGGAGGTCCGGTCTCAGGACCCGAGACGAGGACGAGGGCCATCCGGCCGGTGGAAAGATTCTGATGGAAGGCCTCGAGGAGGGGCTTTTCGTCGTACGCTTCCTCCGCGCGTTGGGCAACGCGCACCTGCGGCCCCCGTGCAGCGGCCCTCGGGCGGACAGCGGTACTGATCGTCTGGCCATGGGCAGCATCCTTGACCGCGACCCGGCTGCCACCGAGTTCAATACGCAGCAACCGGTGTCCGGCGTCAGGCGGCGGGAGCATCCAGCCGGCGTGTGACTCACCAGTGCCAGCGAGCTTGAGCAGAGGGGCCGTCTCCAGTGCGAGTTCGGGCCAGGTGCCCACCCGTCCAGCGGCTACCAAGGTGAGGGCGTTGCCCTCGGCCCAGGTGTCGAAGTCACCCCCCACGGCGAGGTCCAACTGCTCCTTGCAACATCCCGAGAGGCGTGGATCGGCCCCCTCGGTGACCATGCGGAACACCGTGTTAACGCTGACCAGGCCCAGCGTTCGCCCACCGACCTCGACACGCAGAGATCCGTCACCAGGCAGCAGACCGCGCTGCCATCCCTCGACGGCCCGTATCGTTTCGTCCTGCCAGGCCGTGAGGTCTGAAAACACCTTGGTCTCCAGCGGCGCGACGATGTCCTCCGTCAGTTCTCCGCCCCACAGATCGGCAGCGTTTCTCCCCCAGTCTTCTGTCAGGCTGCGTGTCAACAACCGTGTGGCTGGGAGTCGCAGGTCGGCCGGTCCGGGAACGGGTATGACAAACGGTTCGTACCCGAGGTCCGCACACGCCAGTTGCAGATGAAAGACAAGTTCCTCGGCTGGCATCCGGTCACCGGAGGTGCCGAGCACTAGGACGCCGGTCAACCGACCGTCGGACGCATGCAGACGGGTTACGTCGTCTAGCACCGCTCCACATGCGGCCTGCCTCGCCGACTCTTCCAAAGGCAGCGGCACCAGGCAGAGGAAGTGAGCCTCCATGTTGCTGTCAGGCATCCTGCCACCTCACCGCCTGCACCTCGCCACGTGGCACCTGCAAGATCGTTCCCGGCCTCCCGCAGACGCCGGCGCCTGGCCTGATCTCGACGAACTGCGCCTTGAGTGACTCCTCAACGATTTGCCCACTCACAAGCCCTGTGTCGGCAGCCTTCTTCGAACACAAGGCATGCAGGGCTGACCGGTAACCGGCGTCAACCACGACGGTACCGGGCAAGGTCTTTTGCACGGGGTCCGTCACGATACTCGCCGCGAATGTGGACAGGCTCAGAATCACGGCCCCCAAAGCCATCCAATTTGCACAGCGCTGACGCTCATCGATCTTTTTGGCTTCAGCCCTGACCTTTTGGAAGACCTTGTTGACGAGTTCCTGCCGGTTAGTCGCCCGCTCATTGGGATCCTCCGGAATAGGGGAGGCGACGGCCCACAGATAGAGCCAGGCTGCCATCAGCCACAGTGCCACCGCGGCAATGGCCAATACCTGCGTCCACCAAGTACGGTCGGCAAGTGTGGTCACGCTGAGCGCCGCCATCAGCCCCCCCGCAAACAAGGTGACCGTTGACTGCGCAGCTTGGGCCCGTCCGCGGGCGACGCTGACGGCCTGCACCTGCTGCGAGTAATACGTCTCGGCCACCGTGGTGACCACAGCGGCGAGGGTTTGGTCGTACTCGTCCCCGTTCGACGGACCGGTTGCCCTCGGTTGCTCGCCTGCCACTCAACCCCCTGCAGTCCAAGAGTTCGGAAGCTATCAGATGCCGAAGGCCTCTGAAACTGACGCAGTTACACGGATCGCTCTGGCGCAGGCACCACGAGCGTCGCACGAACGGCGCTTGCGGCCTCGATCGGCCTGCGGCTGCTGCGTGGCCTGCGCTACACCTTCTTTAGACTGCCTAATCTTCGACGGAAACCTCAGGTCGGTCTCCCGTAGACCTCAAGGTTGGGGGCGATCTTGCGCCCTTGCAGTCTGGGCGCGAGCCCCCCAGGCACTACTCGTCATCTAACTGCCAGGTCGCAGGGTGTCACCCTGCGACGCTGCTGACGCGGGGCTATTAGTTAGCACGGTTTAAGGCAGTGGGTCGGGACAGCGTGGACTATCCGTGGACACGTCTCATCCACCTACTCGCAGGCACGGGTCTGACCAGCGCGGTTGCGTGGAAGGAAGACGGCCTCCGGAGCCGTGTGCGCAGGTTCGAATCCTGCCGGGGGCACCCAGCATGAGGTGCCCAAAGACCCCGGCCTCAGCGGAAACGCTGAGGCCGGGGTCTTCGCGTATGCGCAGGCGTGTGCCGCCCGGAGCGGATGTGTGTCGGGGTCCGTCGACGACGGGATCTTGGAGCATCGCGTCAGGTGAAGTCCATGAACGGGCGAAGCCGGCACCGCCGCCAGGTGCCGCCGCCTTGGTACACATCATCACACCACCAGGGCTACCAGCGGACTCCCACGAGGACTGCCGACACCTAGTCGTGGTTGTTGCTGCGGGCCTGGCGTGCCGCCTCCTCGCGCTGCTTCCTGAAGTAGTCGTCCTGCCGCTTGATGGCACGCCGACGCCGCGCCTCCTCTTCCTGCCGCTTCCTTGTCTCGTTCTGCTGCTTCTCCGCTGCATCCTTGAACAGCGGGCTCTTCACCACGTCGTTTTTCATCAGTACAGCCAGTCCCGAGACCACAGCCGCCGCACCTGCTAGCCCAGTCAGCGCCATCAACTTCGCGCTCTTCATTCGTTGGTCACCCCTCGGCCCTAAGACATCGCCCGCCAGCCGCTCTCCACCAAATCAGGCGTGGCTCCAAGCCTGCCGATGGCGAGCAACGCTGTACACCTGCTCCACCTGGTCGGCCGTGAGAACGCCTGAGAGCGGAGCGAGGGCCGACACCTGACGCTCCTGGTACACCCGGACATCGAGTTGTGTGGCGACCACCTTCAGCTCGGTCACACCGACGAAGACGAGCACCGGCTCCACCGGTACCGGGAAGTCGCAATAGCGCTCCAGCACTCGGGCAACCCGCTTGGCCTCTGCCCGGCTCTTCCGCGCGTAGGGCGCCGGCTTCCCGTGATCCACTTTGACGGAGTCATCCCCGACCCATACAGCCTTCTTGTCGTGGTGCTTCGTATTGATGCTGAACACTCGACCGGGCCCGATCAGTAAGTGATCGATATTCACTTTGTTGGCCAAGGGGATGGAGTGCAGGGCGCGCCAACCGTGGCGCCCTAAGCGGTTCAACTCCGCTCCCACTCGCCGCTCCCCCGCCAATCCCTTTCTCCAGCGGTCCCATTCCGAGGGCCGCCGCAGAAGCCGTGAGACGACTCGCTCCATCAGCCCCGGGCCGGATTCATCGAGCAGATCACGTATGGACTTCCCGGGAGGGTTGACGGCCAGGTCGTCGGCCGGCGTCAGAGGCGGCAGCATCGGACGCACCTGACTCTCCGGGGCCCTGTCTGGTGAGACAGGCTCGGTGAGGTTCTGTAAGTGCTTCGTGAGTACGGCGACCACGTCGTCGCGATGCTCGGCCCGCAAGACCGTGATGTCCCCCGTCGTGACGTCCGCCCAACCGACCGCGGTGCCATCAGGCAGGTTGGCGTACAGACGGTCATGCCCGTACCGCTTCCAGCGCGTGACGTGCAGCTCCACAAGGCCCCCTGCGCTCTCACATGAACGTTGCCGACATGCCGGCGACAAGCGAGACGAGGCCACCGTGGTACGTCACTTGCTCCCTCAACCAGCGGCGTCCGTTGCCTGCTCGCGCCTTCGAAGGACCCTCTCAGGGCTCCGGTGTCCATTCCACGAGAGGGGGTGTGCGGCTGTAGTGGGCTCCCCTGGTGCCGTAGTGGGCGAGGTGCAGGGTTTCACCGTCGATCTGGAGCTCTGCCGGCGGCGGGTTGGGAACGGAGATCCAAGGGTGGGAGTGGCCGTCGATGCGGACGGGCTCCCGGGGTTGGTTCCAGCTGTCCGCCGTTTCCTGGGCCCGCTCGCGGGTCCACGGGTTCTGCAGGGTCCGCGGGGCGGCCGGGTCGTGCTCGTAGCCGTTGAGACTGCGCACCAGGGCTTCGCTGTAGACGCCCTTGACCCGGAAGTTCTCCAGGTCATGTGCGCGTACGACCATGTTGACATACCGACGGCCGTTGCCCCGGTGCCGGCCCACCGCAGGCCAGCGACCGTGGCCCGGGTCCCAGCGGACGCGCGGGAGCCACAGCAGGGCGCCTGCCCTGAAGTGCTTCGTGCCGTGCTGGATGTCGAGGCCACTCTCGCCGTGCGCAGTCTCTCGCGCCACGTTGGCCACCAGACACCAGCCCAACAGCCCGTCCGGCGTCTCTATTTCAGTGGGTCCCATGTCTGCCACGCCGAGAATTTTGAGGCACGAGACGGAGCCCGAGCTAGACGATATCGACCCGATGACGGCGACGGGGTTCGAACGCGGTCTCCTGAATGATCAGCGGGCTTAAAGGCCGTCGTGGCGCGAGTCACTGTGCGTTCACACGCCCACCACCAGGCGGCCGGCCTCTGACCGGGTGAAACGGTCAGAGGCCGTGGGTGTCCGAGCAGGTTTCCCCTACTGCTCGTAAGGGTTGAAGCACTTGAGCGCGGCCCAGCCGTAGACGACGTTGCGGTCCTTGCGGACCACCTTGCCGTAGATCCAGGCCTTGTCCACCTTGATGTCCTTGTAGCCCTTGTAGTCCACCTTCGTGCCGTTCATGAGATCGCCCTTGTAAGCGACGCCATTGACCTTCGCACTGGTGGTGGCCTTCGCTCGTACGTTGACTGAGCTGCACGTGGCCTTCAGCTTCCAGGTGGAAGCTGCCGAGGCAGACCCGGTACTCAGCCCCAGCGCCCCTACCGCGAGGGCGGAAGCGCTCAGAACGGCCACCAGTGACCTCTTCAGCATTGCCGTGCTCCTTATCGACTATCGACCTCGGCTGTCCACAGCAAGGGAAGCCGACCGTGTCCGGTCGTCCGCGTGGACAGACGCGACTGCCTAGTAAATCCCCCGTGAGCAGGCCGATTTTCGTCAGGCCGTCGACGATCCTTCGACAGCTCTTCGACAGCTTGACTCGTGTTCTGCTCGGTCAGGTTCCGTGACATGCAAGGGTAGTTGGCGATGGGTTCGCGTTGCGCGGGCGGGGTCTCGAGGTCGGCCGCCCGCCATCCGTGCCGCAGATCGAGCGGGCGTCGCGTTAGGTGATGCCGATGCCGATGGCCGCCTCGGGCGGCGCCGATCTCGCACGCGCGGCAGGCGGCCCGGCAGACATGGAAGGGGTGTGGCCCCAGGCCGGCTGTGCCATCAGGTGAGCCCCGGCATGAACCCCGACTTGTCGCCGGCATCCCAAAGGGTCTTCATCCCCAGGACGCCCAGGTTGAAATGGGAAAAATGACCCTGATACGCGCCCCAGACCCACAGCGGCTGGGCACTTGTGTTGCCGTACTTGTCCTCGACGGGCCCCACCCCAATGACTGACAGCCCTTCAACAGAGGATTGCCCAAAGACTCTCGCTGCCGCCCGGACGACATCCTAATTCTCGCCATGGACCGTGGCTTCGACTCCGAACAAAGCTTGCGAGGCGCCCGAATTCACGAAGATCGTCACGTCCAGATTCTCCCCCTTGCCCAGCACCTGGACGCTCTTGACGGCGGGGTTCAGGCACTTGAGGCGAGCGGCGACGGGGCCCTTGGCGCAGCGAGAGCGCGGCCTTTTCGTGGAGTGCGGCTTCTTTGCCGGGGACGGCTTCACGGAGGGAGCCCGCGTAGTTGCCACCGCAGTCGGCTTGGTCTTGGGGCTTGTCGCCACAGGGGTACCCGCCCGCCCCGCAGCGCACCCTGCTAGCAGGGTGACCAGCAGCACCATTGGGGCGCAGTGAAGGAAACGTCGCCCTGCAACGAACGGAGTTCACCGAGCCGTTGGACCGTGTTTGTGTCAACTGATAGATCGGCTGCCTACCGTGCGTTGGCTACTCCCGCCGTGGAAGGACACCGCACATGAGACGCGTCACCAAGATCTCCTCCGCAGCTGTCGGCCTGGCCGTCCTCGCGGTCACCGGCACCGCCGTCGCCGCCGCGAACCAGAGTGACAACGACTGGCCCTACGCCCACCACGGCGCGGCCTCCTACACCCTGGCGGCTGTCGGCGACATCGCCTGCGAGCCCGACGACGCCGAGAACGCCACCACCCCGGCATCGCTCAAGTGCGGCAGCCCCACCCTGGGCGGCATGAGCGCCGAGTTCGCCACCGCGAAGCAGGCCACTGACATGCACCCCGATGCCGTGGCACTGCTGGGCGACGAGCAGTACCAGGTCGGCAAGCTGACGGACTTCGAGCAGTCCTTCGAGCAGGCATGGGGCGGCCTGAGGATGCTCGAACGTCCGGCGCCGGGCAACCACGAGTACTACCCGTACACCAAGAAGGGCGACAACGAGGCCGGGCAGAACGGTGCCGGATACTTCGGCTACTTCAACGGCCACGACCAGGCCGGCACGCCGGAGACCCAGGGCCAGGCCGGCGACGACACCGCCGACAAGCAGGGGTGGTACTCCTACAACCTCGGCAGATGGCACATCATCTCGCTCAACGCCGAGTGCAACTCCGACGCGTTCAAGCACGACTGCTCCACGACGGACAGCGGCCTCCTCGGCCAGGAGACCCAGTGGCTCTCGAACGACTTGGCCGCCAACAAGCGTCAGTGCACGATCGCGTACTGGCACCAGGCGACCTTCAGCGCCACAACGGCCTCGACCGCCACGGTGCCCGCTTCCGCGCCGGGCGCCGGCGGTGTCGAGGGTGCAGCGACCGACGCGTGGTGGAAGCTCCTCTACCAACACCACGCCACGCTCATCCTCAACGGCCACGAGCACGCGTACGCCCGGCTGCGCCCGATGAACCCGGACGGCCAGTACGACCCGACCCACGGGATCCCGGAGTTCATCGTCGGCTCCGGCGGCGAGGCCCTCGACACCCTCGCCGGCGCGCCCGGCAACT